>JAFHKH010000779.1 GCA_016937595.1 Pseudomonas cedrina subsp. fulgida | reverse complement strand
CCACAGGGGAACTCGCCAGGCTTTGAACGTTGTGTAGAGACCTGTGGCTATCGCAGGCACGCCATATAGCCTTGCCGGATCAGTCTTTTTCGGCAATGGGTGTCTGCCCGTCCCAGCCACCGCCCAATGCAGCAATGAGCTGCACACTGGCCACCAGGCGCGACTGCAGCAGGGTCAATACGCTGCGTTCGTTACTCAGGGCCGTGGCTTGCACGGTGACCACGTCCAGGTAGCCGATCAGCCCGGCCTTGTACTGGTTCTGGGTCAGGCGCAACGACTCACGGGCCGCGTCGAGCGCTTCATTGCTGACCACCGCCTCATCCTCCAGCACCTTGAGCTGCACCATGTAGTTTTCCACTTCGCGGAAACCATCCAGTACGGTCTGGCGGTATTTGGCGACGGTCTCGTCATAGCTGGCCACGCTGCGGTCGACTTCCGCCGAACGCTGGCCGCCGTCGAACAGGGTCATGGCCAGCTTCGGCCCCACCGACCAGAAGCGGTTCGGCAGGCTGATCCAGTCGGCATAGGTGCTGCTGGAATAGCCCCCGGCCAGGCTCAGGCTCAGGTCCGGGTAATAAGCCGCCTTGGCCACGCCGATATTGGCGTTGGCGGCGATCA
>JAFHKH010000778.1 GCA_016937595.1 Pseudomonas cedrina subsp. fulgida | reverse complement strand
CGCCGAACGCTGGCCGCCGTCGAACAGGGTCATGGCCAGCTTCGGCCCCACCGACCAGAAGCGGTTCGGCAGGCTGATCCAGTCGGCATAGGTGCTGCTGGAATAGCCCCGGGCCAGGCTCAGGCTCAGGTCCGGGTAATAAGCCGCCTTGGCCACGCCGATATTGGCGTGGCGGCGATCACCGAGCGTTCGGCCGAGGCGATGTCCGGGCGGCGTTCGAGCAGTTGCGACGGCAGGCTCACTGGAATCTGCGGCAGCGCCGGGATGTTCTGGCTCACCGCCAGGTTGAAGTTGGCCGGGGCTTCGCCGATCAGCACCGCAATCGCATTTTCCAGTTGGGCGCGCTGCCAGATCAAGTCGATCAGGCTGGCCTGGGTGGTCTTGAGCTGGGTTTGCGCCTGGGCCACCGCGTCCTTGCCGGAGATACCGGCGCGGTATTGGTTCTGGGTCATTTGCAGGGAGCGCTGATAGGCCTCCAGCGTGGCTTGCAGCAAGCGGGTCTGTTCGTCCATGACGCGCAACTGCAGGTAGCTTTGCACCAGCTCCGACTGTTGGCTCAGGCGCATCGCCGCCAGGTCCGCCGAGCTGGCTTGCGCACTGGCTTCGTTGGCCTCCAGGCCACGGCGCAATTTGCCCCAGATATCCGCCTCCCAGCTCACGCCCAACTGTGCGTTGAGGGTGTCGCGGATACCGCTGCTGGAACTGCTCAGGCTCGCGCTGCTGCTGCCGGTGCCCTGGCTGGCGCGGGTCTTGCCGGCGCTCAGGTCGACAGTGGGGTAAAACGCACCACGGGAACTGCGCACCAGCGCCTGGGCCTGGCGAAAGCGCGCTTCGGCCTGGGCCACGGTCTGGTTGGAGGTGTTCAGGCGCTGTACCAGTTCGTTGAGCTGCCGTCGCCGTACAGCTCCCACCAGGCGCCACGGGCCAATGAGTCGCTGGGCGTGGCCTGGCGCCAGCCCTGGGCCTCCTTGAATTGCGCAGGTTCGACGACTTGCGGGCGCGTGTAGTCGGGGCCGATGGCGCAGGCACTGAGCAGCACGCCGCAGAGCACCAGGCTCGCCACGCGGCAACCCCGGAACATGGCCAATTGGGCAAAGGTTGAATCGGTCATAGCGCAGTGTCCAGGGCAGCATCGGTGCGCACGCCGCGCCAGGCATTGAAGCGGTGGCGCGCGCGG
>JAFHKH010000777.1 GCA_016937595.1 Pseudomonas cedrina subsp. fulgida | reverse complement strand
CGGCAAACTCGATACGCGGGATGCCCGCCTGCTCGGCCAGCTCCACCAGCACGCTGGCGAGGGTCACATCGCGGCCTTCGACATAGAACGCGCGCTGGATCAGCCCCAGCAATGTCCATGCACAATCCGGTGCCAGGCTGCGTGCGTGACGATGGCGCGGCACGCCGGTTCCGTGTCGTAGACAAACCCGTCAGGCAGCGCGCCTTCACGCTTGAACGGCTGCCCGTCGCCCTCGGTGACCGCCTGCCAATGCTCCAGGATATAGCGCCGAGTCGTCGGTTCCAGCGCCGCGCCACTGCCGGTGCGCAAGCCACCCACCACCAGGTGCAACTCCACCCCGGCCGCCTGGGCCTGCGCCACCAACGCCTCGGCCACGGGGCAAACCCCCAGCACCAGGAACACATCGGGTCCATTACATAGAGCAGGCGCGCGGACATGGCTCAGGCCTCGGAAGAAGTTTGCTTATAGTTGAAGCCAATCGGGTGCGGCATGTTGCGGGCCTTGGCCAGCTCGATCTGCTTTTGCCGGTCGATCGCACTGCGACGGGTTTTCTCCGGCAGCTTATCCCAGCAATGCGGGCAACTGATGCCAGCCACGTAGTGCTCGGACGCGCGGTCTGCCACGCTGACCGGTGTGCGGCAGGCATGACATTGATCGTAGTCGCCTTCGCTCAAGTCGTGGCGCACCGTTACGCGGTTGTCGAACACAAAGCAGTCGCCCTGCCATTTGGTTTCTTCCAGAGGCACCTCTTCGAGGTACTTCAGGATGCCGCCCTTGAGGTGGTAGACCTCATCGAAGCCTTCGCTGAGCATGTAGCTCGAGGCCTTCTCGCAGCGAATGCCACCGGTGCAGAACATTGCGACTTTCTTGTGCCTGGCCGGGTCGAAGTTGGCTTTGATATAGTCGGGAAATTCGCGAAAACTGGTGGTTTTCGGGTCGATCGCGCCTTCGAAGGTACCGATGGACACCTCGTAGTCGTTGCGGGTGTCGATCAACAGCACTTGCGGGTCGTTGATCAGCGCGTTCCAGTCCTTGGGCTCGACGTAGGTACCGACCTGTTTGTTCGGGTCGACGCCTTCGACGCCCAGGGTCACGATCTCTTTCTTGAGCTTGACCTTGGTGCGGTAGAACGGCTGGTCGTCGCAGTAGGACTCCTTGTGGTCGATGTCGACCATGCGTGGGTCCTTCTTCAGCCAGGCCATCAGGCCATCAATGCCTTCGCGGCTGCCGGAAACGGTGCCGTTGATGCCTTCTTCGGCGATCAGCAAAGTGCCTTTGATGCCGTTGTCGACCATCGCCTGCAGCAATGGCTCGCGCAGGGCGACGTAATCTTCGAGGGTGACGAACTTATACAGTGCCGCCACGACAATCGGTTGAGTCATGGGTGTTCTCTCCAGGTGGCTACCCTCGCAAAGGGTGAACCGGATGCAAAAAAAACGCGCCGTCTGAGCGGCGCGTTGCGGATTCTAACAGGGATGCCCGTCAGTGTCCGCCGGCGCAGGTCGGCGAGGCCGGGGCTGCGTCGATTTTCGCCCATTCTTCAGGCGTGTAGGTATGCAGCGCCAGCGCATGAAACTCGCCCATCAGGTCACCCAGGGTGGCGTAGACCTTCTGATGGCGCTTGACGCGGTTGAGCCCCTCGAATTGCGGGCTGACCAGCACGGCCTTGAAGTGGGTCTGCAACCCACGGCTGTGCATATGGCTTTCATCCAGCACGCTCAGGTGCTCGGTACCCAGGGCGGCAAGCGCCGTTTCGATACGCTGTTGCATGGTCATTACTGCTTACTTCTTCTTGGCCGGCGCGGCGGCTTTAGGGGCCAGCTCGTTGGTCATGTCTTCCAACAGCTTGTTCACCACCGGCACGGCGCTTTCCAGCTTGGCCTGGGTCATCTGGGCCGATTGCTGGGTCAGTTGCGGCATTTTTTCCAGGACTTTCTTGCCCAGTGGCGACTGGTAGAAGGCAACCAGGTCCTTGAGCTCGGATTCGCTGAAGTTGGTGGTGTAGAGCTTGACCATGTCCGGCTTCAGCTTCGGCCAGCCGATGGCCTGGTCCAGCGCGGCGTTGGCCTTGGCCTGGTAGCTGTCGAGCACGGACTGCTTAGCGGCGGGCGCCTTGGTCTGTTCGAAACGCTGGGCGAACATTTGCTGCACTTGCATGTACACCGGGGTGCCCAGCTTGTCGGCATGGGCCAGGGTCAGGAAGGCTTCGGCACTGGCGTTGTGGCTGGCGGTATCGGCAAAGACTTGGCCGCTGGCGCAAACCAGAGCAACCGCGGTACAGATGGCACGAAGACGAGTCATCGAGTTTCCTTTCTAGCTGGCGAGGTAAGACCCCAGGGGCGCCCATTCTGCGCCTAAAAAACCTTATCGCTCAACCCCGAGGCTTATCGGGCAGGGTTTGCCCGATAAAACGACGTCAAGGGAACCCACTCGGCCAATCCGGGCCTAAACTGCGCAAACGAACCTGAAGGAGTGTGCCCGATGAGCCGTATCGAAACCGACAGCCTGGGAGAAGTCCACGTCCCGGATGATGCTTACTGGGGCGCCCAGACCCAACGTTCGCTGGTGAACTTCGCCATCGGCGAACAGCGCATGCCGCTGCCGGTATTGCATGCCCTGGCCCTGATCAAGAAGGCCGCGGCACGGGTCAACGACCGCAATGGCGACCTGCCCGCCGACATCGCCCGCCTGATCGAACAGGCTGCCGACGAAGTGCTGGCCGGCCAACATGACGACCAATTCCCGCTGGTGGTGTGGCAAACCGGCAGTGGCACCCAGAGCAACATGAACGCCAACGAAGTGATCGCCGGCCGCGCCAACGAACTGGCGGGCAACACGCGCGGCGGCAAGAGCCCGGTGCACCCCAACGATCACGTCAACCGTTCCCAGAGCTCCAATGACTGCTTCCCCACCGCCATGAGCATCGCGGCGGTACAGGCGGTGCATGAGCGCTTGCTGCGGCCATCGCGACACTGTCCGGGGGGTTGGCCGAGCTGGCGGCGCGGCATATGAAGCTGGTGAAAACCGGTCGCACCCACATGATGGACGCCACGCCGATCACCTTTGGCCAGGAACTCTCGGCCTTCATCGCCCAGCTCGACTATGCCGAACGTGCGATCCGTGGCGCCCTGCCCGCCGTGTGCGAGCTGGCCCAGGGCGGTACCGCGTCGGCACCGGGCTTAACGCACCGCAGGGGTTTGGCGAAGCGATTGCCTCAGAGCTGGCGGCGCTGTCGGGCTTGCCGTTCGTCACGGCGCCAAACAAGTTCGCCGCCCTCTCCGGCCACGAGCCGCTGGTGACCCTGCACGGCGCGTTGAAAACCCTGGCCGTCGCGCTGATGAAAATCGCCAACGACCTGCGTCTGCTCGGCTCCGGCCCGCGCACCGGGTTGGCCGAGGTGAAGTTGCCGGCCAACGAACCGGGCAGCTCGATCATGCCCGGCAAGGTCAACCCTACCCAGTGCGAAGCGCTGTCGATGCTGGCCTGCCAGGTGCTGGGCAATGACGTGACCATCGGCATGGCCGCCAGCCAGGGTCATTTGCAGTTGAACGTGTACAAGCCGGTGATCATCCACAACTTGCTGGAGTCGATCCGCTTGCTGGCCGACGGCTGCAACAACTTCCAGGAACATTGCATTGCAGGTCTGGAGCCCGACGCCGAACAAATGGCCGCGCACCTGGAACGTGGCCTGATGCTGGTGACAGCGCTCAACCCGCATATCGGCTACGACAAGTCCGCCGAGATCGCCAAGAAAGCCTATGCCGAAGGCCTCACGCTTCGCGAGGCCGCCTTGCAACTGGGCTACCTGACCGACGCAGAGTTCGACCAGTGGGTCCGCCCGCAAGACATGCTCGGCGCCTAGGACGCCATGCGTAAACGCGGGCTTTGAGCCCGGCGAGCAACGACGGCGCCAACGCGACCATCGCCGACCCCAGCACCACGATCAGCGCCCCGAAATACCCCAGGGCGTTGATCTCTTCGGCGTGCACGTAGGCGGGCCAGAGCCACGCCGCCAAGGCCACCGCGACAAACGTCACCAGCGGCGTAAGCGCCAAGGTCGCACTCACCCGCGAGGCTTCCCAGTGGGCGAGTGCTTCGGCAAAGGCGCCATAGGCCACCAGGGTATTCATGCAGCACGCCAGCAGCAGCCAGCCTTGCAGCGGGCTCAAGTCCAAGGCCTCCAGGGGATGGGCCCAGGGCGTGAGCAATACGGCGCAAGACAGGTAGATCACCATCATCACTTGCAGCGAATTCCACACCGTCAGCAACTGTTTCTGGCCCAGGGCGTAGAACACCCAGATCGATGTGGCCAGCAATACCGTCAGCACCCCGGCGGTATAGGTGCCCAGTGAGGTGAGCAATTCCAGCAAGCGTTGATTGAAGAACAGGCCGAACCCGACCATCAGCACCAGCAACCCCAGCACCTGCCCAAGGCTGAAACGCTCCTTGAACACAAACACACTGGCCACCATCAGAAAGATCGGCCCCATCTGCACCACCAACTGCGCGGTGCCGGGGCTGAGCAGCTTCAGACCGATCAGATACAACACGTAGTTGCCCACCAGTCCGCACACGGCCATGCCCACCAGCCAACCGCCCTTGGGGCCCAGCACCTTGCGGCTGGGCAGGCGCTTGGTGAGCGCCAGGTAGACGAACAGGCAACCTCCGGCCACCGTCAGGCGAAACCAGGTGACGGTGATCGGGTCCAGCACTTGCAGGACCTGCTTGAGCTTGATCGGCAGAATGCCCCAGAGCAGCGCGGTCAGCAGGGTCAGGAGAAAACCATAGACCCAGCGGCCGGAAGAGATGTGCATGAATGCCCCAAATGCCAGAGGAAGTGGAACGGCATTCTAGGGGCAAGCGACTGCCTGGGGAAACGGCACCGTTCAAATGTGGGAGCTGG
>JAFHKH010000776.1 GCA_016937595.1 Pseudomonas cedrina subsp. fulgida | reverse complement strand
GCCATTTATCCAGCGTGAACAAAATCAGCGAAGCGTGACGGGAGGGGGATAAATGCGCCATGGGTCCTGTGGAACGGGCAGGCAAGTGCCGCTCGCAATGAGTTCACCGCCAACATCCGTGACTTGAATTAAATCGTCAGCTGGACTTCTTCAGACTGGATAGCCACTCGATCAAGTGATCAATCAGATTTTTCTTCGGTTTAGATAATTCTTCCTGCTTGACCTTGAACCGCTCCCAAATTTCCTCTTCGAATCGACTCATCGAGACGATATTTTCTTGAGAAAGAAGAATCGTAAATCCAATGGGGCGCCCTTTGCCGGCCATCTCGTCAACAACGGAGGAATAGTCGGTTGTATAGGTGACCTTCAATGTGTCTTTATCACGATAACCGCTCATGATCGGAACGATCTCAAAATCTTCGTCCATACCACCAGTCTCATGCGGCTCACCGACCGAGGAAACACGCCCGACGTAGACCTTCCTGTCGTCCATCGAAAACATGTACTGACTTTTCGAATCCCTCATGGAGGCCAGCAATTGCTTGGTCATAGGTCGATTGGGTACAAGAAAGTGGTGTATGAAAGCTTTGGCCTGATCGCTGGAAAGATTGTTTCTCAGGCGGATCGCATACACATATAAGCTGGGGCACCACCAAGCAAGCATGAAAGAAATAATCGAGGTCTGACCAAAAAACGCCCATAACGCGGCGTCCTTATCAGAAGCGATGTCGTTACGAACCAGGAAAGATTTTACGTATTTTATGTAATCGGCGCTAAAGCAATCAAAATAGGCATGCTTGCTGAAATACATGAGCAGGAAACTAAACACCGCGGCGGCCACGAACAAAAAAA
>JAFHKH010000775.1 GCA_016937595.1 Pseudomonas cedrina subsp. fulgida | reverse complement strand
CTCCCACATTTTTGATCTTCATGTGCTCCAGATTCGTGGTGCGACGGCTTCCCGGCCCAGCACGCCGGGCGCAACAGTTTCCATAAATCAATCAGCCAACCCCGCGCCAGCAGCGTTTCACTGGCCAGGCAACGGGCCACCAGCAAGCCGGGCAGTTGGGTCAAATCCCCGCGCACGGCATTGGGCAGGGCGCGGCAGTGTTCCAGTAAGTCAGTGTCGATTTCGCCGGTGAGCAACAGCGTGGCAAACACCGGTTGTCCGTCCAGGCCGATGGGCGAGTCGAGCAAACCATCGGCGCCGGCAACGCGCTGGCGTTCATGCCACAGCAACTGGCCGTCACGGCGGATATCCAGATGGGATTGAAAGTGGCCCAGGTCGAAACGCTCGCCGCTGGCCGGACGCCCGAGGGCGACCACGTCCCAGTAGAACAGGCGCGCATCGCCTTGCAGTTCAATGCGGGTGGTGAGTTCGGCCTGGGCGGCGCTGAATACGATGGTTTCCTGGGGCAGCCATTCCAGGGTCGCACCGGCCTCCACGGTGAGGTCGAGCTGCTGATAGGCCGGGCCGCTGGCGCGGTACCATTTGGCCGCGCCAGGGCTGGTCAGTTGAGCCCAGGCGCCTGCGCCAACCCGGGCGCTGATATCCAGGCGATCACCACCGGCAATGCCGCCGGGCGGGTGCACGATGATGTGCTGGCACACCTCGGGGCCTTCGGCATACAGGTGCTTTTGCACCCGCAGCGGGCCGAGGTGGCGGCGCAGCACCGGGCGCGTGGTCTCGCCAAAACGCGCGTAGCCGAGTTCCAGCGCGGCGTGCCAGCTGGGGGTGAACAGGGCAGGGGAAACGGGCAGGTTCATGGTGTGTGCTTATCGTCAGGACGCTACAGATTAGATGGTTACGAGACCACGCACACCTTCACTTTCCATATTTTCACCTCGACCTTGCTGCACAATTTCACCGCGGGACATCACCAGATACTGGTCGGCCAACTCGGCGGCAAAGTCGTAGAACTGCTCGACCAGCAGGATCGCCATATCGCCGCGCTCGGCGAGTTTTTTGATCACCGCGCCGATTTCCTTGATCACCGAGGGTTGGATGCCCTCTGTGGGTTCATCGAGGATCAACAGGCGCGGACGGCTGGCCAGGGCGCGGCCAATCGCCAACTGCTGTTGCTGGCCACCGGACAGGTCGCCGCCGCGCCGATGCTTCATCTGCAGCAACACCGGGAACAGTTCGTAGATAAACGCCGGCACTTCCTTGGCTTGCGAGCCGGGGAAGCGCGAAAGCCCCATCAGCAGGTTTTCTTCCACGGTCAGCCGCCCGAAAATCTCCCGGCCCTGGGGCACGTAGGCGATCCCCGCGTGTACGCGTTGGTGCGGTTTGAAGCCGGTGATGGCGTTGCCTTCCCAATTCACCGCGCCTTCCTTGGCCGGCAGCAAACCCATCAGGCACTTGAGCAGGGTCGTCTTGCCCACGCCATTACGCCCGAGCAGGCAGGTGACTTCGCCGATCTTCACGTCAAACGACAGCCCGCGCAGGATGTGGCTACCGCCGTAGTACTGGTGCAGCTTGTCGACTTGCAGCATTCTCAAAACCTCCTCAATGATCGTTCCCCCGCTCCGCTGATCGTTCCCACGCTCTGCGTGGGAATGCATCCCGTGACGCTCTGCGTC
>JAFHKH010000774.1 GCA_016937595.1 Pseudomonas cedrina subsp. fulgida | reverse complement strand
CAAGCTCGCTCCTACAATGGGATTGTGCTTACCCACAACCCCTGTTGACCCGTCTGTGGATAACCTGTTCGCGGTTGTCCACACCCCCTGTGAGTCAAGCCCTCCAGCCCTCTGTACGAAAAACAACCAGGCTAACCACCGGTTTTCCTTGGGTTTTTCCCTGCTCCCATGCATTTCTCCAGTCAGAGTTGCCCCCATACTCTGTTGGCGCTTCTGTGGATAAGGTGTTCGCTACCGGCTACAGCCCTTATGAATCAAGGCTTTCATGCGACTGATCAAAATTTAACCAATTTAAGCTTTTAGCCGCATTAAATCCCTGGAAACCACGATTCATGAAGGTTTCAGGTGGTTTTCCACAGCGCTGCCAGAGTTGCCCCCAAAGTCTGTTGGTGCTTCTGTGGATAAGGTGTTCGCGTACTGCTACAAGGCACGTATACCGTGACTTTCAATGGATTGTTCAATAAATGATCAGGTGCGCATGAAAACTGCAAACCTGAATAAGTCACGGATTTTCTTGATTTAATTTCAGGCGGGAGCGCACTTGCCCACAATTGCTGTGGGTGGCTTTGTGGATAAGTTGTTGGGTAAAGGCTGGAGGGCAGGCGGGTAGTGGTCTGGCAGGTGGTTGAGTATTTTTTGTACAGCGGGAACTACTGTAGGAGCGAGCTT
>JAFHKH010000773.1 GCA_016937595.1 Pseudomonas cedrina subsp. fulgida | reverse complement strand
GGAGCGCTTGCTCGCGAAAGCGGTGGATCGGTCAACTAATTTAGCGACTGACACTCCGTATTCGCGAGCAAGCCCGCTCCCACATTTTGACCTGCGCCAGACGTGGTTATTTCTTCGGTATGGCTTTAGCCTTGGCGCCGCGCTGGCGCCGGGCCTCGAACAGGCATACACCCGTCGCAACCGAGACGTTCAGGCTGCTGACGCTACCCGCCATCGGCAAGTGCACCAGGTAATCGCAATGTTCACGGGTCAGGCGACGCATGCCCTTGCCTTCGGCGCCCATGATCAGGATGGTCGGGCCGGTGAGGTCCTGGTCATAAATACTGACTTCGGCCTCGCCTGCCGTACCCACGATCCACAGGCCGCGCTGCTGGAGTTTTTCCAGGGTCCGCGCCAGGTTGGTCACGGCGACCAGCGGAATCACTTCCGCCGCGCCACAGGCAACTTTACGCACGACCGGTGTAAGGGTGGCCGACTTGTCCTTGGGCACGATCACCGCCAGCGCGCCGGCAGCATCCGCCGAACGCAGGCAGGCACCGAGGTTGTGCGGGTCGGTCACGCCGTCCAGTACCAGCAGCAGCGGCGCGCCCTCGGTACGGTCCAGCAGCTCGTCGAGCATGGCTTCACCCCAGACCTGGCTCGGACTCACGTCCGCGACCACGCCCTGGTGCACACCTTCAACCCACACGTCCATTTCCCGACGCTCGGCCTGGCCGATGGCAACCTTGTTTTGGGTGGCCAGCTCGACCAGCGCTTGTACGCGCGGCTCACTGCGACCTTCGGCCAACCACACCTGCTTGACGCGTTTAGGGTGGTGACGCAGCAGTGCTTCTACGGCGTGGACGCCGTAGATTTTTCCAGACTCATGGCTTGGCCTTAGGTTTGCGCGACCCGCCGCTCTTGGCGGGAGCCGAACCCGCCTTGGGCGGGCCTTTACGGTGTTTACTCGGCTTGCTCGACGGTTTTTCCGCCCCTTGGGACTTTCCCCCAGACGCCGCTTTACCACCGCTTTTGGCTTCGTTGAGCAACTGCTGCTTCAACTCACGGCTCTTGCGCAGCTCGGCATTCTTCGCCGCCGCATCGCTTGGGCGATAGGCTTCCGGAGCCTTTTCTTTGGTCGACGAACGGCGACCGCTTTGGCTGGGGCTGACTCGGTGGCCGCCGCTTTCGCGGGAGCGCCCTTACCCTTGCCGGCAGGGGCAGTCGGTTCGCTGCCACGCTTTTTACGGCTACCCGGTGCCTCTGCAGGCTTATCAGGCATGCCGAAGTCGATCTTGCGCTCATCGAGGTCGACGCGCATGACCTGCACTTCCACGGTGTCGCCCAGGCGGAAACTGCGACCGGTGCGCTCGCCCGCCAGGCGGTGGTGCACAGGGTCGAAGTGGTAGTAGTCGCCCGGCAAGGCCGTGACGTGCACCAGGCCTTCGACGTAGATGTCGGTCAGTTCGACGAACAGACCAAAGCCGGTCACGGCAGTGATCACGCCTGGGAACGACTCACCCACGCGGTCTTTCATGAACTCGCACTTGAGCCAGTTCACCACGTCGCGCGTGGCTTCGTCGGCGCGGCGCTCGCTCATGGAGCACTGTTCGCCCAACTGCTCCAGGGCCGCTTCGTCGTACGGATAGATCCGTGCCTTCGGAATGGTCATGGCCCCCGCGCGCTTGACGTGCGGGGTGTTCTGCTTGGAATGGATGACGCTGCGGATCGCGCGGTGCGTGAGCAGGTCCGGATAACGACGAATCGGCGAGGTGAAGTGGGTGTACGCCTCGTAATTCAAGCCGAAGTGGCCCTGGTTATCCGCGCTGTACACCGCCTGGCTCAAGGAACGCAGCATGACGGTCTGGATCACGTGGTAATCCGGGCGGTCCTTGATGCTGGCCAGCAGGGCCTGGTAATCCTTCGGCGTCGGGCCATCCTTGCCTTTGTGCAGGGACAGGCCGAGCTCACCGAGGAAGGCGCGCAGTTTTTCCAGACGCTCCGGCGGCGGACCGTCGTGCACCCGGTACAGGGCAGGGATCTCGTGCTTCTTGAGGAACTCTGCCGTGGCCACGTTGGCCGCCAGCATGCATTCTTCGATCAGTTTGTGAGCATCGTTGCGCGTCGTCGGGGTAATCGCAGCGATCTTGCGCTCGGAACCGAAGACAATCCGGGTTTCCTGAGTTTCAAAATCGATCGCGCCACGGGTATGACGGGCGCCCAGCAGCACCTTGTACAGCGAGTAAAGCTGCTTGAGGTGCGGCACCACATCGGCGTATTCGCTGCGCAGGGCCTTGGCTTCGCTGGTCTTCGGCGTTTCCAGGATGGTGCTGACCTTGTTGTAGGTCAGGCGCGCCTGGGAGTGAATCACCGCTTCGTAGAACTGGTAGTCGGTCATCTCGCCGGTTTTCGAGAGGGTCATCTCGCAGACCATGGCCAAGCGGTCGACCTTCGGGTTCAGCGAGCACAGGCCGTTGGACAGCTGCTCAGGCAGCATCGGGATCACGCGCTCAGGGAAGTACACGGAGTTGCCGCGCACCTGGGCTTCGTTATCCAGGGCCGAACCGATCTTCACGTAGCTGGACACGTCGGCAATCGCCACGTAAAGCTTCCAGCCGCCGGAGAACAGGCGCAGCTTGCCCGGCTTGGCTTCGCAATAGACCGCATCGTCAAAGTCGCGGGCATCTTCGCCGTCGATGGTGACGAACGGCAGATGACGCAGGTCGATGCGTTTTTCTTTGTCTTTGTCTTCGACTTCAGGCTTGAGCTTGGCGGCTTCTTTGAGCACAGCCTCAGGCCAGACGTGAGGAATATCGTAGGTGCGCAACGCAACGTCGATTTCCATGCCCGGCGCCATGTAGTTGCCGACCACTTCAACGATATCGCCCTGTGGCTGGAAGCGCGCAGTCGGCCAGTGGGTGATTTTCACCTCGACGAACTGGCCGACCTTGGCGGCGCCATTGCGGCCGGGGGTGATCAGCACTTCCTGCTGGACCTTCGGGTTATCCGGCACGACAAAGCCGATACCGCCTTCTTCGAAGTAACGGCCGACGATGGACTCATGGGCACGGGACACCACTTCGACGATCACACCTTCACGGCGACCGCGACGGTCCAGGCCGGAAACGCGCGCCAGGGCACGGTCGCCATCGAACACCAGGCGCATTTGCGCCGGGCTCATGAACAGGTCATCGCTGCCGTCGTCCGGGATCAGGAAGCCGAAACCATCCCGATGGCCGGCGATGCGGCCCAGGATCAGGTCGAGCTTATCCACCGGCGCGTACGTGCCACGGCGGGTGTAGATCAGTTGGGCGTCGCGCTCCATGGCACGCAAACGGCGGCGCAGGGCTTCGAGCTGGTCTTCGGTGGTCAGACCGAATTCTTCAACCAACTGCTCGCGGCTAGCAGGCGAACCCCGATCGGCGAGGTGCGCCAGGATCAGTTCGCGGCTAGGAATAGGGTTTTCATATTTTTCCGCTTCACGAGCGGCCTCGGGATCGAGGGACTGCCAATCGGCCATTAGAGAGTTTTCACCTTGTCTATATGCGGGTTAGTTTGGCATACACGTATTGAAACGGGAAATTTCAGACGTCATCAAGCCTTTTAAAGCCTTTCGCAGCCCCCCGAGTCGCACCTTGCACGACCATTGGCGAAATTTTCCAGGCTTTTTTCATAGCAGGGGTTTACAGCCAAAAGTGCGCTGCGTATAGTGCGCGCCATCGACGACGGCAACGTTGTTGATGTTGCCCAGGTGGTGAAATTGGTAGACACGCCAGCTTCAGGTGCTGGTGATCGCAAGGTCGTGGAAGTTCGAGTCTTCTCCTGGGCACCACATTCAGATTAAACCCGCGAAAGCGGGTTTTTTCGTTTCAGGCCTTTGATTTCTAACGAAAAACTTGATTTATATTTTCGAATCAGGGGTTTACAGATCAAAAAGCCCTCCGTATAGTTCGTCCCATCAACGGCGCAAGCGCTGCTGATAATGCCCAGGTGGTGAAATTGGTAGACACGCCAGCTTCAGGTGCTGGTGATCGCAAGGTCGTGGAAGTTCGAGTCTTCTCCTGGGCACCATATTCAGATCAAACCCGCGAAAGCGGGTTTTTTCGTTTCCGGGGTTTGAAAACTTCCCGATGATTATCCTCTCGCCCGCACTTGAGAAGCCTTATCGTTTATCCTTGTAAGTATTTGTTGCATACAAGTGAGGAACAACCCGGATGATGATCCGCGATACCCGTCTCAAGACATCCCTTCTGCGTGGCCTGAGCATCACCCTGCTCGGCCTGACCCTGCTCTCCCCCGCCGCCCATTCCGCCGACAAGGTGTCTTTGACCTTGTACAACGGCCAGCACAAGGAAGTCGGCGATGAACTCGCCAAGGCCTTCGAAGCCAAGACCGGCATTCACGTCAACGTACGCAAAGGCAGCAGCAACCAGTTGGCCAGCCAAGTCGTGGAAGAAGGCGACCGCTCGCCTGCCGACGTGATCTACACCGAAGAATCACCGCCACTGAACAAACTCGGCGAGCAAGGCCTGCTGGCCAGGATCGACGCCAGTACCCTCGACGTGTTGCCCAAGGAGTATGTCGGCCCCCACGGCGACTGGATGGGCGTCACCGCACGCACGCGCGTCGTGGCCTTCAACCCCAAGTTGATCGCTGAAAAAGATCTGCCCAAATCGGTATTGGATTTCGCTGGCCCCGAGTGGCAAGGCAAGGTCGGTTTCGTGCCTACCAGTGGCGCGTTCCAGGAACAGGCCGTGGCGATCATCAAGCTGCACGGTCGCGAAGCCGCCGAAGAATGGCTGACCGGCCTGCGCGCCTTCGGCAAGGTGTACAGCAATAATATGGTCGCCCTTAAAGCGGTGGAAAACGGCGAAGTCGCCACCGTGCTGGTGAACAACTACTACTGGTTTGCCCTGAAGAAAGAAAAAACCAACCTGGATTCGCAACTGCACTATTTCACCAATGGCGACGCTGGCGGCCTGATCACCGTGTCTTCGGCCGCAGCACTGAAATCCAGCAAGCACCCCAAGGAAGCCCAGCAACTGCTGGCGTTCATGGCCAGTGAAGAAGGCCAGCGCGTGATTACCAATACCTCGGCTGAATACCCACTGCGCAAAGGCATGGAGTCCAACCGCGGCCTCAAGCCTTTCAGCGAGCTGCAACCACCGAAAGTCACCCCCGCCGACCTGGGCAACGCCGAAGAAGCCCTGGACCTGGAACGTGAAGTTGGCTTGAACTGATGAACCCATCGCCAGCCGTCGCAGGGTTCAGCCCTCGGCGCAAACGCCCTTCGATCTGGCTGCTGCTGCCGGTGCTGCTTTTGGTTGGCTTGAGTTTGCTGCCTCTGGCCTATGTCGGGCTCAAGGCCTGGCAGGCCGGCTGGGCGCAGGCGGTGCACTTGCTGTGGCGCCCGTATGTCTTCGGGCTGCTGCGCAATACCCTGGCGCTGATGGTCGGGGTGACCGTGGCCTGCGCCGTCGTCGGCCTTTCCCTTGCGTGGCTGCTGGAGCGCAGCAACCTGCCGGGCCGGCGCCTCTGGGGCGTGGTCCTGTGCCTGCCGTTTGCGGTGCCGGCGTTTGTCAGCAGCTTTACCTGGGTGTCGCTGAGCGCCAATTTCGAAGGGCTGGCCGGCGCCATCCTGGTGATGAGCCTGTCAAAATACCCGCTGGTGTTTCTGCCGGTGGCGGCGACCCTGCGCAATCTCGACCCCGCCTTGGAGGAGTCGGCCCGCACCCTGGGGTTGAATCGCTGGGGCGTATTCTTTCGCATCACGCTGCCGTTGCTGTGGCCATCACTGCTGGCCGGGTCACTGTTGATCGCGCTGCATATGCTGGTGGAGTTCGGCGCCCTGTCGATCATCGGCTTGCAGACGTTCACCACGGCCATCTACCAACAGTTCGAGCTGGAATTCAGCAACGCGAATGCCGCGATGCTGTCGGCGGTGCTGCTGGTGA
>JAFHKH010000772.1 GCA_016937595.1 Pseudomonas cedrina subsp. fulgida | reverse complement strand
TTTTCTTCCATATATCTAAACATTTCTGCGTCCTCTTCGCTTAGTTCTTCACATTCAGCGCGTATAACTCGTGGTGAGTATTTTTGGTCTGCAAGGGTTTTGGCTTCAATTTCACTAGTAGCGTCTATCAGGGCAACAGTAAAAGGACTTTGACCGTCTAGATAAGTAATCTTGCATCTGAAGGTTGCCATTTGTATTTTCTCCGATTTTCATAGTGTTCACAGGTTTAACGTAATTTAAAAATTGCTAAATCTGACCTGTTAATCTTCACAGTTTTTTAGAATGCTTGGATATTATTTTTATTCCGAGAAGCATTAAGTGCAGTGGGCGTGGGGATTGGTGGCTATGCCCACCGAGCGTTCATTTAGAGGTGACACGGCTTAAAAGCCGCTTGTGGGGCCGATGTGTAAACCGACAACTGATGGCTGATCGCTTAGTAGCAGGGAACTAGCCAATTTCAATGACTCGTGTGCGGAGCCGTTTAGCGCTGATACGTTGATTGCGGTAAGGAAGTGGGAGATAAAACCGATCATGGTTGTTACAGCTCCTGAGTGTGTATGCCTGATAAAGCCACTCTTGGGTGAGCCGTAAAGGTGTTTCATAAAGTAAGGCGCCTCAGCGACGAGAAAGGGCGACAGGCCGTCGCC
>JAFHKH010000771.1 GCA_016937595.1 Pseudomonas cedrina subsp. fulgida | reverse complement strand
AATGCGGTGTGTCAGTCAAGGATGATGTGACTGACACACCGCATTCGCGAGCAAGCCCCGCTCTGTACACCCGAACCCTACTTAGCGGTGAATAGGGACGTGGATGAGTCTCCTCACGGATAGATCTTTCTTTTTAACCAGGCATTTAATTTTCATCGGGTACAACTAAACTGCCATTATCCTCGCCGCTGAAGTCTGCCCGATGCGTAAACGCCCCGCCCGTATCCCACCTGCACACCCGGAACTGCTGCTGATGCTTGGCAGCGGCCTCACCGTCGCCCTGATCGTGATCATCGTCGCGGCGTTGTTGCTCCGCGAGCACGCCAGTACCTTGCAGGCGGCCAAGCGTTCAACCACCAACATCGCCCAATTGATCAATGCCGATGTGCTGCGCAACGTCGAGCTGTACGACCTGGCCCTCAAAGGGTTGATCGCAGCCAAACAGCGTGAAGACCTGGCCCAGGTGACGCCAAGTATCCAGCATCTGGTGCAGTTTGATTTATCCACCGCCGCGCCGTTCAAAGGCGAAGTATTGCTGCTGGACGCCGACGGTACCGTGATCGCGGACTCCTCGACCCTGCAACCCACGTCACGCAATTTCGCCAACCGCGACTATTTCCAGGTCCACGTCAGGGAATCGCAGGCCGGCTTGTTTATCAGCCGGCCATTCAAGGTCCATTGCGACTGCGACCAGGTATGGCGCATGGCATTCAGCCGGCGCATATCGGGGCCCAACGGCGAGTTCCTCGGCGTCGCGGTCGCAACCATGCGCCTGGCGTATTTCGATCAATTGTTCAGCACCTTGACCATCGGTAATAGCAGCAGCGTCAACCTGCTCAACAACCGCGGCGTCCTGTTGGCCCAACAGCCCTTGCTCGAACGCGACATGATCGACAAGGACCTCAGTGATCGCCCGAACTTCAAACGCATCTTGCGCGAGGGCAACGGCAGCTTCCAGGCCATCTCCGCGATCAGTGGCAAGGAACGCCTGTATACCTTCACTAACGTCGGCGAGCTGCCGCTGATTGTGGTGGTGGCCCTGTCCAGTGACGATGTATTCGCTGCCTGGAGACGCGCCGCGCTGTTGACCAGCAGCGCCACCGGCATCCTCTGTATCGGCCTGCTGTGGCTCACGTGGATGTTACGCCGCGAACTGCGACGGCGCTTTCGCGCCGAACGCGTGCTGTCAGAACTGGCAGCCATCGACGCACTGACCGGCCTTGCCAACCGCCGCATCCTGGACGAACGCCTGCGCCTGGAATGGGACCGCGCGCAACGCTCCACCGAGCCGCTCACGTTGCTGATGATCGATGTGGACCACTTCAAGGCCTTCAACGACCGACACGGTCATCAAGGTGGCGACGAGGCGTTGCGCACGGTGGCCCAGGTGATCGGCAGCAACATCCGTCGGCCTGCCGACCTGGCGGCGCGGTATGGCGGAGAAGAGTTTGCCGTAGTGCTGCCGCATACCGACACCCAGGGTGCCTGGGTCATCGCTGAGCACATCCGCAGCAGCGTCGAACACTTGCCGCGAGTGGAGGGCGATGAGCGACCGATTACCGTGAGTATCGGACTGAGCACCTGGCACAAGCGCAACCGCCAGTCGCTGGAAGCATTGCTGCTGAGCGCCGACCAAGCGTTGTACGAGGCCAAGCACAGCGGGCGCAATCGGATCGTGGATGCGGCTGCTCTCCAGGATCAGTGAATCACAAGCCGAAGCGGGAGAAGCGGCGTGACACATTTGAGTTTGTTATTGCCAAGATCTTGCTCGCAGGTTTCATCCAATCCACCTGACACCGTCTAGCCCCTGTAGGAGCTGGCAAGCTTTAGCGAGGCTGCGAAAGCGGTGGGTCTGGCGATGAAGAGGCCAGCAGTACCGGCCCCTTCGCAGCCTCGCTGGGGCTCGACAGCTCCCACATTTGAGCTCGGTCGTTGCCGGGATTGCGCTCACAGGTTGGGCCCAATTCCACCTAACACAGCCAATCCCCTGTAGGAGCTGTCGAGCTTTAGCAGGCTGCGAAAGC
>JAFHKH010000770.1 GCA_016937595.1 Pseudomonas cedrina subsp. fulgida | reverse complement strand
CACATCCAGAAAGCGCGACGGCGCGGCGATACTCACCAACGCCTCGGTGCGCAAGCCCAACTGCACCGCCAGCATCGCACTGGCGCCGCCCATGGAATGGCCGACCACAGCGTGCAGCGGCGGCAACTCGGCGGCGGCCTCCAGCATGGCGCGGGCGAACAACAATACGTGCGCTTCGCGCCCCGGCGAGCGGCCATGGGCGGGGCCGTCCAGGGCGATCACCGAATACCCGTTGTCGACCAACGCGCTGATCAGGCTGGCGAATTGCGTGGGCCGGCTTCCCAGCCGTGCATCAACAGCACGGTGGGCCCCTGCCCCCAACGCAGGGCAGACAAGCCGAAACGCAAGGTGATGCGCTCCGATTGCGCCAGCAGCGGCAGCTCCCAGTCCCGTGGCGGCAGGTCCCGTGGCGTCATGAAGACGCGACGCATCCTGTTTGCCACGGTTTGCGGGGCCAGGTGCCCCAGCGTGCTATTGAGGCGACGGGTCCAGGTCAGCGTGCCCATCATGCAGCCCTCTTCTAGCGCACGGCCGACTTGGCGGCGCGCAGCACGCGGTCAGACAATTCCCCTGGCCCCAACGCGCGAGCCAGGGCCAGGCCACCGATCATCAGCGCCATGTCGGCCAGGGCTTTGTCGGTGTCTTCAGGGCTGAGGGCGAGCTGCGCAGCCATCAGTTCGCAGTGCTCGTTCAGCGCCTGGCGGAATTCATCCGGCAAACGGCTCATCTCCCCGACGGTCGCCGGGATCGGGCAAGCCTGAGCGGTGGAGTCACGGTGCTTGCGTGACAGGTAGAACGCTGCCACCAAGCTTCTGCGCTCTTCACCGGTCAGCTGTGAGTCCAAGTCATCGATCGACGCACGACGCTTGGCCAGCAGTTGGGTGAAGGCCTCCAGCATCAGCGCGTCCTTGCTTTCAAAGTGCGCGTAGAAACCACCGACCGTCAGCCCCGCCGCGCCCATGACTTCACCCACACTCGGCTCGGCCGGGCCACGCTGGATCAACGCGGCGCTGGCGGCCTGCAGGATACGTTCGCGGGTTTGCGCTTTTTTATCGCTCATCAAAGCCTCCGTTTCTCATGGGTTGAATATTATTACCATAATAATATTTGGCAAGCGACAGGCATGACCATTGGTCAGAAGAGATAAGTGCACTCAAGGAGAATTGGCCGAACGCCAGACAAACAAAAGGGCCATTCAATAATTGAATGACCCTTAAAAATCCCGCAGAGCGGGTAATCGTGGCGTCCC
>JAFHKH010000077.1 GCA_016937595.1 Pseudomonas cedrina subsp. fulgida | reverse complement strand
CACAGGGGATCTGCGCTTAACTGAATGCCATTGGGGCTGGTCCGGCTCACTACACAGGTGTGTGGATAGGCGTGCTTCAGCAATCGGTCAACCGCAGGAAAATCGCCGCCAACTGTTCAATACCGGCCTGATCCTCAAGCGTAAACCGCCCCAACGACGGGCTGTCGAGGTCAAGCACGCCAATCAACTTGCCCTCTTTGACCAGCGGCACCACCAACTCGCTGTTCGACGCGCTGTCACAAGCGATATGTCCGGCAAACGCATGCACATCCTCCACCCGCTGGGTTTGCCGCGACGCAGCCGCCGCACCGCACACTCCGCGGCCGAACGGTATGCGCACACAGGCGATCTGGCCCTGGAACGGTCCGAGCACCAGCTCTTCGTTGCGGTTGAGATAAAAGCCGGCCCAGTTCAAGTCGTCGAGCTGGTTGAACAGGAACGCCGAAAACTGCGCGCTGTTGGCGATGAAATCCCGCTCATCGGCCAGCAGCGATTCCAGCTGCGCGCAGAGCATGCCATAGCCTTGCAGGCCAATACCGGCGGTGTGCAGATCGATCATGGTTGACGCTCCAGCAATGTGAGGCCCACCCAGTAACGGGCGAATTGGTAGGCGCAACGGCCGTTGCGGTTGCCGCGTCCGGTCGCCCAGCGCACGGCAAGGATGTCGAGGGCCTCGTCGCGTTGCCACTGCAGGCCGGCCTTGTTCGCCAGCTCGCCGATCCAGTGCTCCACCACGTCCAGGAAATGTTCCTGGGTAAATGGGTAGAACGACAGCCACAAGCCAAAACGGTCGGACAGCGCGATCTTGTCTTCCACCGCTTCGCTGGGGTGCAGCTCGCCATCCACGCGTTTCCAGTTGTCGTTGTCGCTCTGGTTTTCCGGCACCAGGTGGCGGCGGTTGGACGTGGCATACAGCAGCACGTTTTCCGGGGCCTGTTCGAGGGAGCCGTCGAGCACGCTTTTGAGCACGCGGTAATCGCCTTCGCCGGCTTCGAATGACAGGTCGTCGCAGAACAGGATAAAACGCTGCGGCAGCTTGAGCAGTTGCTCGACCACCCGCGGCAGATCGGCCAGGTGATCACGCTCGATTTCGATCAGGCGCAGGCCGGCCTTGGCATGCTGCGCCAGCAAGGCGCGCACCATGGAGGATTTGCCAGTGCCGCGCGAACCCCACAACAGCGCATGGTTGGCGGGCAGGCCATCGATGAATTGCTGGGTGTTGCGCGCCAGTGTTTCCCGTTGCTTGTCGACACCGATCAGGTCGGACAGGCGCATGTCCAGGCTCACGTCCAGCGGTAGCAGGAAACCACTGCGGCCTTCACGTTGCCAGCGGGCGGCCAGGCACTGGTTCCAGTCGATGGCTTGACGGGGTGCGGGCAACAACGGCTCCAGGCGGGTGAGCACTGCATCGGCGCGCTCAAGAAAGGCACTCAATCGAGAATCCACGATTATTCCTCTGGCAAGTTCTTGCAAAAGATGGCGTATTGGCAACCCTGCGGCAGACCGCACAGGCTGCGTAAAACAACGATTCATGCCAGGCAAGCCAGAGCTTGTGGATGTTCAGCTATGCTTGCCGGGCGAAGGGAACGTGAAGTGGTTCAACACTCGATGGATATCAAGTTCGCCCACCGCTTGTCTTATAAACAAGCCAGATTGACGGTGCTGGTCGGTTTCGTCTTGGGAACCTTGCTCAGCGTGATCCAGATCGGCATTGATTATGCCAGCGAAGACGCATCCATCAACCGCGAAATTCGCTCGCTGATCGAAATCAGCCACAACCCTGCGTCACGCATCGCCTACAACATCGACGCCGAACTGGCCCAGGAACTGACCCTGGGCCTGCTGCACTCCCCGGCCATCGTTCATGCCCAATTGATCGACAATAACGGCGTTGTGCTCGCCGATGTCGCGCGACCGCGCCAGGAAAGCACCTACCGCCCCCTCAGTGATTTCCTGTTTGGTGCCAACCGTCGGTTTGAAGACCGGCTGTTCCTCAGCCACCTGCCCGGCGAGTCCCTCGGCATGCTGCGCCTGGACGTGGACACCTATGCCTTTGGCAGCCGCTTTCTGCGCCGTGCCGAAATAACCCTGCTCAACGGCTTCGTGCGCAGCCTGCTGCTGACCGGCATCCTGCTGGGCTTGTTCTATGTGATGTTGACGCAACCGCTGGTGCGCATTATCCGTGAGCTGAGCAACCGCAAGCAGGCACGCCTGGATTGCCCGCCCGGCCACGAACACGACGAAATCGGCGTGCTGGTGAAGGTTGCCAACCAGCAGTTCGAAAACATGGAGACCGAGATCCAGCAACGCCGTCACGCCGAAGATCGGCTGACCGAATACCTGGGGCAACTGGAAGACATCGTCTCGGCGCGCACCCTGGAGCTCAAGGCCAGCAACCAGCGGCTGAGCCAGTCCAACGATGAACTGGAAGCGGCGAAAATGCATGCCGTGGGCATGGCCCAGGCACGGGCGGCATTCCTGGCCAACATGAGCC
>JAFHKH010000769.1 GCA_016937595.1 Pseudomonas cedrina subsp. fulgida | reverse complement strand
GCTCGGCCAGCCATTCCAGCACGGCGTGGCACAGCACCAGGTCGTAAGGCTCGGTGAGCTGGCCGAGCAGGGCTTGCCAGGGCGCGTGAATGAAGGTGGCGGTTTGCCCGGCATCGGCGAAGCGTTGGCGCGCGCCTTCAAGCATCGGTTCGGCGGGCTCGGCCAGGGTGACCGCATGGCCTTGCTCGGCCAACCACAGCGACATGTGGCCCAGGCCCGCGCCGATATCCAGCACACGCAATGGGCGCCTGGGCAGGGCCTCGGTGAGATCCGCCTGGAGCACCGCCAAGCGGATTGCGCCTTTGGCACCGCCGTAGATTTTCTCGGCGAAGCGCGTGGCCAACTGGTCGAAATGCCGATCACTCATGGGCAAACCGCCGCTCGCTGTCGGCCAGTTTGGCGCGCACCACCTCATTCATGTCCAGGCCCAGCTCACTGCACAGCAACAGCAGGTACAGCACGATATCGCCGACTTCCTGCCCCGCATGGGCCAATGTGTCAGCCGGTAGCTGGCGCGATTGGTCTTCGGTCAGCCATTGGAAGATTTCCACCAGCTCGGCCATTTCGACACTGGCGCCATGGCCAGGTTTTTCGGGCTGTGGAAGGGCTTCCAGTGGTTTGTATCGCGGATGCGGTGCAAGCGTTCGGTGAGGTGTTCGAGGTTCATGCGATGGGCTCCTGAAGGGGTATAGCTTCGGGGGGATGGGCGTTGAAGGCAAGTGAATAGCGGTGGTCGCCTTCAGAGCGCTATCGCAGGCAAGCCAGCGCCGAGCCTCGACCGCGCACATCCTTGAATGATTAATCGCAAATTCAGGCGAGCAACCTCTATGCTTGCGGGGAACTAGCCTGTTGCAATAACACCCAAAGACACAGATACGCCCACCTTCTGATCAGGACACACACATGCAGGTAGAAAGTTTTTTCGAATGGTTGGGCCAGGCGCTCGGCTCCGTCATCCGCTTTATCGTCGACGGGCTGAGCGGACTCTTCGGGGCCTTGACCCACGCCGGCAGCAACTTCGTCGAAGGGCTGTCGCGGACCTTGGGCATGGACACTTCGATCATCAGCATCATCACCCTGATCGTCGGCCTGCTGTTCCTGTATTCGGCCGTTCGCGCCTTCATGCGCGCCTCGATCATCATGGGGATTATCTGGTTGCTGCTTGGCTTGTGGCTGCTTAGCTGGGTCGTCCACTAGCAGCACCCTCCTCCGGGGTTCGGCTACGTCGCTGAACCCCGGTACAATGCCGCTCCCCCAAGGAGCCTGCATGCCCACCTTACTCAACGACTGGCGCCACCGCCCCACCCACCGTCGCGTGTGGGCGCTGGCCGCGCCGATGATCCTGTCGAATATCTCCGTGCCGCTGGTGGCCCTGGTGGACAGCATGGTCATCGGCCATCTGCCCCACGCTCACCAGTTGGGGGCCGTGGCGGTCGGGGCCAGCCTGTATACCTTCCTGGCCTGGGCCATGGGCTTCCTGCGCATGGGCTCCACCGGTTTCGCCGCCCAGGCCGCCGGACGCAAGGATGGCGCTGCACTGCGGCAAATCCTCTTGCAGGGTCTGTTGCTGGCGCTGGGGCTGGCGATGCTGCTGGGCACCGTGGGCATTCCACTCAGTCATCTGGCCCTGGCGTGGATGCAGCCCTCCGCCGAACTGAATCAACTGACCCAGGATTTTTTCCATACCCGTCTGTTCGGCCTGCCCGCCGCGTTGGCCAGCTATGCGCTGGTCGGTTGGTTCCTCGGCACGCAAAACGCCCGCGCGCCATTGGCGATCCTGTTGACCACCAACCTGGTCAACATCGCCTTGAACCTGTGGTTTGTACTGGGCCTGGAGTGGGGCGTGGTCGGCTCCGCGCGCGCCTCGGTCATCGCCGAATGGACCGGCGCTCTGCTGGGCCTGGGGCTTACGCAACAAGCCTTGCGCGCCTATCCCGGCCATATCGCCTGGGCAGCCTTGAAACGCTGGCAGAGCTGGCGCCCGCTGCTGGCGGTCAACCGCGACATCTTCCTGCGCAGCCTCGCGCTGCAATCGGTGTTTTTCATGATCACGGTGCAAGGCGCGCGCCTGGGCGACGCGACCGTGGCGGCCAATGCCTTGCTGCTCAACGGCCTGTTGCTGACGGCCCATGCGCTGGACGGGCTGGCCCATGCGGTCGAAGCCTTGTGCGGCCACGCCATTGGCGCCCGCGACCGCCAAGCCTTGCGCCGCTCATTGGTGGTGGCCGGCGGATGGTCGTTGATCGCCAGCATCGGCTTTGCGCTGCTGTTCACCCTCGCCGGTCACCTGTTTATCGCCATGCAGACCGACATTCCCAGCGTGCGGGAAACGGCTGACCGCTACCTGCCTTATTTGGCGGTATTGCCGTTGATTGCGGTATGGAGTTACTTGCTGGACGGGTTGTTTATCGGCGCGACGCGCGCACGGGAGATGCGCAATGGCATGTTGCTGACGGTGGCGTTGGTGCTGCCCATCGCCTGGGCGTTGCAGGGGTTGGGCAACCACGGGCTGTGGGTCACCTTCCTGCTGTTTATGGCGGTGCGTAGTCTGACGCTGTGGGCGATTGCCTGGCGGTTGAATCGGCGGGGGTTGTGGCTCAATGGCCACTGAACGAAGGAGATGCCAATGTGGGAGCGGGCT
>JAFHKH010000768.1 GCA_016937595.1 Pseudomonas cedrina subsp. fulgida | reverse complement strand
GAAGGCTATCTGACAGGCGCCGACACGCTCAATGCAAGCGCTTACGGCACATCAACTTGGCCAACTTGGCCGTATCCGGCCGCTCGACAACCCCCTTCTCCGTCACGATCACATCGATCAGGTCCGCCGGCGTCACGTCGAACACCGGGTTGTACGCACTCACATCCGCCGCGAAACGCTGGCCGGCGACTTCCAGCAACTCGCCGCTATCGCGCTCCTCCAGGGCGACATCATCGCCACTGGCCATCATCAGGTCCAGGCTCGAACTCGGCGCCACCACCATGAACCGCACGCCGTGGTGCATGGCGCACACCGCCAGTTGATAGGTGCCGATCTTGGCGATCACATCACCATTGGCGGCAATGCAGTCGGCGCGACGATCACCCAGGTCACGCCCTTGGTCTTGAGGATATGCGCACCGGCCGAGTCGGCATTCACCGTCACGGGTATGCCATCGCCCGCCAGTTCCCAGGCGGTCAGGCGCGAGCCTTGCAGCCAGGGCCGGGTTTCATTGGCATACACCTGTTCGACCATGCCCTCCAGATAGGCCGCGCGAATCACCCCCAGCGCCGTGCCGACACCGCCGGTCGCCAGGGCGCCCGCGTTGCCGTGGGTGAGGATTGCCTGGGCATTGCCCTGATGCTTGCGGATCAGCTCGACACCCAACTGGGCCATGGTGAGGTTGGCTTCGCGGTCACTTTCGTGGATCGCAATCGCCTCGGCTTCCAGCACCGCCAGCGGATCGGCGTGCTTCCTGACGCGGTCCAGGCGGTCGCGCATGCGCTTCAACGCCCAGAACAGGTTCGACGCGGTCGGTCGAGTATCGGCCAGCAAGGCGTAGTCTTCTTCCCACGCGGCCTGCCAGTCACCGCCTTCGGCAATGCGTTCGCGAGCGGCCAGCACCAGGCCATACGCAGCGCTGATGCCAATGGCCGGCGCACCGCGCACCACCATCGAGCGGATTGCCGCAGCCACCTCTTCGACCGTCGCGCAGGCCACCCAGCTTTCCCGGGACGGCAAGGCACGCTGATCGAGCAGGTACAGCGCGCCATCACGCCAATCGATGGCTTTCACTTTCTCCGCTGCCAACAGTCGATCGCGCATCCGTTACTCCGCACTCATGAACAAAGCCGCCGATTATAGCGATCCGCCAGCCAGGACGCTCGGGTATACTTCGCTCTTCTTTTATAGCTGCCTGGGAAGAAGCCCGCGATGACTGCCACTGCCGCCCCGCTCGACTTATTGCTGCTGCCAACCTGGCTGGTACCTGTCGAACCCGCCGGCGTGGTACTCAAGGATCACGGCCTGGGCATCCGCGATGGGCGCATTGCCTTTATCGGGCCACGGGCCGCGACCTTGAAGCTTTCGGCCGTTGAGGTGCGCGAACTGCCCGGCATGCTGCTCAGCCCCGGCCTGATCAATGCCCACGGCCATGCGGCGATGAGCCTGTTTCGTGGCCTGGCCGACGATTTGCCGCTGATGACCTGGCTTGAGAAACACATCTGGCCCGCCGAGGCCAAATGGGTCGACGAAGCCTTCGTGCGCGACGGTACCGACCTGGCCATCGCCGAACAGCTCAAAGGCGGCATCACCTGTTTCTCTGACATGTACTTCTACCCCAAGGTCGCCAGCGACTGCGTGCATAACAGCGGCATGCGCGCGCAGATCGCGATTCCGGTCCTCGACTTCCCGATTCCTGGCGCCGGCAGTGCCGATGAGGCGCTCCGCCAGGGCATCGAGCTGTTCGGCGACCTCAAGCATCACCCGCGCATCAAGATCACCTTCGGCCCCCACGCGCCCTACACGGTGTGCGACGACAACCTGGAGAAAATCCGGGTGATCGCCGAAGAGCTGGACGCGGCGATCCACATGCATGTTCACGAAACCGCCTTTGAGGTGCAGCAAGCGGTCGAGCAGACCGGCGAGCGCCCGCTGGCGCGCCTGGGACGCCTGGGCCTGCTGGGCCCGCGCTTTCAGGCCGTCCATATGACCCAAATCAGCGAGGATGACCTGGCGTTGCTGGTAGAAAGCAACACCAGCGTCATTCACTGCCCCGAATCGAACCTTAAATTGGCCAGCGGCTTCTGCCCGGTTGAACGCCTGTGGCAGGCTGGCGTCAATGTGGCTATCGGCACCGACGGCGCCGCCAGCAACAACGACCTCGACCTGCTGGGCGAAACCCGCACCGCCGCGATGCTGGCCAAGGCCGTCGCCGGCTCGGCCACCGCGCTGGACGCCCATCGCGCGCTGCGCATGGCGACACTCAATGGCGCGCGGGCCATAGGGCTGGACAGCGAGATCGGCTCGCTGGAAGTCGGCAAGGCCGCGGACATCGTCGCCTTCGATCTGTCGGGGCTGGCGCAACAACCGATCTATGACCCGGTCTCGCAGCTTATTTATGCCACCGGCCGCGATTGCGTGAAACACCTTTGGGTCGCCGGCAAGCAGTTGCTCGACGACCGGCAATTGACCCGCATGGATGAAGCACAGTTGACCGCCACGGCCATCGCCTGGGGCCAACGCATCAGCGGGCACAGCGAATAAACCGATTTATCAGCTTTAGAGGATTCACCATGAGCAACGTCGACCACGCCGAAATCGCCAAGTTCGAAGCCCTGGCCCACCGCTGGTGGGACCGCGAAAGCGAGTTCAAGCCCCTGCACGACATCAACCCGCTGCGGGTGAACTGGATTGACGAGCGCGTCAACCTGGCCGGCAAGAAAGTGCTGGATGTGGGTTGCGGCGGCGGCATCCTCAGCGAAGCCATGGCCCTGCGCGGCGCCACCGTAATGGGGATCGACATGGGTGAAGCGCCTTGGCCGTGGCCCGCTTGCACCAGTTGGAGTCCGGCGTGAGCGTGGAATACCGCCAGATCACCGCCGAAGCCCTGGCTGAAGAGATGCCCGGGCAGTTCGACGTGGTCACCTGCCTGGAGATGCTGGAACACGTGCCGGACCCGTCCTCGGTGATCCGCGCGTGCTTTCGCATGGTCAAGCCGGGCGGCCAGGTGTTCTTCTCCACCATCAACCGCAACCCCAAGGCCTACCTGTTCGCGATCATGCGCGCATACATCATGAAGCTGCTGCCGCGCGGCACCCATGATTTCAAGAAATTCATCCGTCCCTCCGAGCTGGGCGCCTGGAGCCGCCAGGCCGGGTTGACCGTCAAGGACATCATCGGCTTGACCTACAACCCGCTGACCAAGCACTACAAGCTGGCCAGCGACGTTGACGTCAATTACATGATCCAGACCCTGCGCGAGGAGTGAGCCTGTGAAGTTGCGAGCGGTTCTCTTCGACATGGACGGTACCCTGCTGGACACCGCGCCGGACTTTATCGCCATCTGCCAGGCCATGCGCGCCGACCGCGGCCTGCCGCCGGTCAACCCCGAGCATGTACGCGATGAAATCTCCGGCGGTGCGCGGGCGATGGTCGCCGTGACCTTCCAGATGGACCCCGAATCCCCAGGCTTTGAAGAACTGCGCCTGGAATTTCTCGAGCGATACCTCGTGGGCTGCGCGGTCCACAGCAGATTGTTCGACGGCATGGCCGAACTGCTCGAAGACATCGAGAAAGCCAACCTGATCTGGGGCGTGGTCACCAACAAGCCGCTGCGGTTTGCCGAGCCGATCATGCAGCAACTGGGCCTGGCCGAGCGCTGCGCCGTGCTGATCTGCCCGGACCATGTAAAAAACAGCAAGCCGGACCCGGAGCCGATGATCCTCGCGTGCAGCATGCTCGACCTGGACCCGGCCAGCGTGCTGTTCGTGGGCGATGATTTGCGTGATATCGAGTCCGGCCGCGACGCCGGCACGCGCACGGCGGCGGTCACTTATGGCTATATCCACCCGGACGACAACCCGCGCCATTGGGGCGCCGATGTGGTGGTGGATCACCCGCTGGAACTGCGTAAGGTGCTGGATAACGCGCTGTGCAGTTGCTGAGTGCCACCGCCCTGGATGATTAATGGAAACCCAAATGTGGGAGCGGGC
>JAFHKH010000767.1 GCA_016937595.1 Pseudomonas cedrina subsp. fulgida | reverse complement strand
CAGTTCCACGGCGTGATCAGGGCGCAGACGCCGATCGCTTCACGCATCACCTGAGTGCTGCCGTGCATTTCGCTGAACTGGAATTGCTCCAGCGCGCTGATCGTCGATTCCAGGTGCGCGCGACCGCTCCAGATTTGCGCGTCACGGGCAAAATGCAGCGGTGCGCCCATCTCCTGGCTGACGGCCCTGACCAGGTCTTCGTAGCGCAGGTTGTAGACCCGCAGGATTTCCTTGAGCAGTGCCAGGCGTGCGTCGACGCTGGTCACCGAGAACGCGGGAAATGCCTTGGCGGCAGCGTTTACCGCGCTGTCCACATCCGCCGCATTACCGACAGCGATGCTGATAAAGGCTTGCTCGGTGGACGGGTCGATCACCTCCAGGGCAGTACTCGACTGGGCGTCAACCCATTGGCCATCGATATAGAACTTGAGTGCGTTGTTCATGATTTATCTCTCACTGACTGGGAACCGGGTGGAAGTATGGGCCTCCACCCGATCAGCAAAGGTGACTCAGGCCTTGACCGCCGCCTGCAGGGCGATTTCCACCAGAATATTGTCCGCCGCCATATTGGCTTCGACGGTGGCGCGGGCCGGCAAAGCGTCCTGTGGAATCCACTCGCGCCAGACCGCGTTCATGGCCGCGAAATCCTGCACAGCGTGCTTGAGCCAGATCTGCGCAAACAGAATGTGCGACTTGTCGGAACCGGCCTCGGCCAGCAGCGCGTCGATACGCGCCAAGACCTGGGCGGTCTGCCCGGCCACGTCTGCCGTGCGATCGGCGGGCACTTGCCCGGTGATGTAGACGATGCCGTTGTGAACCAGCGCGTGGCTGAGCAGGCCGGGGTTGGGTTGCAGGCGGGTGATGGGCATGACGGTGACTCCTGTTGAGGCTTGACGGGGGTTGAATCAGGCGATTTTCAGCACGGTGCGACCGACCAGTAGGCCTTTGCGCATGCGCTCGAAAATAGTGTTGATAGCTTCCAGGGGTTCGAGACTGATCTGTGCTTTAACCTGGCCACGGGCGGCGAAGGCCACGGCTTCGTTGAGGTCTTGGCGGGTGCCGATGTTGGAACCGGTAATCGATAGCTCCCAGCCGCTGATGCTGGAAATCGAGGCGCGCACGCTATCGGCATCGCCGCCCGGCAACCCGATAAATACCGCCGTGCCACCGGGGCGCAGCAGCTTCACCGACTGCTCGAACGCGGCATTGGCGGTGGCGGTGACCAGCACCGCATGCACGCCGCCGGGAATTTTTTGCCTGAGGGTGTCGACCGGGTTGTCGAGGGCGTTGATCAAGCACTCCGCGCCATAGCTGCGAGCCAGCTCCAGCTTGTCGGCACCCACATCGATGGCCGCCACGCGAAAGCCCATGGCAATCGCGTATTGCACCGCCACGTGGCCCAGGCCGCCGATACCCATGACCGCCACCCATTGTCCCGGCCGTGCGCGGGAACGCATCAGGCCGCGGTAGGTGGTGACCCCGGCACACAGGATCGGCGCCAGGGCGTACAGGTCGGCACCGGGTGCAATGCTGACGACGAACGCGGCCGGCGCGACCATGTATTGGGCATAGCCGCCCTGCTTGCTGTAACCGGTGGATTCGCGGTGTTCGCAGATGGTTTCCATGCCGCCGAGGCAGAACTCACAGGTGCCGCAGGCACTGAACATCCACGGCATGCCGACCGCCGTGCCGATGGCGGGCTCGCTGACGCCTTCGCCATGGGCCGCCACGTGGCCGGTGATTTCATGGCCGGGGATCAGCGGCAGCGTCGGCAGGGCCGACCAGTCACCGTCCAGGGCATGCAAGTCACTGTGGCAGACGCCGCAGGCCACAATACGGATCAGAACCTCACCCGGGCCGGGTTGCGGGATCGGTACCTGTTCAATTCGCAGTGGCTCGCCGACGGCATGCAGAACGGCAGCCTTCATGGTGGGAAGCATGGCTTTCTCCTGAAATATCCGCCCGGCTTGCGGGCGTTCGGCCCCTATACCGTGGGCCAGGGCCGACGGTAGAGCGTATGGGTTGCAAGGTTTCCGGGGGTGTCAGCCCACGGGACGTAAACTGCGCGTGGCGCTGGCGATGGTGCGCGCGGCGTTGATCACTTTGGGCGCCAACTGCTTGCGTGCATCTTCCAGATTCCAGCGACTGATCGGCACCGAGATACCCACGGCGCCCAAGGGGTAGCCATCGGCATTGACTACCGCGGCAGCGACGCTGATATCGCCCGCGAAATACTCCTCCAGGGCGTAGGCATAACCTTCACTGCGGGCGTCGGCTACGATCGCGCGCAACGGTTCGACGTCGGTCACGGTACTGGAGGTGTACGCCTGGCGATCGGAGGCCAGCAGAATCGCATCGGCCTGGGCGACGGGCAGCGCGGCCAGATAGGCACGCCCCGCCGCTGTGCAATACATGGGCAGGTGGCGGCCCAGCGGCATATGGATGGATATTTGCTTATGGCTGGGAAAGCGCGCCACGTAGAGCATGTCCAGACCGCACGGTTCCAGCAGGTTGCAGCTCTCCTCGACGTCCCGGTTCAGCTCATGCAGGTAAGGGTTGGCGCGCTCGATCAACTCACTGGTCTGCAGGTAACCGGTGCCCAGGTCAAGAGACTTGGGCGCCAGACGAAAACGCTTGGTCACCGGCTCCTTATACAGATAGCCGAGCGTTTCCAGGGTGAAGGCCGAGCGTTGCACGGTGCTTTTGTTCAGCCCGGTGGCCTCGGCCAATTCGCCCAGGCTCATGCTCGGGCGCCCGGCGCGGAATGCGGTAAGAATCGCCAGCCCCTTGGACAAAGCAGTGATAAACAGTGGCGAGTCTTCAAGAGAACTCATGGCGTTATCCTTGTTATTGCCGCGACAGGCTCGCGGATCACGGTACGGTTCAAAGGTGTTTCACTCGAAATGACTCAAGACAATACCCGGTTCTACCACCGGCTGGTTACGTTCAAACCGGTCTACGGCAAAAGGCCGCATGCGCTCATCCACCACGCCGGTGACGATGGCCCTGGCCAACAGTTCCCCCGCCGCCGGTGCGCCCGCATGGCCATAGCACCAGCCCGCGCTGACGAACAACCCCGGCAGTGCGACATGTGCCCCCAACAGCGGTCCGAAATCCTTCGAGATATGCACCAGGCCCGCCCATTGGCGCAGGATGCGTGCGTGCCCCAGTTGCGGGAACATCTCCAGATAGGCGCGCGCGGTCGCGGCCATGACAGGCACATCGGCATTGAGCGTATGCTGCGGGCGCTCGGCCACTTCGGCGCCGCCCACCACCTCGCCACGCGCGGTCTGGTGCATATAACAGAGGCGATCGAGCAATGCCACCGCCGGGCCGATCAGGGGCCGGGTGGGCTCAAGCGCCATGGCTTCCAGACGCATCGGGTAACCCTCCAGCGGTACGCCGGCCAGTTGTGCCAAGTGGTTGCTTTGCGCCCCACCGGCCAGCACCACGGTATCGCTGGCAATGCGCTGCGCGCCGACCTGCACGCCGCTTATACGTCCGGCGCTCTGGTCGATCGCGGTGACTTCGGTGCGGTAGTGGATTGCGACCCCGCGTGCCTCACAGGCTTGCCGGTAGGCATACATGGCGGCATGGTGCGGCGCCACGCCACTGTCCGGCAGATGCAGGGCCGCGCTCACCCGCTCATGGGCCAGGGCGGGCAGCACCTGGCGCAATTGCCCCGGAGTCAACAGGCTGGAGTGAATGCCACAGGTTTTGTGCACGGCCAGGGTACGGTCCAACAGCGCCGCCGTGCTGCTGCGCTCTCCGACCATGGTGTAGCCCCGACGCGAGTACATGACATTCTCGCCCAGGCGTTTGGACAGGCCTTGCCACAGGTGGCAGGAATGCGCGAAGAATTGCGTCCATTCGGGCGAACTGAACGCTCCCCGAATCAGCGTGCCGTTACGCCCCGACGCCCCGCCCTGCCAGTAACCGGCATCCACCACGAGTATTTCGCGCACGCCCAGTTCGGCCAGGTTGAAAGCCAGCGAAAGGCCCTGAATACCGCCCCCCACGATGATGACCGAGGCTTTGGCAGGCAGTGCTTCAGCGGTATTCATTGCAAAGGCTCCACCACAGCAGCCAGGCCGGCCGCTTGCGCCACGCTCAAGGCTCGGCGTGGCGGGCGCAGCGTCGGCCTGGCCAATGCCGCCAGGGCGATGCCGGTACGCGCACTGACCAACGCGCGCAACGAGTCCCAGCAAGGTTGCCCCTGGCACGGCCCCATACCGCAGGAGGTCAGGCGCTTGATCACTTCCAGATCGGTGATGCCCTGCTCGATCAACGCCTCGACTTCATGG
>JAFHKH010000766.1 GCA_016937595.1 Pseudomonas cedrina subsp. fulgida | reverse complement strand
GGTCGAGGACGTGATCGAGCCGTTGATCTACAGCGACGCCACCAAAACCATCGCCCGTCACCGCGCCAACGGTGACCGGATCCTGGTGATCTCCGCATCGGGCACGCACCTGGTCACGCCGATTGCGGCGCGCATCGGCATCGATGAAGTGCTGGGGATCAACCTTGACGTCAGCCATGGCGTGTACAGCGGGCGCACGGCCGGCGTACTGACCTATCGTGAAGGCAAGATCACGCGGTTGCTGGAATGGCTGGAGCAGGAAGGTGAAACCCTGGAGGGCGCGTATTTCTATTCGGATTCGCGCAATGATCTGCCGTTGCTGCTCAAGGTCGATCACCCCCAGGTGGTGAACCCGGACCCGGTGTTGCGCGAGCACGCCGAAAAGGCCGGCTGGCCGATCCACCACTGGGTCTGATTACACCCTCTTGAATTGAAAACCCGATCCCACATTGACTGCATTCCAAATCGAATTTGGCCTACATCGCAGGTAGGACCGGGTTGTTTTAACAACGTCACGTGAC
>JAFHKH010000765.1 GCA_016937595.1 Pseudomonas cedrina subsp. fulgida | reverse complement strand
GCGAAAGCGGTGGTTCAGTCAATATCAATGTTGAATGTCAGTTTGCATTCGCGAGCAAGCCCGCTCCCACATGGGTTGTGTGTGAACTCGACAGGTCGCGGTAGCCGGCGCCCGGATGGTTCGGGGCCAAACGTGGGCCATCGCCGAACAACTTCTCGCGCAACGTGCCTTTGGCATATTCGGTCTTGTACACACCGCGCTTCTGCAACTCCGGCACCAGCAGGTCGACGGCGTCGATAAAGGTCTCGTGAGTCAGTGCATACGCCAGGTTGAAGCCGTCCACATCGGTCTCTTCAACCCATTCCTGCAACAGGTCCGCCACGGTTTGCGGACGCCGACAAACAAGGGGCCGAAGCCGCCGATGCCGACCCAGTCGGCCAGTTCGTTCGGCGTCCAGACCTTGTTCGGGTCCGCCGTGGAGAACGCTTCGACGGCGGATTGAATGGCGTTGGTGTGCACATGCTTGAGCGGCTCGTCCGGCTTGAACCGACTGAAGTCGATGCCGGTCCAGCCGGAGATCAGCGCCATGGCGCCTTCGTAGCTGACGTAGGATTTGTAGTCGTCGAACTTGGCTTTGGCCTTGGCGTCGGTCTCGCCGACGATGACGGTCTGCAAGTTGAAGATCAGGATTTTCTTCGGATCACGGCCGGCCTCGGCGGCACGGCGGCGGATATCCGCGACGGTCTTTTTCAGCAGCACCTTGGACGGCGCGGCGACGAACACGCACTCGGCCTGCTCGGCGGCAAACTGCTTGCCACGGCTCGACGCGCGGCCTGGTAGAGCACTGGCGTACGCTGCGGCGACG
>JAFHKH010000764.1 GCA_016937595.1 Pseudomonas cedrina subsp. fulgida | reverse complement strand
GCGTACGCTGCGGCGACGGCTCGCACAGGTGAATACCAGGCACCTGGAAGTGTTTGCCGATGTGGCGGATCTCATGGATTTTGCTCGGGTCGCTGAAAATCCGGCGCTCGCGGTCGCGCAGCACGGCGCCCTCCTCCCAACTGCCCTCCCAGAGTTTGTAGCAAACCTGCAGGTATTCCTCGGCATAGTCGTAGCGCGCGTCGTGTTCGGTCTGGGCTGTCTGGCCGAGGTTCTTGGCGCCGCTTTCCAGGTAAGACGTGACGATGTTCCAGCCAATGCGGCCCTTGGTCAGGTGATCGAGGGTGGAAAGGCGACGTGCGAACGGGTACGGATGCTCGAACGATAACGACGCCGTCAGGCCGAAACCCAGGTGTTCGGTGACCAAGGCCATCGGCGCGATCAACGACAGCGGGTCGTTGACCGGCACCTGGGTCGCCTGGCGAATCGCTGCGTCGCCGGTGCCGTTGTACACGTCATAGATGCCCAGCACGTCGGCGATGAACAGGCCGTCGAACTTGCCGCGCTCGAGGATTCTGGCGAGGTCGGTCCAGTATTCCAGGTCCTTGTACTGCCACGAACGGTCGCGCGGGTGTGCCCACAGGCCAGGAGATTGGTGGCCGACGCAGTTCATGTCGAAGGCATTCAAGCGGATTTCACGGGACATCAAAGCACTCCGTTGAGGTGGTAGTTGCCGACGATCTGGTATTTCCAGCGCAGTGGGTCATCCAGGGTCGGCGGCAATTCGGTGCGTTGGCCGGTCAGTTCGATTCGGCGTT
>JAFHKH010000763.1 GCA_016937595.1 Pseudomonas cedrina subsp. fulgida | reverse complement strand
TGCCAGGCATGCATGCGTAATTGATCCACCGCTTTCGCGAGCAAGCCCGCTCCCACAGTTGATCTTTATCAGCCGCCAAATTGCAGGGTACCCATGGCAAGCTTCGCCATGATCGCCGTCGCGCCCAACTGCACCAGCCACAGCGCCAACCCACCCAGAAACACCCCCAGCGCCACTTGCAGCACCAGGCTTTTCTGACGTTTCACGTGTGGGGCGCGTGGAGCGTAGTCGTGCAGTTCGTCGCGGTCGGCACGCAGGTCCAGGTCGTCGTTTCTCATAGGGTTCTCGCAGCAAAGGGGCGGTCGAGGTTCAGTCTAGGGGCTGCCGACGAAAAAGGGGAAGCCATCGGCTTCCCCTCCTTGTGCAACAGCGCCGGTTTACAGCACCTGAACGATTGCCTGTGTGACCGCGTTGATGTTCGACTGGTTCAACGCCGCCACGCAGATACGCCCGGTATCCAGTGCGTAGATGCCGAATTCGCTGCGCAAACGGGTGACTTGCTCAACGCTCAGGCCGGAGTAGGAGAACATGCCGCGCTGGCGGCCGACAAAGCTGAAGTCGTGGCCCGGCGCAGCCTTGGCCAGTTCGGCGACCATCTGCTCGCGCATGCCACGGATGCGCAGGCGCATTTCGGCCAGTTCGGCTTCCCATTGGGCGCGCAGTTCCGGGCTGTTCAACACCGCTGCGACAATCGCCGCGCCATGGGTCGGCGGGTTGGAGTAGTTGGTGCGGATTACGCGCTTGACCTGGGACAGGATGCGCGCGCTTTCTTCCCTGGAGTCGCCGACGATGGACAGCGCGCCCACGCGTTCGCCGTACAGCGAGAACGACTTGGAGAACGAGCTGGACACAAAGAAGGTCAGGCCTGACTCAGCGAACAGGCGTACCGCGGCGGCGTCTTCATGGATGCCGTCGCCAAAGCCCTGGTAGGCCATGTCGAGGAACGGCACCAGGTTCCTGGCCTTGACCACGTCCAGCACGTTCTGCCAGTCGGCCGGGCTCAGGTCGACGCCGGTCGGGTTGTGGCAGCACGCGTGCAACACCACGATGGACTGTGGCGGCAGGGCGTTGAGGTCTTCGAGCAGCCGGCACGGTTGACGTCGTGGGTGGCGGCGTCGTAGTAGCGGTAGTTCTGCACCGGGAAACCGGCGGTTTCGAACAGCGCACGGTGGTTTTCCCAGCTCGGGTCGCTGATGGCGACAACGGCGTCCGGCAGCAGTTGCTTGAGGAAGTCCGCGCCGAG
>JAFHKH010000762.1 GCA_016937595.1 Pseudomonas cedrina subsp. fulgida | reverse complement strand
AAAGCGACGGCCCGCTCGGCGATTACGCGGTGTTCAACCAGGTGGCCGGCGGCACCGGCCAGGCCGCGCGGCTGATGCCCATCGGCACCAAGTTGCCGAACCCGATCCGGTATGTTCGATGTGATCGGCAACGCCGCGGAAATGGTCCAGGAGTCCTTCCAACTGGTACACGCCGGGCGCGCCAGGGCACCTACGGTGGCTTTGTGGTCAAGGGCGGCAACTACCTGGAGGGCGAGGGCACGCTGTTCACCGGCATGCGCCGCGAATACCCGTTGTTCGCCGCCGACGGCACTGAGCAAAGCAACGAGACCACCGGTTTTCGCGTGGCGATTGGCGCGTTGTCGGCGCCGCGCTCGCGCTACAAGGAACTGTTCGCCCAGTGGCAGAAAGAGGGCCGCCTGGCGTCGCTGACCGACGCCATCGACGACGCCCAGGACCCGACCAAGCGCCTGGACAGCATCATCGCCGCCAGCGTCGACCCCAAGCTGCAAGCCGAGCTGGGGCTGGTCAACGAAGAACTCAAGCGCAACGTCTCGCTGATCGCCCAGCAACGCGAAGAGGCGGCGGGCAACCTGATTCAATCGGCCGCCCTGGTGGCCGAGACCATCGCCAACTACAACATTCGCCTGGCCAACCTGCAAAAGAGCCGCCAGCAGGCCATCGACGCGAAGGATGAGCCCAGCGCGAAGCTGTTCGACATGGCCATCGCCAATGGCCGCAGCGCGCTCGACGGCGCGGTGGCAATCTATATCGACAACCTGGCCACGGGCACGCGCTATACCGATGCGGTGATCCAGGCACAGTTTCAACGGATCAAGGAAGAGTTGGATCGCAAGCCGGTGCTCGGCAAGAGCCTGGTGACGCGCGCAACACTGTTCGTTCGCCATGTCGGCAACTACCGCAAGCAACAGCGGGCCGACCCGGCAACGATCTTGAAGGAATTGCTCGCAGCGAGCGGTCAGCGATGACCGCTGGCTGTCTGGCGAGCTTGGAAGGGACTCAGGCGGCGGTGGGCCGTACTGGGCAAGTCAAACTTAAAACGAGAACACACCTATGCTTTTTTCCCGTAAGGCGGTTTCCAAGCGTCACTTGCTGCTGATCGCGGCCGGCTTCAGCACGGTGCTGACCGGTTGCGCCACGTCGCCGGCCTCCAAGGTCGCGTCGAGCACCAAGGTCGAGTACTACCCCAACTGCTACGAGCCGGTGCAGCACTTGCGCGCGACCGATTCGAACATGACCCAGTCGGTCGTGACCGGCGCGGCCATTGGCGCGGCGGGCGGTGCATTGCTCGGTGCGTTGACCGGCGACAAAGAAAAACGTGGCCGTAACGCCGCCATCGGTGCCGCCGGCGTGCCTTGGCGGGTGGCGCGGCGGGTTACTACACCGAGCGTCAGAAG
>JAFHKH010000761.1 GCA_016937595.1 Pseudomonas cedrina subsp. fulgida | reverse complement strand
TGCAGGAGCGAGCTTGCTCGCTCCTGCAGGGCTGCTTTTAAACCACCAGGTTATTCATTTCGCAATATTCTTCCCATTCGACGCCCAGCACCTCGGCCGCTTCTTTGTGCAAGGCCAGCCGTGCCGTTTCGAATTCTTCCGGTGTCGAGGTGTACTTGAGGGTCAGCTCCCAAGGCTGAAGGCTCTGGCTCTCGGCCTCGTCCTCGAATGCCCACTGAATCTGGTCGCGCTGATCGTCGGCGCTCAGGTCCTTGATCTCTTCCTTAAGCTGCGGCGTGGCCTCAAGGTACTTATTGAGAGCTTCTTCGTGCCGTGCCTGCTGGGTCATTTCAGTCGTGGTCATGTGCGTTCTCTTAGATCGAGGAATGGGGATGCATCTGGGTCATCAAGGTTGCGCAGATACAAAAGAGCAAGCTCACATGCCGGCTCGTCTGGCCTTCAGAACCATTCTGGGATCATCTGAAAACAGTGCCTTTGAAACGGTGCTGCGTTTGTTGCGTTTGTGCCCGAGACAGGAATCGAACCTGCGACCTTCGCGTTACGAGTGCGCTGCTCTACCGGCTGAGCTACACGGGCGGTGGGCTAAAGCTAGCACCGCATCGGGCGTCCGGCAACTTACCACCGTCAGCGGGCGATAACGCCCTGGGCCCAGAAGCGGGGTTGCAGCAAACCGTCATGGCTGTTCAGGTACTGCTGCTGCGCTTGCTTGATGTGAGGGACATCGCGCGCGGCAATAAAAATCAACAGACCAACGGCCAGCACACCCAGGGTTTTCCACGCAGCCCAGGCCATGGGCATTGCAGCGGTGGGCAATGTGCGCCATGCGTGCAGCCCCATCAACCAGCCTACCACCAGCGCCAGCCAGACCTGGGAGTTGGGCATCACGATCACACCATCGACCATGGACTGCACCAGTGCGCCGACCACGGCGGCAAACAAGCACAGGCGCAGCAGGTCTGCCCGTTCGGCGCTCAACGCACGTTCACGCAGCACGCCGAACGTGGCCCAGCCCCCACGCCACGCCAACAAGGCAACGCACACGGCCGATGGCACACCCCATTCACTGGCCCATTGCAGGACGGCCTGATGGGGATGTGCCGCGATCTTGTTGGCAATATCGGCAAAATGCATCGGACCGAAGCCCAGCCAGGGCCGCTCAGTGAGCATATGCCAGCCCTGCCACCAGATCGGACCGCGCCCCGACAGGGAGGTGGTCAGGCGATCACTGGCGCCATTGGCGACCACGATCTCCAGGTGATCCGCCAACACTGTAAACACCAGCCAATACAGCAGCAGCCCGCCCAGCAAGGCGGCCAATTGCCAACCCAGCCAGCGCCGCCCCCACGGCCCCAGTAACGCCAACACCACGCCCGCCACGCCCATGCCAAGCCAGGTGCCACGCGTGCCACCGCCGATCGCGATCAGCCACCACACGCACAGCAATGCGAACACCCACACCTTGAGTGAGCGGGAAAGCGCAGGGATCAACAAGGGCAGCGCCAGCAGTGGCAACGTGAACGTTTGGAACTGACCGTAGAAACGCTTGTTGGAAAAGCCCGAGAGCAACAGGTCAGGGTCCAGCGTTCGCTCGGCGCTGGCGAACGCAAGGGTGCCCGCATACAGGTATTGAATCGACTTGATCACACACAGCAATATCACTACCAGGATCAACGCACGATCCAGCCGTTCTCCCCCGTGGCGACGCAGCAAGGCAAAGGCCA
>JAFHKH010000760.1 GCA_016937595.1 Pseudomonas cedrina subsp. fulgida | reverse complement strand
GCTCGCTCCTACAGTGGAGTGATGTCCAAAGCCAATAGCGCCGAACCCAGGCACTTGCCATGGGCATCCAGCGCCAGCGAACGCGTGACGCCACCGCGCAGGATTCCCGGCAGCACAAAGTTCAGTGCCTGCACATTGGGCAACTCATAGCGCCGCACCGGCGCCGCGCCGGCCTCCAGCAAGCCGGCAAAGAACTCGGCCACGCGCTCGGCCGTCAAGTGTTCGCACAGCAACGGATAATCCTCGGCGCGATAGGCAATGATCGAGATATTCGAGGTGTCGCCCTTATCCCCGGTGCGGGAATGGGCCAGCGTGTGCAGCTTCATGCTTCGATCCTCGGGTTGACCACAGTACGCGGCAGCAGCAACGACGCCACCGCCACCACCTGGCGTACGCTTTTGCTCGCGCCGCCGCCGCCCGATGGGCCGTTGGTGTAGAGGGTTTCAACTTCATTGCCGACACGCGCGGCTTCGCTGCGTTCTTCGCAACGCGCGGCCACGCGCAGGCGCACTTCCCAGGGTTCGACGCTGCTGCGCGGGCCGTGGAGCGAGTCCATGCCGATCAGCTCGGCGCGCAGGTCCTGCAGCTTCACGCCGATCAATTCCAGACGCTTGAGCACCACCTCCCGTGCCAGTTGCGCCCGCGCGACCGCACCAGGGCCGCCGTAGGATATCTGCCCTTCACCGATCCACCCGTCCAGATAACCGACGCTGACCTTCAACTGCTCAGGCCGCGCACGCCCGGCGGCGCCCTGGGCGCGCACGCGGTCGACGCCCTCCTCGACAAACCCCACCCGGGAAAAGTCCGCCGTCACATCCGGCGTGAGGTAGGCGGCCGGGTCGTGCACTTCGTAGATAAGCTGTTCAGTGCAGGTGGCACGGCTGATCCGCCCGCCGGTGCCGGCGACCTTGGTGATCACCGCTTCACCGTCGGCATTGATTTCAGCCAAGGGGAAGCCCAGGCGCGCCAGGTCATCCACGTCCTTGTAACCAGGGTCGGCAAAATACCCGCCGCTGACTTGCCCGGCACATTCAAGCAAATGCCCCACCAACGTACCGCGCCCCAGGCGTTGCCAGTCATCCGCCGCCCAGCCGAATTCAAACATCTGCGGCGCCAGGAACAGCGAGGGGTCGGCCACGCGGCCGGTAATGACGACGTCGGCATCGGCGCGCAACGCCTGCAGGATGCCGTCGGCGCCCAGGTAGGCATTCGCCGAAATCAGCCGCTCGCCCAAGGCGCCGACGCTGTGGCCGTTATCCAGTAGAAAATCGGGCTGGAGCACCGTCAACACGTCTCGCCGACCACAGCGACCACCTTGAGATCAAGGCCCAGCGCGCGGCGATCCGCCGCACCTCAATGGCCGCCGACAGCGGGTTGGCCGCGCCCATATTGGTCACCACCCGCAGACGGCGCCGCCCGGCCTGCACGCCCACAAAGGGCAACACACGGCGCATGCGCTCGCTGAGCAAGGGGTCGTACCCAGCGTCGGGATCGCTGATCCGCGCCTGTTGCGCCAGGGCAATGGTGCGTTCAGCCAGGCACTCGAACACCAGGTAATCCAGGTCACCCTGCTCGGCCAACTCCACGGCAGGTTCGATACGGTCGCCGGAATAGCCGGCGCCGGAACCGATACGCAAGGTTTTCATATCAGATAACTCCCAGGAGCAACGCGGTCAGGGTCATCAACACCGACGCGGCAAACAGAAACGGAATAGTGAAACGCTGGTGATCGGCCAATTCGACCTTGCACAGGCCCACCAGCAGGAAGGTCGCGGGGGTCAGCGGGCTGACCGGGAAACCGGTGGTGTGCACGCCCAGCAAGGAGGCCTGGGCCACTTGCAGCGGATCGACGCCCAGGGCCTTGCCGACCTCGGCGATCACCGGCATCACGCCGAAATAGTAGGAATCGGGGTCGAACAGCATGCTCAATGGCATGGAAATGAAGCCCACCACCGCCGGGATCAACTTGCCGTGGCCGGCCGGGATCTGCGCCACCGCCACTTCGGCAATCGCTTTGAGCATGCCGGTACCCTGCATGATGCCGGTGAACACCCCGGCCGCCAGCAGGATACTGGCCATGGTCAGCGCGGTCTTGGCATGCGCGTCGATACGCGCGCGCTGGGCGTCGACGTTCGGGTAGTTGATGCACAGCGCGCTCACCGTACCAAGCATGAACATCACCACCGGGTCGACCAGCCGGCGATCATCACCACCATGACCAGCACCGTCAGGCTCAGGTTGACCCAGAACAGCCGCGGGCGACGCAGCTTGATGTCGTCCTCACTGAGCACCCGCTGCGGCATGGCGTCCACGCTGGAACCGGCACCGAGGCCCAGGCGTTTTTCCTCGCGATAGCCCAGCCACCAGGCACAGGCGAAGACAAAGATCAGGCCGACGATCTGCACCGGGATCAGCGGCTGGAACAGGTCCGCCACCGGCACATGCAAGGCCGCCGAGGAACGCAGCACCGGGCCGGTCCAGGGCAGGAAGTTGACCCCGGCCGCCATCGCACAGACACACGCGAGGATGCGTTTATCGATCCCCAGCCGCGTATACAAGGGCAGCATGGCCGGCACGGTCACCAGAAAGGTCACCGCGCCGGAGCCATCGAGGTGTACCAGCAGCGCCAAGGTCGCGGTACCCACGACAATCCGTGTAGGACGCGTCCCTACTGTGCGCAGGATTCGATCAATGATGGGGTCGAGCATGCCGGCATCGGTCATGATCCCGAAAAACAGGATCGCGAACACAAACATGCCCACCACGGGGGCGACGTTCTTGATACCGGTGATGATGAAAGCGCTGGTCTGCAGGCCGAACCCGCCGAGCAGCGCGGCGATGATCGGCAAGGCGATCAGGGCTACCAGTGGCGAGAGGCGTTTGCTCATGACGGCAGCGAGCAGGCACAGGATGGTGATGACACCCAGGGTTGCGAGCATGGGTTACTCCAGAGCGGCCTTGGTGGCCGGTTATTGTTTTCCCTGGAGTATTGGAAGCGGGGTAGTCTTTGTAAATTGGAATATTCACCTGCTGGCATTCGGAAAAACAAAATGAAGAACAGCATCCAACACATTCAGGCCTTTCTTGCGGTGGCGCGCACCGGCAGTTTCACCAAGGCGGCCCATGAGCTGCACCTGTCGCCCTCGGCGCTCACTGTCCAAGTGCAGCAACTGGAAGACTGGCTCGGCGTCGCCCTGCTCGACCGCAGCCCGCGCCATGTCAGCATTACCGCCGCCGGCCAGGAAGCTCGCGGGCCCATGGAAAAACTGCTGCTGGACCTGGACAATATTGTCACCGGCTCCCGCGACCTGGCCGCGCTGCGCCGGGGCGTGGTCACC
>JAFHKH010000076.1 GCA_016937595.1 Pseudomonas cedrina subsp. fulgida | reverse complement strand
GGCCAAGGATGGCCCATCGCGGCGGCCCACGCTCCAAAGCCGGAGTGAGGGCACACCGAGCCTAGGCGAGGTGCCGAGTGTTGGGGCGAAGCGTTTTTGGTTACTTTTGGCGCTCTTCCAAAAGTGACCCGCTGTAAGAGCGGAACCCTAAGCGGCCGTTACCGCAGGAATGGATATGTACTCATTCCAATCCAAGAACTTGGTCGCCTTAAATAGCTTCCGCGAGATTCAAGATTTGAGGGTGAAATTTTAACTCTTAAAAATCAGTAAGTTATTTTATGTTTGATAAGAGCGGGCTTGCTCGCGAAGGCGTCAGTCCAGCAAACATTGATGTTGGCTGGCCCACCGCTATCACGGGCTAGCCCGCTCCCACAGAGGATCTGCGCTTAACTGAATGCCATTGCGAGGCGCCCGGAAATCGGCCCATGAACTCACGCGTTCAATGCTGGGGGGCGGACCAGACCGAAAGCTCCTTGAGCTTTATTTCGGTGGAATTATCGAATTCGGTTTGAAGCAACTGCGCCGCATCGTCCGTGATGCTGGCCGAGCACTGCAGGCCCAGCACAAAACCGTTCGCTCTGGCGCCGGCCTTGACCGCCATGATCATCGATCCGGACCTTTGAATTTCCGCCATGATCTTGTCGGCCTGGCGAACAATCGAAGCGGGAAGCTGTTGTTTGAAATCGACCATTTTTTACTCCAAACGCACACGACGCATTACTGGCTTAAAGCCATTATCCGGAGCTGCATGCTCTCTCGTCTAGGAGATTCATGGAAGGTGGCTACGTTCAAAAAATATGGATCCCATCCCGCTCAACGTTGCAATCACTCATATTCCTCGGCCTCACGCCTGCATTGCGCAGTCGCTTCGCTGCCGCGGCCAGCGGATCGAGCCCTGTCTGCCGGCCGCAACCGGTGAGCTACATCAGCGCTTGCGCAGGCCAGCCTAATTGCCGGGAAATCTGCTGCGTGGCTTCCATCAGCCGATTGACGTAGTCCTGCTTGAGTTCTTCGCGAAACCGAAAGCAGGGGAATGACACGCTCATTCCGCCGATCACGTGGCCAAAACGGTCGCGGATCGGCGCGGCCAGACAGCGCATATTGTCTTCGAATTCTTCATGGTCTTCGGCATAACCCTGGGCGCGCACCACTTCCAGCTCTTGCAGATACGCCTCGATGCTGACCAGGGTGTTGGCGGTACGCCGTTCGAAACTTTCTTCCTGCAAGTGGGCGATCAGCTCCGGCTGGTCCAGCCACGCCATGAGCACCTTGCCGATCCCGGTGCAATACAGCGGCGCGCGTCGGCCGATGCGCGAGTACATGCGCAGGTTGTACTTGGAGTCGATCTTGTGCACGTAGACGATGCTGCCTTCGTCGAAAATGCCCAGGTGCACAGTCTCCCCAGTCAGTTCATTGATGCGACGCATGCCCGGTTCCGCCTCGCGGACGATGTCCAGGTGGGGCAGGGCCTGGGCGCCCAGTTCAAACAGCCGGACGCTGAGCCGATAGCGATCCTCGGCATCCTGCACCACGTAGCCGCGCGCCTTGAGGGACTGCAAGAACCGGTAGACGGTGCTTTTGGACATGTCCAGTTTTTGCGCGATTTGCGACACGCCGCTTTCCTCTGGATGCTCGGCCAGCGCTTCAAGCACGGCCATGGTCCTGGCGACGGCGGAAACCAGTTCGTTGTTCTGGAGGGTGCTGTTGTCCATGAAGGCTCCAACGGAAACGGAAAACCCAAGGATATACGTTGGCGAATCAAAACGCTGTTTCATTTTTCTTGACGCTGTCGCCAATCTGATTAAAACTCAGGCCCAGTCAGTAAAAATGAAACGCCGTTTTAAAAATAACAAAGGCGCCAGTGATGAACGCGATTCCAGGGCAATGCCCGCAAACCCTGTCGCACCCGCGCGTAAAAATTGCGCTGGTTGGCGAGTGCATGATCGAAATGCGCGGCGAACCTGCCTCGGGTTTTTGCCAGACCTTCGGCGGCGACACGCTCAATACCGCGGTCTACCTGACCCGGTTGAGCCCGGCTGCCCGAGTTGCCGTGGATTATGTGACGGCCATTGGCGCCGATAGCTTCAGCGGTGCCATGCGTCAGTCGTGGCGCGATGAAGGCGTCGGCGATCACCACGTGCGCGTCATCAAGGACGCGCTGCCGGGGTTGTACTTCATCCAGACCGATGCCCAGGGCGAACGACGCTTTTTGTATTGGCGGGGCGAAGCCGCGGCGCGAAGCCTGTTCGACGGCCCTGAAGCCGACGCGGTGTTGCAGGCCCTTGCTGGTTACGACTACCTCTATCTGAGTGGCATCAGCCTGGCGATTCTGACGCCCAATGGCCGCGAGCGGCTGATGCACGTCCTGCGCCTGGCGCGCGAGGCCGGCACGCGCATCGTCTTCGATAACAACTACCGGCCCCATCTCTGGCCCGATGCCCAGGCGGCGCGCCAGGCCTACGTCGACATGCTGTGCCTGACTGACCTGGCGCTGATTACCTGGGAAGACGACGCGGCGCTGTTCGGTTATGCCGATGTCGAGGTGTTATTCCACGCTTACGCCGCGTTCGGCGTGGGTGAAATCGTGCTCAAGCGCGGCGCGGCCTCGTGCCTGGTGCAGTGTGATTCAGGTCGTTTCCAAGTGCCCGCCGAGCCGGTGGGGCAGGTCGTTGACACCACGGCGGCGGGCGACTCCTTCAGTGCGGCGTACCTGGCGTGCGCCTGCAAGGCGGTGACCCACCGCTGGCGGCGCGCTGGGGCCATCGCTTGGCGGCCCAGGTCGTCCAGCATCGCGGTGCGCTGATCCCCAAGGCCGCCATGCCGGGCATGAGCCTGCCTTCTTATTCTTCTGTCGTAGAGGCCTGACCTGATGAAAATCATTGAAGCGCGCGTGATCGTTACCTGTCCGGGGCGCAACCTGATCACGTTGAAAATCGTCACCGATTCGGGCATTTACGGCATCGGTGATGCGACCTTGAATGGCCGCGAACTGGCGGTGGTCGCCTACCTGGAAGAACACGTGCTGCCGGCGTTGATCGGCCGCGACGCCCAGCGCATCGAGGACATCTGGCAGTACCTGTATCGCGGTGCCTACTGGCGCCGAGGCCCGGTGACCATGACCGCGATTGCCGCCGTGGACGTCGCACTGTGGGACATCAAGGCCAAGGCCGCGCAAATGCCGTTGTACCAGTTGCTCGGTGGCAAAAGCCGCGAACGCGTGATGGTCTACGGGCATGCCACCGGCAAGGACATCGAAGGGTGCCTGGACGAAGTGGCCCGGCATGTCGAGCTGGGTTACAAGGCGGTGCGCGTGCAGTGCGGGATTCCGGGCATCGCCACCACCTATGGCGTGGCCAAGCGCAGCGGTGAACGTTACGAACCCGCCGACAGTGACCTGCCCGCCGAACATGTGTGGGACACCGCCAAATACCTGAACCATGTGCCCAAGCTGTTCGCCGCCGTCCGCGAGCGTTTCGGTGACGATTTGCACATCTTGCACGACGTGCACCATCGCCTCACGCCGATTGAAGCGGGGCGCCTGGGCAAGGCGTGGAGCCATTCAACCTGTTCTGGCTTGAAGACTGCACCCCGGCCGAGAATCAAGAAGCCTTCCGCCTGATCCGCCAGCACACCACCACGCCGCTGGCGGTGGGCGAAGTGTTCAACTCCATCCATGACTGCCGCGAGCTGATTCAGGAGCAGTTGATCGATTACATCCGCGCCACCCTGGTACACGCCGGCGGCATCACCCATGTGCGTCGCATTGCTGACTTTGCGGCGCTCTATCAAGTACGCACCGGCTTTCATGGCGCCACCGACCTGTCGCCGGTGTGCATGGGCGCGGCGCTGCATTTCGATACCTGGGTGCCCAACTTCGGCATTCAGGAGCACATGCCCCACGACGAACGTATCGACGAAGTGTTCCCCCATGCCTATCGCTTCGAGGATGGGCACTTCACGCCCGGCGAAACGCCGGGGCATGGCGTCGACATCGACGAGAGCCTGGCGGCGAAATACCCCTACAAGCGCGCCAGCCTGCCGGTCAATCGCCTGGAAGACGGCACGCTCTGGCACTGGTAAACGCGGTTTCACCGATCAATAACGACAAGCACACAGGGCGCCACTCACCCTGGCTGGAGATACCCGATGAAAGCTTTTCAAGTAAGAGCACCTTTTGAATTCGGCCTTGCACAGGTCCAGGTGCCGCAAGTGGCCCCAGGTGAAGTCATGGTAGACGTCGCCTACGCCGGTATTTGTGGCTCGGACATGCACATCATCCACGGGCAAAACGCCTTTGTGCAATTCCCGCGGGTGACCGGGCATGAGTTTTCCGGCCTGGTGCGCGAAGTGGGCGAGGGCGTTGAAAGCCTCAAGGTCGGTGACCGCGTGTGCGTCGACCCGGTTATCAGTTGCGGCACCTGTTATCCCTGCCGGATCAACCGGCCGAACATCTGCACGCGGCTGCAAGTGATTGGCGTACACCGCGACGGCGGTTTCAGTGAGCAGGTCTGCGTGCCGGCCGCCAATGCCCACCGCTTGCCTGACTCGATGTCGTTGAGCCACGCGGCGCTGGTGGAACCGTATTCCATCGCGCTCAACGTGCTTGACCGCATGCAGCCCCATCCCGGCGACAGCCTGCTGATCTACGGCGCGGGCGTGATCGGCCTGACCCTGGTGCAGATGGCGCGCGCGCTGGGGCTGACCGACATCACCGTGACTGATGTCATCGACACCCGCCTGGAGACCGCCAAGGCGTTGGGCGCCAGCCGCACGCTCAATGGCAAGGACGTGGACGTCGAGGCAACCATGCGCGAATTGACCGACGGTGAAGGCGTGCCGCTGATCGTCGACGCCGCCTGCATCCCCGCGCTGATGCGCAGATGGTGCGCCTGGCCTCGCCGGCGGGCCGCATCGGCCTGTTGGGGTTCAACACCGTGCCGAGCGACCTGGTGCAGTTGGAAGTGATCAAGAAAGAACTGACGCTGGTGGGCTCGCGCCTGAACAATCGCAAGTTCCCCAAGGTGATCGAACTGATCGCCAGCGGCAAATTGCGCGTCCAGGACATGATCAGTCACCGCGTGAGTTTCGACGAGATGCCGGGGGCCATCGACCTGATCGAAAACCACCCCGAGCAAACCCGCAAGGTTCTTGTGGAACTGAGCGGCGCGCATCCCTAGTCATCCGTAGACACGCGTGCCCACACGGGCACCCTCACCGAATAAACACAAAAAGCGGGAGGTTCCAATGTTTGGTCAAGGTCGCACATTAATCATCATCATGCTGTTCCTGGCGGGCGTCATCAATTACCTGGATCGCTCGGCATTGTCCGTTGCCGCGCCTTTCATCCAGAAGGACTACGGTCTTTCGACGGGTGAAATGGGCATGATCTTCAGCAGTTTCTTCGTCGGCTATGCGGCGTTCAATTTCATCGGCGGCTGGGCGGCCGACCGCTACGGCGCGAAAACCACGCTGTTGCTGGCGATGGTGCTGTGGTCGCTGTTCAGCGGTCTCACCGTGCTGACGGTTGGCTTCGCCTCGCTGGTGTTGATCCGCATCCTGTTCGGCATGGGTGAAGGGCCATTGAGCGTGACCACGAGCAAGATGATCAACAACTGGTACACCCCCAAGCGCAGGGCGCGCGCGATCGGCACGTCGATGTCCGGCACGCCGTTGGGGGGTGCCATTTCCGGGCCGGTGGTGGGCTTCATCGCCGTCACCTACGGCTGGAAGGTGTCGTTCATTATCATCATGGTGATCGGCCTGGTCTGGGCGGCGGTGTGGTACAAGTTCGTCAAGGAACGGCCTGAAGGCCAGGGCGCCGAGGATATTCTGCGCGCCGAGGGCCAAAGCGAGCTGGCGGCGCAGACGGTGTTCCCGCTGCGGTACTACCTCAAGCAGCCCACGGTGCTGTTCACGTCCCTGGCGTTCTTCTCCTATAACTACACGCTGTTCTTCTTCCTGACCTGGTTTCCCAGCTACCTGACCATGGCCCACGGCCTCAACGTCAAGGACATGAGCATCGCCACGGTCATTCCCTGGGTCCTGGGTTTCCTCGGCCTGGCCCTGGGCGGTTTCATTTCCGACTTCGTGTTCAAGAAAACCGGGCGGATGATGTTCTCGCGCAAAGTCGTGCTGGTGACGTGCCTGTTGCTGTGTGCCGCGTGTATCGCCGTTGCCGGCGTGGTCAAAACCCTGTATCCGGCGGTCATTCTCGTCGCCTTGGCGGTGTTCTTCCTTTATCTCACCGGCGCCATCTACTGGGCGATCATCCAGGACACGGTGCCTGCCGCCCGTGTGGGCGGGGTCAGTGGCTTCATGCATTTCCTGGCGAACACCTCGGGCATCATCGGCCCGACCCTGACGGGCTTCCTGGTGCAATTCACCGGTTCGTTCACCAGTGCATTCCTGTTGGCGGGACTGTTGACCGTGATTGGCGCCGTGTGTGTGGCTCGCTATGTCAAACCCCTGTCGCCAGCGGACACCGGCGCGAATTCGCCGCTGCACGGCGCGCAACCCGCCTCGGTCTTGAGCCGGCCATAACGCATCAAAGGAGCCTGTCGATGCCCAATGTGAACCGCGTGCCCTCAGCCGGCACTGCCCGTGAGATCGGGATCGTGCACCTTGGCCTGGGGGCGTTTCATCGCGCCCACCAGGCGGTCTACCTGCAACGTCATCTCAATCGGCATGGCGCAAGTGACTGGGGATTGTGCAGCGCGAACCTGCGCTCGAACCGCAGCCTGGTCGATCAATTGCGCGCGCAGGACGGGCGCTACACTGTGGCCGAGTACCGCGACCGCGAGCAGGTGACGCTGCGTGAGATCGGTGTCGTGCGCCAGGCCTTGTATGTGGGCGAGGGCGGCGATGAACTGGAGCAACTGTTGCAGCGCATGGCCGCGCCCCACACTCGCATCGTCACGCTCACGGTGACCGAGAAAGGGTATTGCCTGAACCCGGCCACCGGGCAGTTGCGCAGCGAAGATCCGCTGATTGTCCACGACATCGCGCATCCGCGGACGCCGCGCAC
>JAFHKH010000759.1 GCA_016937595.1 Pseudomonas cedrina subsp. fulgida | reverse complement strand
GCGCCTGGCGGCGGACCCACTCGTGAGCGTTCAGGAGGCGCGTGAACATCGCCGGGATGACATGCTCGCGACTGTGCAGGAAGGTTGCGGCCACGCAATGGGTCGGTGCGTTTAGCGCAAGGTGCAAGGTGCCGCTGACGAAGCAAGCCACGCCGGGAAGAACCTCGACCTCTCGTAAGGCGGCAGTGGCTTCCACGCCTTGACGTTGTAGCGCGACAAAGCGGTTGATAGGCAAGGTGCGGGCGCCTACTTCAGCCATGGCCTCCAGGTACAGTTCGAAATGGCTGCAATAGCCCTGCCCCGGATGCAGGTCTGACTCCTCAGCCAGCACGATCTCGTTGATCAGGCGTGCTGCTTGCGGGTCTGCGGGTGGCAGCCAAGGCAGGCGAGTGCAGGTCAAATCCTGCTGCAGGCGTTTGGCGAGGGTCATGAAATCCCAGACGGCAAATACATGGCTCTCCATAAAAAGTTGTAACTTGCGCAGGGAAGTTATTTCTGAAAATAACGGATGCCGGCATAACTGCAGCTTTGCTGTTTCAAGTAACGGTTGATGCATGGTTGGTGCCTTAAGTTGTTGCGTCTGCTGTGAAAACAGCGATAAGTGTTTTGTGGGCAAGAAGTGAGTGGGTATCGACCAGCCGTCGACGTGCAGG
>JAFHKH010000758.1 GCA_016937595.1 Pseudomonas cedrina subsp. fulgida | reverse complement strand
CGGGATCATGTGGCAGGGCGTCGCCACCGGCAAGCTCGATGCCATGCTCTCCGCCTGGCTGCCGGTCACCCACGGTGAGTACTGGACCAAGAACAAGGACAAGGTGGTCGACTACGGCCCCAACTTCAAGGACGCTAAGATCGGCCTGATCGTGCCGGAATACGTCAAGGCCAAGTCCATCGAAGACCTCAAGACCGACACCACCTTCAAGAACAAGATCGTCGGTATCGACGCCGGTTCAGGCGTGATGCTCAAGACCGACGAAGCCATCAAGCAGTACGGCCTCGATTACAAACTGCAAGCCAGTTCGGGCGCGGCGATGATCGCCGAGTTGACTCGTGCCGAAGACAAGCAGGAATCCATTGCCGTCACCGGTTGGGTGCCGCACTGGATGTTCGCCAAGTGGAAACTGCGTTTCCTGGACGATCCAAAAGGGATTTATGGTGCTGCTGAAACCGTCAACAGCATCGGCAGCAAGGGCCTGGAGAAGAAAGCGCCGGAAGTCGCAGCCTTCCTGAAGAAATTCCAGTGGGCCTCCAAGGATGAAATCGGCGAAGTCATGCTCGCTATCCAGGAAGGCGCCAAGCCTGACGCCGCGGCCAAGGATTGGGTCGCCAAGCACCCTGAGCGCGTCGCTGAGTGGACCGCTAAGTAAAAACACCTGATACAACCCCTGTGGGAGGGGGCTTGC
>JAFHKH010000757.1 GCA_016937595.1 Pseudomonas cedrina subsp. fulgida | reverse complement strand
AAAGCGGTGGATCAGGCGAAGAAGATGCCAGCAGTACCGCCGCCTTCGCCTCGCTGGGGCTCGACACACACATATTTGATCGACTATGAGCCCGCCACGGGCAAACCTGGCCGGCAATGCGCCAAAAAAAGACAGCCTGCGGACCATCCGGTTGCGACCAGCCCGAACCCGGCCTATCGTCGATTCAATGCTTTGCCGTTTGCTGTCCATCCCCTCCATCTTCAGGTGACGACATGCCCAGCCTTTCCCGCCCCGCCGTCCTCGAACTGATCGGCAACACGCCGCTGGTTCGGGTCAGCCGGTTCGATACCGGCCCGTGCACGCTGTTCCTCAAGCTTGAATCGCAAAACCCCGGTGGTTCCATCAAGGACCGCATCGGCCTGGCCATGATCGATGCCGCCGAGCGCGACGGTCGCCTGCGTCCCGGTGGCACCATTATCGAAGCCACCGCCGGCAACACCGGGCTGGGCCTGGCGCTGGTCGGCCGGGCCAAAGGCTACCGCGTCGTGCTGGTGGTGCCCGACAAAATGTCTACGGAAAAGGTGCTGCATCTGAAGGCCATGGGTGCCGAGGTGCATATCACCCGTTCGGATGTGGGCAAGGGCCACCCCGAGTATTACCAGGATGTCGCCGCACGCCTGGCCAAGGATATCCCCGACTCGTTCTTCGCCGACCAATTCAACAACCCGGCCAACCCGCTGGCCCATGAGACCAGCACGCGCCGGAAATCTGGGCGCAAACCCAGCATGACCTGGACGCGATTGTGGTGGGTGTCGGCTCGGCCGGCACGCTTACGGGCCTGAGCCGTTTTTTCAAACGCGTGCAGCCTGAGTTGGCCATGGTGCTCGCCGATCCGGTCGGCTCGGTGATGGCTGAGTACAGCCGCAGCGGCCAGTTGGAAACGCCCGGTTCGTGGGCGGTGGAAGGCATCGGCGAGGACTTCATCCCGTCGATTGCCGACTTGTCCAGCGTGCGTCACGCCTACTCCATCAGCGATGAAGAAAGCTTCGATCACGCCCGCCAGTTGCTCAAGGCCGAGGGCATTCTGGGCGGTTCATCCACCGGTACCCTGCTGGCCGCCGCCCTGCGCTACTGTCGCGAACAGACCGCGCCCAAGCGCGTCGTGACCTTTGTCTGCGACACCGGAACGCGCTACCTGTCCAAGGTGTACAACGACCAATGGATGAATGACGCGGGTTTGCTGCGGTACAAACACTACGGCGACCTGCGCGACCTGATCGCGCGGCGCTTCGAAGACGGCCGCGTGATCAGCGTCAGCCCCGACGATACCCTGCTCACCGCATTCCAGCGCATGCGCCTGGCGGACGTTTCACAGCTGCCGGTGCTGGTGGACGGCCGCGAACTGGTCGGGGTGATCGATGAATCGACATCCTGCTCGGCCTGCATCAAGACGCCGCGCATTTCAAAATGATCGTCGCCAGCGCCATGACCGACGCCCTGCAAACCCTGCCCCCCAGCGCCAGCCTTGGCGAATT
>JAFHKH010000756.1 GCA_016937595.1 Pseudomonas cedrina subsp. fulgida | reverse complement strand
CAACTGAGCACCTGGATCTACCAGCAGGTCGCTGCCCAGCGCCAGGCCTGGCAGGCCATCTTCGATGAAGAGCTGGTGTTGAGCATGAGCTTGAGCCGCAACCAGTTTTGTATGCCCAACCTGGCGAACCAACTGCAGCAGGTACTCGAGCGACATGGGTTGCAAGGGCGCCAGTTGGAAGTGGCAATCAGCGAAGAGAGCTTGATGAACAACCTCGAGGAATCGACCAAGCAGCTCAAGCTGCTGCGTGAACTCGGCGTGCGGACCGCCCTGGATGACTTCGGCCTGGGCAACTGTTCCCTGGCGCATCTGCGTGACTTGGCCTTCGACACCCTCAAGCTCGACCCGCAGTTGGTCGCGCGCCTGCCGGGTTCTGCGCTGGACACGGTGATGGCGCGCAGCATTATCGAGCTGTGCGGGCATTTTAACGTGGCGGTGGTGGCTGAGGGGGTGCAAACCCAGGAGCAAGCCCAATGGCTCAAGGCCAATGGTTGCGCGTTTATGCAAGGCCCGTTGGCGGCGGACCCACTGATGGCCGCTGAAGTGGCCGACTGGTCGCGCGCCCGGCTGCGCTGAATTCGCTACACTGGCGCCCATCCGAACCTTGTTGCAGACCCCATGACCGCGCTGAAGTATCTCCAGGCCTACCCCGCAGCCCTCCAAGAGCAGGTACGCCAACTGATCGCCAAGGACCAGTTGGGTGCTTACCTGGAGCAACGCTACCCCGAACGCCATGCCGTGCAGAGTGACAAGGCCCTGTATGCCTATGCGCTGGCCTTGAAGCAGGAACACCTGCGCAATGCGCCGGCCATCGACAAAGTGCTATTCGATAACCGCCTGGACCTGACGCACCGTGCCCTCGGCCTGCATACCACGATCTCGCGGGTACAGGGCGGCAACCTGAAGTCCAAGAAAGAGATCCGCATTGCCGCGCTGTTCAAGGAAGCCGCGCCGCAATTCCTGCGCATGATCGTGGTGCACGAGCTGGCGCACTTCAAGGAATCGGACCACAACAAGGCGTTCTACAAACTCTGTGAGCACATGATGCCGGGCTACCATCAGGTGGAATTCGACCTGCGCGTGTACCTCACTTATCGCGACCTGCAGGGCAAACCCTGACCGCACAAGGCGACCGACCATGGATGTGAGCAAGACCAAGAGCAGCTTCTATCGCCGCCTGTACGTGGCCTACTTGATCGACAGCGGGCAGGCCAGCAGTGTGCCGGCCTTGACCGAGGCGACGGGCATGCCCCGGCGTACGGCCCAGGATACGATTGCGGCGTTGGCTGATTTGGATATCGTGTGTGAGTTCGAGCAGGAGGAGGGCGCGCGCAATCATGCGGGGCACTATCGGATTCGCGATTGGGGGGCGATTGATCGGCGCTGGATCGAGGCGAACCTGGCGGTGGTGAAGCAGGTATTGGGTTATCCCTGAGATCAGATAGTGATTGATCTGGCGCTATCGCGGGCAAGCCCGGCTCCCACATTTGACTGTAATACAGCCAAAATGTGGGAGCGGG
>JAFHKH010000755.1 GCA_016937595.1 Pseudomonas cedrina subsp. fulgida | reverse complement strand
GGCTGCCCAAGCCCAACGTCTACTATTACTTCAAATCCAAGGACAACCTCTACCGCGAGGTGCTCGAAAGCATTATCGAGCCGATCCTGGCCGCCTCCACGCCGTTCAACCCGGAAGGCGACCCCAAGGACGTGTTGAGTAACTACATCCGCTCGAAAATCCGCATTTCCCGCGACCTGCCTTTCGCCTCCAAGGTATTCGCCAGCGAAATCATGCACGGCGCCCCGCACCTCAGCGCAGATCAGGTCGAGCAATTGAATGCCCAGGCCAAGCACAACATCGAGTGCATCCAGCATTGGGTGGACCGCGGCCTGATCGCGCCGATCGACCCCAACCACTTGATGTTCAGCATCTGGGCGGCGACGCAGACGTACGCGGATTTCGATTGGCAGATCTCGGCGGTGACCGGCAAGGCCAAGCTGGACGAGGCGGATTATGAAGCGGCGGCGTTGACGATTATTCGGTTGGTGTTGAAGGGGTGTGAGCCGGATTGAGGGACCGCAGTGTCTGGACCATTCGCGAGCAAGCCCG
>JAFHKH010000754.1 GCA_016937595.1 Pseudomonas cedrina subsp. fulgida | reverse complement strand
GGCCACGCCGTCCGGTGGGCGAACAGTATTCGATTGCCGATATCGCGCTGTATGCCTATACCCATGTGGCGCATGAGGGTGGGTTTGATTTGACGCCGTACCCGGCCGTGCAGGCATGGTTGCAGCGTGTGGCCAGCCATCCCGCGCATGTGGCGATGCTGGGCTGATTAACGCGGTCAAAAATGTGGGAGCGGGCTTGCTCGCAACGCGCAGTGTCAGTGGGCACATCCGGTGACTGACACTCTGCTTTCGCGAGCAAGCCCGCTCCCACATTTTGAATGGTGTTGGCCTTTAGATCGGGCAGGTCACGCCGGTGCCGCCGATCCCGCAGTAGCCCTGCGGATTCTTCGCCAGGTACTGCTGGTGGTACGCCTCGGCGAAGTATACGGTCGGCGCTTCGTCGATTTCGGTGGTGATCTGGCCCAGGCCGCCTTGGTCAGTTGCGCTTGATAGGCGTCGGCGCTGGCTTTGGCGGCCGCCAGTTGCTCCGGCGTGGTTGCATAGATCACCGAACGGTACTGGCTGCCAATATCGTTGCCCTGGCGCATGCCCTGGGTGGGGTTGTGCAGTTCCCAGAACATCTTCAGCAAATCTTCGTATTTCACCTTGGCCTGGTCGTACACCACCAGCACCACTTCGCTATGGCCGGTCAGGCCCGAGCAGACTTCTTCATAGGTCGGGTTTGGCGTATAGCCGCCGGCGTAACCCACCACGGTGCTGACCACGCCGTCGCGTTCCCAGAACTTGCGTTCCGCGCCCCAGAAGCAACCCAGGCCGAAGATGGCGAAGCCCACGTCGTCGGTAAAAGGGCCCAGCAACGGGTTGCCGTTAACGAAGTGAGTCTCCGGCAACGTCATCGGGGTTTCACGGCCAGGCAGCGCTTGTTCTTGAGTCGGCAGCACGTTTTTGTTCACCAGAATTTCCGAGCGCAAGACCATGATCAGTCCTCCCAGTCAGCGTTGAGTTAGGTATGGAATCCGACCGTCAGTGTGCCCGAGTGTTGCCGCGCTGTCAGGCGGTTGGCCCGCGCGGGTAGCGTTTAAGCTTCTCGAGCAGCTCTGCGCCGGGAATCGGCCGGTCGAACAGGTAGCCCTGGCCCACGTCGCACCGGTGCCGACGCAGGAAGGCCAACTGCTCGGCGGTCTCGATGCCCTCGGCCACCACCTTAAGCTTGAGGTTGTGGGCCATGGCGATCACGGCCGAGGTGATTTCCATGTCGTCCTGGTTGTCCGGGATTTCGTGGATGAAGCTGCGATCGATCTTGATGATGTCGATGGGGAATTTTTTCAAATAGCTCAGCGACGAGTAACCGGTGCCGAAGTCGTCCATGGCCAGGGTCAGGCCAAAGCTTTTCAGTTGATCCAGTTGCAGGCGCGTGTCCTCGGTGGCTTCCAGCAGCAAGCCTTCGGTCAGCTCCAGCTCCAGCAGGTTGGCCGGCAGCCGTTCCTCCTTGAGGATGGTGGCAATCGAGGCCACCAGGTCCGGGTCGGAGAACTGCTTGGGTGACAGGTTGATCGCCACCTGCAAGTTACCCATGCCGGCGGCGCTCAATTGCTTGCTCATGCGGCAGGCCTGGCGTGCGATCCATTTGCCGATGGGGATGATCAGGCCGGTTTCCTCAGCCACGCTGATGAACTGGTCGGGACGGATCATGCCCTTTTCCGGGTGATTCCAGCGCAGCAGCGCTTCCATGCCCAGCAGACGGCCGCTGCGCAGGCACAGCTTGGGCTGGTAGAACACGTCCAGCTCGTTCTGGGTGAGGGCGCGGCGCAGGTTGTTCTCGACGAACAGCTTGTAGCTGGCCTCGGCATTCAGCGCCTCGGTAAACACTTGTACCTGATGTTTGCCGTTGCCTTGGCTTTGTGCAGGG
>JAFHKH010000753.1 GCA_016937595.1 Pseudomonas cedrina subsp. fulgida | reverse complement strand
CCCTGGCGCGTCGGTTCCAGCAGGAACTCTACCAACGCATCTTCCATCGCCAGCCCCATCAGGACTACATACGCGACTACGTAGCCCGTACCCTGAGCGGCGAGTTCGATGAGCTGTTGATCTACCGCAAACGCCTGCGCCGCCGGTTGGATGACTACGAACGCAACGTGCCGCCCCATGTGCGCGCCGCACGCCTGGCGGATGACTACAACGACCGCCTGGCTCGCCCGCGCCAGTACCAGCGCGGCGGCTGGATCAGCTACGTGATCAGCGTCAACGGCCCGGAACCGTTGGAGGTGCGTCAAGCGCCCATCGACTACGATCACTATGTCACCCGGCAATTGCAGCCGGTGGCCGATGCGATCCTGCCGTTCGTGAATGACGACTTCAGCACCCTGGTCGGCGGGCAAATGGGGCTGTTCTAAAAACACGCTTGAAGGAGCAACGCCTGTGTACACGCTTTATGGCATTGATGAATCCGGCTCATGCATGATCGAAATCGCCCTGCAGCGTTGCGCGGTGCCGTGGCGGCGGGTGGACGCGGC
>JAFHKH010000752.1 GCA_016937595.1 Pseudomonas cedrina subsp. fulgida | reverse complement strand
AAGCCCGCTCGCCACAAACTCGCCTTCTTGCGTCCTGATCAACTGCCAGTGCACCAAGGCATTGAGGTAGCGCACCACTTCCCAGTGGGGAAATTGCCGCTGGGTTGCATGGCGTTTACCAAGTCGCGGTATTCGGAAGGTCCAGTGTGCCACGGTCCACAAAGCGCATCGTGCCGAACAGGCCGCCGGCCAATTTGCCGCGCAGCACATAGGGCAGGTTGTTCAGGCTCTGGGTCTGGCTCAGGCCCAGGGTCTGGCGCAGAAAGGAAAACGCCGAAACACTCACCGGCACCATTAGCACCGTCTCGGAAAAGCGTGGGATGGAGCCGCTTTGATCGCTCACCCCCGACGCCAACGGCCGGCCGTTGACCTCTAGGTCCAGGGCCACGCCGTTGTAGTCGATGGCCGTGTCATTGGGGTTCTGCACCCGCAGTTTCACGGCGAAGCGCACTTCCAGCTCCTGGCTTTGCAGCGGCTCAATGCCCACCACATTGATGTTCACCGGGTCACGGTTGGGCAACAGCGCGCAAGCGCTCAAGGTCAGCAGCAACAGCGATACAACCATGAGTTTGCGCATCTGAAAGTGCTCCTGTTTCGTGACGTCCGGATCGAATTCATCTTCCTGCAGCTCTATGAACGCCTCAGGCAGGAAAATGTTCAGCCCGATTGCACAGAAAGCACCCACGGTGATCAGCGCCTTGGGCAGCCCGCGCTGAGAATCACGCGGATAACCAAAAAGGGAGGCGCAGGGTGCCAGAAACCGCCATTCCTCAGAAGTGTAATAAATTATTTATAAAGCACCCTGCGCAAAAAACCGACATCAGCCGATACCTCATATAGGCCGATCTATCCATTCCAACAATGAAGGCCAAGGTCTGGGCAGCATGTTGGCGCTGACGGATCGTTTTTGCGGCAGGACGCAAGCAAACATTACTTCTGAGAGCCCCCACTATGTCCCTCCGTCATCTGAATATTGCCCCTCGCGCATTTCTCGGGTTTGCCTTCATCGCGGTCCTGGCGGTCATCCTGGGCGTGTTTGCGGTCAACCGCATGAGCCTGATGCGCCAGGCTTCGCTGGACATGAGTACAAACCAGTTGCCCAGCGTGACGTACCTGGGGCAAATGACGGAAAACGTACTGCGCATGCGCATCCTGTCCTTTCGCGTGCTGGTCAACCGTGAACCGGTGGCCCTGCAGGAAGCCGAGACCCGCATCGGCGTGCTGGTCGACAAGGCCAGGGCCGCGCAGAGCCACTACGCCGCGTTGCCGGTAGAGGCGCAGGAGGCGCAGCTGTACCAGACGTTCGCGACGACCCTGGATACCTACATCAAGGCCCAGGCCGACATGATTGCCCTGTCCAAGCAAGGCAAGGTCGATGAAATGCGCGCCCTGATCAACAGCCGCATCAAGGACGGCACCGACCAGATGGGCGAGCAGTTGAACAAGCTGATCGCGCTCAACGCCGCCGGCGCCAAGGTCGCCGATACCCAGGCGGAACACAGTTACGAGGCCGCTATAACCGGCGTCATCATCGTGTCGGTCGCCGCTGCGTTGCTGACCGTGCTGCTGGCCTGGCTGCTGACCCGCAGCATCGTCACGCCGTTGCGCAAGGCCGTGCAAGCGGCTGAGAGCATTGCCGGCGGCAACCTGACCGCAACCATCGAGGACGACGGCAAGGATGAACCGGCGCGCCTGATCAGTGCGTTATCGGGTATGCAGACCAACCTGCGCCAGACCATCCGGCACATCGCGGGCTCGGCCACGCAGTTGGCCTCTGCCGCCGAAGAACTGAGCGCGGTCACCGAGGAAGCCTCCAAGGGCTTGCAGCAACAGAACAACGAAATCGACCAGGCGGCCACGGCGGTCAACCAGATGACGGCGGCCGTGGAAGAAGTGGCGCGCAATGCCGTGTCCACCTCCGAGGCGTCCGGGCAATCCAACCAGGCCGCGCGCGAAGGCCGCGACCGGGTGATGGACACCGTCGGTGCGATCCAGACCATGACCCAGGACGTGCAGAACACCGCCGTGATGATTGAAGGCCTGGCCACTCAGGGGCGTGACATCGGCAAGGTCCTCGATGTGATCCGCGCGATCGCCGAGCAGACCAACCTGCTGGCGTTGAACGCCGCCATCGAAGCGGCCCGCGCCGGTGAAGCCGGGCGCGGCTTTGCGGTGGTGGCGGACGAAGTGCGGGCATTGGCCCATCGCACCGCCCAGTCGACCCAGGAAATCGAAAAAATGGTCGCCGGTATCCAGAACGGCACCGGTGAAGCCGTGCAATCGATGCAACAGAGCAACCAGCGCACCCAGAACACCCTGGAGATGGCCCGCGCCGCTGGCGTGGCACTGGAGCAGATCACCCAGTCCATCAGCCTGATCAACGAACGCAACCTGGTGATCGCCAGCGCGTCGGAAGAACAGGCCCAGGTGTCCCGTGAAGTGGACCGCAACCTGGTGAACATCCGCGACCTGGCCACTCAGTCGGCGGCGGGTGCCAACCAGACCAGCGCGGCCAGCCATGAGCTGTCGCGCCTGGCGGTGGATTTGAATGCGATGGTGGCCAAGTTCGTTATCTGATCTGAAATGCGGTCAAACCTGTGGGAGCGGGCTTGCTCGCGAATGCGCTGGGTCAGGCAGTACATCTGTCGACTGACACGCGGCCTTCGCGAGCAAGCCC
>JAFHKH010000751.1 GCA_016937595.1 Pseudomonas cedrina subsp. fulgida | reverse complement strand
CGTTACCCGCCGCCCGCCGAAAGAATCGGCCGGTTCGGTGCCATTGTTGCGGGTCGGAAAGAAGCTGTTGCCGTTGCCCGCCAGGCCGGCCCGGCGGTGTGGCCGTCGCCGCCGTCCAGGCGCAGTGCGCCGAAGGCCATCACATCGAAACCCAGGCCAACGGTGCCTTGGGTGAAGCCGGATTTGTAGTCAAACCGCAGCGCGGTGGCCGCTTCGCGCAGATCGTTGTTGGTGCCCGAGCGGTTATCCGCGCTGTAGTACATGGTCCGTGAGCTGACGGTCGCATGACTGTCTTCAAGGAACCCGCTGTGACCGTTGCCGGTGCCCAGGGCGCCCAGCCCGAAGTCCTCGGCATAAGCCTGTTGTGCAAGAACGGCGGCGGTGATCGACAACGCCAGTGTAGACATTTTCATTAACGACAGCCCCTGAACATTTTTTTAAGTGTCTGGTGTGCATAACCGCGTTTTAAATCCCTGTAAACGTGACGATTCTTTCACGCCGGCAAGGGCGAACCTCGTGAAGAATTAGTTAGGAAAACCGCGACAAAATGAAATTTCACGCGGGTTGTTTTCTGTCATATCCCCGTCATTTCATTCATTTGCAGAATGAAGTCCTGAGGAATCTTCGTTTGCAAGCAACCCTCGGCCTCAACAAACTCCAGGCAAAGGCTTTTTCCACCGCCGTCGCCATCAGGAATTTTTCTATGCACGCCACCGCACATGTCAGCCCCGACGAGATCCGCAAGGGCTTTTCCAGGGCCATGTCCGACATGTACCGAGAGGAAGTCCCCCTGTATGGCGCGTTGATGGAGCTGGTGGCCGAGACCAATGCCCGCGTGCTCGACAGCCAACCGCTGCTGGCGCAACAACTGCAACGCACCGGCGAAATCCAGCGCCTGGACAGGGAGCGCCACGGCGCCATCCGCCTGGGCACCGCCGCGGAGCTGGCGACCATCAGCCGCCTGTTCGCGGTGATGGGCATGCAGCCCGTGGGTTATTACGACCTGACGCCAGCCGGCGTGCCCGTGCACTCCACGGCCTTTCGCGCAGTGCATGAGCAGGCGCTGCAAACCAGCCCGTTTCGTGTGTTCACCTCATTGCTGCGCCTGGAACTGATCGAAAACCCCGACCTGCGCGCGTTCGCCGAAACCGCCCTGGCCAGGCGTTCGATCTTCACCCCCGGCGCCCTCGCGCTGATCGAACAAGCGGAAAAGGACGGCGGCCTCAACGCCGTGGACGCCGATGAATTCGTGCGCCAGGCCCTGGAAACCTTTCGCTGGCACCACAGCGCCACCGTCACAGGCGCGCAGTACCGGCAGTTGAGCGACCAGCACCGCCTGATCGCCGACGTGGTGGCCTTCAAGGGGCCGCATATCAATCACCTGACCCCGCGCACCCTGGACATCGACCAGGTGCAAGCCGCCATGCCCGGCAAAGGCATCACGCCCAAGGCCGTGATCGAAGGCCCACCGCGCCGCCATTGCCCGATCCTGCTGCGCCAGACCAGCTTCAAGGCCCTTGATGAACCCATCGACTTTACCGATGCCCAGGGCAGCCACAGCGCGCGCTTTGGCGAAATCGAACAACGGGGGGTCGCGCTTACGCCCAAAGGGCGCGCGCTGTACGACAGCTTGCTGAACGCCGCGCGCGATGAATTGGGCGCCTTTCCCAATGAGGGCAATGCCGCACGTTATGAACAATTGATGGAGCAGCACTTCCAGGCTTTTCCGGATAATTACGCGCCGATGCGTGAACAGGGCCTGGCGTATTTCCGCTACTTCGCCACCGAGCAAGGCCTGGCCGCACGCGGTAGCAGCGATCAACCGCGCACCCTGGACGCGCTTATCGCGGCGGGCCACATCGATGTGGAGCCGTTGGTGTATGAAGATTTCCTGCCGGTGAGCGCAGCGGGGATTTTCCAGTCGAACCTGGGGGATGCCGCGCAGAGCCACTACGCGGCCAATGCGAACAAGGCCGAGTTTGAACAGGCGCTGGGGCGTCGGACGCTGGATGAATTGAGCCTGTATGGCGAGACGCAGCAGCGCTCCATTGATGAATGCACCCAGGCGCTGTTGGCTTGAATGGCATTAATTAATTGTAGGAGCGAGCTTGCTCGCGAAGAACGTCAACGATGACGCAGCTCTTCTGGTTTGACGCGGCGCTCTCAAGCCCTTCGCGAGCAAGCTCGCTCCTACAGGGATCGTACTTCGTGCTTAGGCCAACTTCGCGGCAATTTCATCTTTGATCAACAACCGCTTCTTCTTCAGTTTTTCCACATCCTCATCGCTGGCTTTTGCCGATTCCGCCTCCAGCACCTCTGCGTCGGCGGCGTCGTATTGAGTGAGCAGCGAGTCCAGGCGTTTGTCGCTTGCCCTGCGTTCGTGAACGACTTCCTTGCTCAACCCCAAGTCCTGATACAGGTCGTGTTTCACTGGCATGGCGTACCTCCGCAGTTGATCAATGGCTTGCGCCCTAGAAGCTAGACCATTGCGGGGGGTCTTGTCATGTTCGGGGTCGATTCATCCCCGTTCGTCGCGGCGCAGGCGTTTGGATCAAACCTTTGCGCTGCCCTGCCCTCCACTCTAGATAGCCATTCGAGGGAGACCGGTTTCATGACGCATGCCGCCACCGCTGTCGACACCCAATGCATCAATACGATTCGCACCCTGGCCATGGACGCCGTACAGAAGGCCAATTCCGGGCATCCGGGCACGCCCATGGGCCTGGCGCCGGTGGGCTATACCTTGTGGAGTCGCTTCCTGCGCTATCACCCGGAGCATCCCGACTGGCCCAACCGCGACCGTTTCGTGTTGTCGGTGGGGCATGCCTCGATGCTGCTGTATTCGTTGCTGCACCTGGCCGGCGTGGTCGAGATTGACGCCCATGGCCAGCGCTCCGGCCAGCCGGCGATCAGCCTGGACGATATCAAACAGTTCCGGCAGGCCGATTCAAAAACCCCGGGCCATCCCGAATACCGCATGACCACCGGCGTCGAGACCACCACCGGCCCACTCGGCCAGGGCTGCGCCAACAGCGTCGGCATGGCGATGGCCGAGCGTTGGCTGGGCCAGCGCTTCAATCGCGATGGCCAGGTGCTGTTCAACTACAACGTCTACACCCTGTGCGGCGACGGCGACATGATGGAAGGCATCAGCAGCGAAGCCGCGTCGCTGGCCGGCCATCTCAAGCTGTCGAACCTGTGCTGGATCTACGACAACAACACCATCAGCATCGAAGGCCACACCGAGCTGGCCTACAGCGAGGACGTGATCAAGCGCTTCCAGGCGTACGGCTGGCACACCTTGCACGTCACCGACGCCAACGACTTGCAGGCCTTGAGCACGGCACTGGCGACGTTCCAGGCGAACACCGGCGCACCGACCCTGATCGTGGTCGACAGCGTGATCGGCTACGGCTCGCCGCACAAACACAACACCGCCGCCGCCCACGGCGAGCCGCTGGGCGATGACGAAATCCGCCTGACCAAGGCCGCTTACGGCTGGCCGCAGGATTCGAGTTTCCTGGTGCCCGACAAAGTCCGCGGCGTATTGCACGAGGCGCTGCTGGAGCGCAGCCAGCCGTTGTATGACGCCTGGCAGCAACAGCTGGCGCAGCTTGAGCATGACCAGCCGGAACTGGCCGACGAACTGCGCCGCATGCGTGCCGGGCAAATGCCTGAACATTGGCAGCGGGATCTGCCGCACTTCGACAGCGACGCCAAGGGCATCGCCAGCCGCGCCGCCGGTGGCGAAGTGCTGAATGCGTTTGCCGAGCACATCCCCTGGCTGCTCGGCGGTTCGGCGGACTTGTCGCCGTCGACCAAGACCAACCTCACGTTCGACGGCGCCGGGCGTTTCAGTGCCGACGACTACAGCGGGCGCAACCTGCACTTCGGCATCCGCGAACATGCCATGGGCGCGATTGCCAATGGCATGGCGCTGTCCTATCTGCGCCCGTACACCTCGACGTTCCTGGTGTTCAGCGACTACATGAAACCGCCGATCCGCCTGGCGGCGATCATGGAATTGCCGGTGATATTTGTGTTCACCCATGACTCGATTGGCGTGGGTGAGGACGGGCCGACGCACCAGCCGATCGAGCACCTTACACAATTGCGCGCCACGCCAGGGTTGCTGACCCTGCGTCCGGGCGATGCAAATGAAACCCTGGAGCTGTGGAAAGTGGCCCTGGCACAGACCCATCGGCCCAGTTGCGTGGTGTTGTCGCGTCAGCCGTTGCCGACCTTGGACCGCACGAAATATGCGCCCGCCACCGGCGCGGCCAAAGGGGCCTATGTGCTGGCGGGCGCGGATGAGCCGCAGGTGATCCTGTTGGCAACCGGCAGCGAAGTCAGCCTTGCGGTGGCGGCCTATGAACAGCTCAAAGGCGAAGGCATTGCCGCGCAGGTCGTCTCCATGCCCAGCTGGGAGTTGTTTGAGGACCAGGACCAGGCTTACCGCGACAGCGTACTGCCGCCAGCGGTGAAGGCGCGGGTGGCGGTGGAACAGGCAGGACCACTGGGCTGGGATCGGTATGTGGGGCAGACCGGGGCCAAGGTGGTGATGAACAGCTTTGGCGCGTCCGCGCCGCTGGCCAAGTTGCAGGAAAAGTTCGGGTTTACCGTGGAGAATGTGGTGAAGCAGGCCAAGGCGCAAATCCAACTGGCTGAGCGTTGAGCAAAATGTGGGAGCGG
>JAFHKH010000750.1 GCA_016937595.1 Pseudomonas cedrina subsp. fulgida | reverse complement strand
GCTTGAGCAAGGTGGTCTTGCCGGTGCCGTTGGCGCCCAGCAGGCCGATACGGTCGCCGCGCGCCAGGACCATGGAGAAGTCCTTGATCAGGAACGGCCCTTCCGGGTGATGGAAGCTGACGTTTTCCAGCACCATCACTTGCTTGCCCGACTTGTCGGCGGTATCCAGCTGGATATTGGCCTTGCCGGTACGCTCGCGGCGTTCGCTGCGCTCGACACGCAGCGCTTTCAACGCACGCACGCGGCCTTCGTTACGGGTACGGCGGGCCTTGATGCCCTGGCGGATCCAGACTTCTTCCTGGGCCAGTTTCTTGTCGAACAGCGCGTTGGCGGTCTCTTCCGCCGACAGTGCGGCTTCCTTGTGCACCAGGAAGCTGGCGTAGTCGCCGTTCCAGTCGATCAGGCCGCCACGGTCCAGTTCCAGGATGCGGGTGGCCAGGTTTTGCAGGAAGGATCGGTCGTGCGTGATGAACAGCACGGCGCCCTGGAAATCCTTGAGGGCTTCTTCGAGCCAGGCAATCGCGCCGATGTCCAGGTGGTTGGTCGGCTCGTCGAGCAGCAGCAGATCCGGCTCGGACACCAGGGCCTGGGCCAGCAGCACGCGACGACGCCACCCGCCGGACAACTGGGCGAGGGTCTTGTCGGCAGGCAGTTGCAGGCGGCTCAGGGTGCTGTCGACCAGTTGCTGCAAGCGCCAGCCGTCACGGGCTTCGAGGTCTTGCTGGACGTGCATCAGCTTGTCCAGGTCGGCTTCGGTCACGCAGTTCTGCGCCAGGTGATGGTACTCGGCGAGCAAGGCGCCCACGCCATCGAGGCCTTCGGCAACCACGTCGAACACTGTCCGCTCGTCGGCTACCGGCAATTCCTGCGGCAATTCGCCAATCTTGAGGCCCGGCGCGCGCCAGACAGAGCCCTCATCGGGCTTCTGGTCGCCTTTGACCAGCTTCATCATGCTGGACTTGCCGGTGCCGTTGCGGCCGATGATGCACACCCGCTCACCACGGGCGATCTGCCAGGACACCTTGTCCAACAACGGCATAGCGCCGAAAGCAAGGGACACATCGCTGAATTTGAGCAGGGTCATACGCTTCTCCAAAAACTGGGCGCGCATTCTACCTGAGTTGAGGGTGGGATGCGGCCGGCATTTTCGCTGCCGACACGTTCTGCAGGACATTTCCCATGAACTTGAAGGAACCGGCCGGCAAAGCTTTCGTAGGCATCAGGCAAAAGGCTAAGCTAGGGGCAATCAGTGTCGGCGGTGCCGGTGCTAGTCGTGATTTCTCTGCACGGACGTCTCATGCGCAGTCGCCTTTTCAACTTTTTATCTTGCCTGCTTCTTTCCGCCACCGCCGTTCAATCCGCCCAGGCCGTGGACCTCACCACCCAACGTCAATATTACGATGAAGCCAAACGCGCCTTGGCCAAAGGCGACACCGGCCCGTACATGCAATACAGCCAGGACCTGGCCGACTATCCGTTGACGCCGTACCTGGCCTACGACGAACTGACCGCGCGCCTGAAAACCGCAAGCAATCAGGAAATCGAACAGTTCCTGGCCAAAAACGGTGACCTGCCCCAGGCCAACTGGATGAAATTGCGCTGGTTGCGCTGGCTGGCCGAGCGCGGCGACTGGCAGACCTTTGAAAAGTACTACGACACCAAGCTCAATTTCGTCGAACTGGACTGCCTGCACGGCCAGTACCAGCTCACCCACAATCTGAAAGCCGAAGGCTACAAGACCGCCGAAAAGCTCTGGATGACCGGCAAGTCCCAACCGGCGGCCTGCGATGTCACGTTCGGCCAATGGGCGGCGGACGGCCAACTCACCGAGCAGAAGATCTGGGATCGCGCCAAGCTCGCCGCCGAAGCGCGCAACTACGCGCTGGCCAACAGCCTGGT
>JAFHKH010000075.1 GCA_016937595.1 Pseudomonas cedrina subsp. fulgida | reverse complement strand
GCTCGCTCCTACAGGGTGAGGCGTCGGTTTTAGTGCGCTTCGTCCCAGTTATTGCCCACGCCTACTTCCACCAGCAGTGGCACGTCCAACTGGGCAGCGGCGCTCATGTGCTCACGGATCTTCTCGCTGACGTCGGCCACCAGGTCCTCACGCACCTCCAGCACCAGTTCATCGTGCACCTGCAGGATAACCCTGGCATCCAGGCCCGACTCGGTGAGCCAGTCATCCACCCGCACCATGGCTTTTTTGATGATGTCCGCCGCCGTGCCCTGCATCGGCGCGTTGATCGCGGTACGCTCGGCCGCCGCGCGCTCCTGAGGTTTGTTGGAGTGGATATCGGGCAGGTAAAGCCGACGCCCGAAGAAAGTTTCGACATAGCCTTGATCGGAAGCCTGGGCGCGGGTGCGCTCCATGTATTCGCGGACCCCGGGATAGCGGGCGAAGTACACATCGATATAAGCCTTGGCTGTCTTGGTGTCGACGCCGATGTCCTTGCCCAGCTTCTGCGCGCCCATCCCATAGATCAAACCGAAATTGATCGCTTTGGCGCTACGGCGCTGATCAGAGGTGACTGCGTCCAACTCGACCTTGAATACCTCGGCGGCCGTGGCCGTGTGCACATCAAGGTTGTGGCGGAAGGCGTTCATCAGCCCTTCGTCCTTGGACAAGTGCGCCATGATCCGCAGCTCGATCTGCGAATAGTCCGCCGCCAACAGCTTGTAACCCTTGGGCGCGATAAACGCCTGGCGGATCCGCCGCCCTTCGGCGGTGCGCACGGGAATGTTCTGCAGGTTCGGATCACTGGAAGACAACCGCCCCGTTGCAGCCACGGCCTGGTGATAGGAGGTATGAACCCGCCCGGTGCGTGGGTTGATCTGCTCCGGCAGGCGGTCGGTGTAGGTGCTTTTAAGCTTGCTCATGCTGCGGTACTGCATCAGCACCTTAGGCAGCGGATAGTCATCTTCGGCCAGCTTGGCCAGCACTTCTTCAGCGGTCGACGCCTGGCCCTTGCCGGTTTTTTTCAAGACCGGCAGGCCGAGCTTTTCGTACAGAATCGCGCCAAGCTGCTTGGGCGAACCCAGGTTGAACGCCTCGCCGGCAATCTCGAACGCCTGGCGCTCGAGCTCAACCATCTTGTTGCCCAGCTCGATGCTCTGGATACCCAGCAGGTCCTTGTCGACCAGCGCGCCCTGGCGCTCGATGCGGGCCAGCACCGGCACCAACGGAATCTCGATGTCCGTCAGTACGCTGGCCAGGCTCGGGATGGCCGCGAGTTGCGCATGCAATGCCTGATGCAGGCGCAAGGTCACATCGGCGTCTTCCGCCGCATACGGGCCAGCCTGCTCCAGCGCGATCTGGTCAAAGGTCAGCTGTTTGGCGCCCTTGCCGGCGATGTCCTGGAAACTGACGGTGTCATAGTCGAGGTATTTCTTGGCCAGGCTGTCCATGTCATGCCGGGTGGCGGTGGCGTTCAGCACATAGGACTCGAGCATGGTGTCGAAGGCGACGCCACGCAGGGTAATGCCCTGAGCCGGGTCGCCGCCGATGGCGCAGTTGGCCAGGATATTCATGTCGAACTTGGCGTGCTGGCCGACCTTGAGCTTGGTCGGGTCTTCCAGCAGGGGCTTCAAGGCCAGCAATACGCTGTCGCGGTCCAACTGTTCCGGTGCGCCGACATAGGCATGGGCCAGTGGAACGTAGGCCGCTTCATGGGGTTGCGCCGCAAAGGAAACCCCGACCAGCTGCGCCTTCTGGGCGTCGATCCCGGTGGTTTCGGTGTCGAAGGCAAACAACTTCACGTCGTTGAGCTTCTTCAGCCAAAGGTCGAAGGTGGGCTGATCAAGGATCGTGGTGTAGACCGACTCCACAGATACCACTGCCGCAGCCTCAACCACCTCTTCTGCGGCCGGCGCAATGGTCGGCGGCGCATTGAGCTCGATACGCTTGGTATCGCGCTGGATCTCATCGATCCAGCTTTTGAATTCCAGCAGGGTGTAAAGCTCCAGGAGTTTCTCGCGATCCGGCTCGATCAGGTGCAAGTCGTCCAGACCAACCTCGAGCGGCACATCGACCTTGATCGTTGCCAACTGATAGGAAAGGAACGCCATCTCCCTGTGCTCTTCGAGCTTGGCCGGCAAGGTCTTGGCGCCGCGAATAGGCAGGGTCGGCACAATGTCCAGCTGCGCGTAGAGCTCTTTGAGGCCGCCATTGACGCCGACCAACAAGCCGGACGCGGTTTTCGGGCCGATGCCAGGAACACCCGGAATGTTGTCGGACGAATCGCCCATCAACGCCAGATAATCAATGATCTGCTCCGGAGCGACGCCGAATTTCTCCTTTACGCCCTCCACGTCCATCGCGCTACCGGTCATGGTGTTGACCAAGGTAATGTGCCCGTCCACCAGCTGCGCCATGTCTTTGTCACCGGTGGAAATCACCACGGGACGGTCAGCGGCCGCACTGCTGCGGGCCAGGGTGCCGATCACGTCATCGGCCTCGACGCCTTCGACGCACAACAATGGGAACCCCAGCGCGATCACGCTCTGGTGCAGGGGCTCGATCTGCAGGCGCATGTCATCGGGCATGCTGGGGCGGTTGGCCTTGTATTCGGCAAACATTTCATCGCGGAAAGTCCCCCCCTTGGCGTCGAACACCACCGCAAACGGGCTGTCCGGGTACTGCTTGCGCAGGCTCTTGAGCATGTTCAATACGCCCTTGACCGCACCGGTCGGCAGGCCTTTGGAGGTGGTCAGCGGTGGCAGCGCGTGGAAGGCGCGGTACAGATAAGAAGAACCGTCCACCAGGACGAGGGGTGCGTGGCTCATGAGCAGAATCAACCTTTTCGGCGGGTCAGGCGCTAGAATAGCCGGACCAATGACGACAAAGGGACAAGGTTATCATGCGTACATTCAATCGCCTGCTGTTGACCGGCTTGATTGCACTCGCTCCGATGGCTGCCATGGCGGCAGACGATGCGCCTGGGGGTGATCCGGAAGTGACCATTCGCACGGAAGGCGACAAGACCATCCAGGAATACCGCCAGAACGGCTTCCTGTACGCAATCAAGGTCATCCCGAAGGGTGCGCCAGCGTATTTCCTGGTACGCGCGGACGGAACCGACGCGAACTTCATCCGCTCTGACCAGCCGGATATGCTGATCCCGTCATGGAAGATTTTCGAATGGAAATGATTTCTTAACTTCAATTGGCGCCGCACACGGCGGCGCCCGTACTGGCAGTTTAACCATGTCTGTGTTCACCCCCCTGGCTCGGCCCGAGCTGGAAACCTTTCTCGCCCCTTATGGGCTCGGCCGCCTGCTCGACTTCCAGGGGATCGCCGCCGGTAGCGAAAACACCAATTTCTTTATCAGCCTGGAGCAGGGCGAGTTCGTCCTGACCCTGGTTGAACGCGGCCCGGTCGCAGAAATGCCGTTCTTCATCGAACTGCTCGACGTGCTCCACGACGCCGACCTGCCCGTGCCTTACGCCCTGCGCACAACCGACGGCGTGGCTCTGCGCGAACTGAAAGGCAAACCGGCCTTGCTGCAACCGCGCCTGGCCGGCAAACACATCAAGGACGCCAACGCCCAGCACTGCGCCCAGGTGGGCGACCTGCTTGGCCATCTGCACCTGGCGACGCAAGGCGAAAAGGTGCTGGAACGCAAGACCGATCGCGGGCTGGACTGGATGCTCAGCGAAGGTGCGCAACTGATTTCGCACTTGAACGCTGCACAGCAGGGCCTGCTGCAGGCTGCATTGACGGAAATCGAAACGCATAAAGCCGACATCCTCGCCCTGCCGCGCGCCAACGTTCACGCCGACCTGTTCCGCGACAACGCGATGTTCGAAGGCACGCACCTGACCGGCCTGATCGATTTCTACAACGCCTGCTCCGGCCCGATGCTGTACGACGTGGCAATCGCCTTGAACGACTGGTGTTCGGATGCCAAGGGCGTAATCGACGGGCAACGCGCCCGCGCGTTGCTGGGCGCTTATGCAGGCTTGCGGCCGTTCACCGCGAGGGAAGCCGAGCTGTGGCCAACCATGCTGCGCGTGGCGTGTGTGCGGTTCTGGCTGTCACGCCTGATCGCCGCCGAATCGTTTGCTGGGCAGGATGTGTTGATTCATGACCCGGCGGAGTTCGAGCATCGGCTGATGCAGCGTCAACACACGACGGTACAACTGCCGTTCGCCCTCTAAACCGCAACGCGGTCAAAAATGTGGGAGCGGGCTTGCTCGCGAAGGCGGTAGATCAGTCAAAGATGTATTAACTGACACACCGCA
>JAFHKH010000749.1 GCA_016937595.1 Pseudomonas cedrina subsp. fulgida | reverse complement strand
GCTGTAGATCTGCATACGGTCGCTGGGGCACGGGCAAAGCTGCGCGCGGCGCTGTTGACCACATTGTCTTGCAAGGCGCTGTTACGCAGCGGCGCGCCTTGGCGTGGGTGTCGACCTGGGTCGTCGGCACGATGCCGGCGAGCAGGCGATCGGTCAGTTTGCTCGGCAAGGCGATACGACGCTGGTTCATCAACTCCATATCGTTGCCGTGGGAGGCCGCGGCGCCAGCCTGAGGCTCAGCCACGCGGTAGGCCCACAGCGGACGCTGGCCGTTGGAGCGGCCCAGTGGGCCCTGAGCCTGGGTGCCAGCGGCAATTTCGGTCGGCACATCGACCTTCTTGGCTGCCTCGGCCGCTGCCGGGCCCTGCAGGGTGGCGGCCTGGGCCTCCACCGGTTTGTTCTTTTGCATCTGGCGCATCAGCACGTCGGCCAGGCCGATACCCCCGCCCTCGCGGGACAGCGAGACCGCCAGTTGCTGGTCGTACATTTCCTGGTACTGCTTGGCCGCCGGGGTGTTCAGCGGGTTGTCCTTGCCCAGGGCGTCTGTGGCCGAACGCATGGATTTGAGCATTTCGCTCAAGAACAGCGACTCGAACTCCTGCGCCACCTTGCGCATATTTCCTTCGCTGTTCTTGTCGCCGCCGACCTTGAGCTGGTTAAGCCGGTTCAAGTCGGAGTAGGACCCCGAGTCCGCCGTGCTGCTGATACCGCTCTTGCGCATGTCCATGGCCATGGCCTCAGATCACGATCAGGTCGGCTTGCAAGGCGCCGGCCTGTTTCAAAGCTTCAAGGATCGCCATCAAGTCGCCGGGCGCTGCGCCACCTGGTTCACCGCGCGGACAATCTCATCCAGGGTGGTACCGGGGCCGAACTTGAACATCGGCTTGGCTTCTTGCTGGGCATTGACCCGCGAACGCGGCACCACCGCCGTCTGGCCATTGGACAACGGCCCGGGCTGGCTGACGATCGGGTCTTCGGTGATGGTCACGGTCAGGCTGCCGTGGGTCACCGCCGCCGGCGAGACCTTGACGTTCTGGCCGATCACGATAGTCCCGGTACGCGAGTTGATGATGACTTTGGCCACCGCCTGGCCCGGATCGACCTCGAGGTTTTCCAGGATCGACAAGTAGTCGACGCGCTGGCTTGGGTCCAGCGGCGCCGTCACACGGATCGAGCCGCCATCGATGGCCTGGGCCACGCCAGGGCCGAGCATGTCGTTGATCTTGTCGACCACGCGTTTGGCGGTGGTGAAGTCGGAGCGGTTGAGGTTCAAGGTCAGGCTGTTGCCCTGGTTGAAACCGCTGGGCACGGTGCGTTCAACCGTGGCGCCACCGGGAATACGACCCGCCGACGGCACGTTGACGGTGATCTTCGAACCGTCGCGACCTTCGGCATCAAAGCCGCCCACCACCAGGTTGCCCTGGGCGATGGCGTAGACGTTGCCGTCGATACCCTTGAGGGGCGTCATCAACAAGGTGCCGCCACGCAGGCTTTTGGAGTTACCGATGGACGACACGGTGATGTCCACCACCTGGCCCGGCTTGGAGAATGCCGGCAGGTCGGCGCTGATCGATACCGCCGCGACGTTTTTGAGCTGCACGTTGCCCGAACCCGCCGGCACCTTGATGCCGAACTGCGAGAGCATGTTGTTGAAGGTCTGCAGGGTGAACGGGGTCTGGGTGGTCTGGTCACCCGTACCGCTGAGCCCCACCACCAGGCCGTAGCCGATCAACTGGTTGGAGCGCACGCCGGAGATGCTGGCGATGTCTTTCAGGCGTTCGGCCTGGGCGACGGCGCTCAGGCTCAGCAACAATGCGGCCGCCATCAGCTGTTTGAATTTCAAAGTGGCCACCTAGAAAGGGAACAGCGGGCTGAGGAAGAAACGGTCGAACCAGCCTGGCTGACTCGCATCGGCAAAAGCACCGGTACCGGAATAGGTGATGCGCGCATCGGCAATCCGCGTGGAAGGCACGGTGTTATCCGTGGAGATATCGTCGGCGCGGACCATCCCCGCAATGCGCACCAGTTCGTCGCCGGTGTTGAGGGTCATCCACTTCTCACCGCGCACGGCGATGATGCCGTTGGGCAATACATCGGCGACGGTCACGGTGATCGAGCCGGTCAGGCTGTTGCCCTGCCCTGCCGCGCTCTTGCCGTTGGTGGCACGGTCGCCGCTGTAGCCGGCGTTCAGGCTCAAATCGCCATCGCCCAGCGGGTTATTGACGTTGGGCACGGCGCCGAACAACGAGGTCAGGCTCAGACCTGCCTTGCTGGTCTTGCCCACCTGGGAGTTGGCGTTCTTGCTGGCCTGGGTTCGCTCGTTCAGGGTGATGGTGATGATGTCACCGACCCGGAACGCCTTGCGGTCGCTGTACAGGTTCTGCTCGAAACCGGCCTGGTAGATCGAGCCATTGTTGGCCGCCGCCGGCAATGGCGTGCGCGGCAACACCGGCGCGTAGTACGGGTCATTGGGTTTCGGCGTCGGGGCGACACAGCCCGCAAGCACGGCGATCCCACTCAATGCCAGAACAGAAACAAAGCGATTCATGACCCTTACCTCACGGTGTTGCCGGCGCCCTCGAGGGCGCCCATAGACTTGATTACAGATTCTGCGTGACGAACGAGAGCATCTGGTCGGCGGTGGAGATCACCTTGGAGTTCATCTCGTAGGCGCGCTGGGTGGTGATCATGTTGACCATCTCCTCGACCGTGCTCACGTTGGAGGTTTCCAGGGTGCTTTGCAGCGTGGTGCCGAACCCGTTCAAACCAGGGGTGCCGATTTGCGGCGCGCCGCTGGCGGCGGTTTCCAGGAACAGGTTGCCGCCCATGGCTTGCAGGCCGGCCGGGTTGATGAAGTCGGCGGTCTGCAGGTTGCCGATCACCTGGGACG
>JAFHKH010000748.1 GCA_016937595.1 Pseudomonas cedrina subsp. fulgida | reverse complement strand
GCGAATGGCATCACTGCTTATTTAGAGACCTTGCCCAGTACCCGCAGGCGACTCACGCCGCCATCCGGGAACACATTCAGGCGGATGTGGGTGATCGGCCCCAGCGCCTTGATCTGCTCGGCGAAGGTATGTTCGGCGTGCATTTCCAGCTTCTGCGCCGGCAGCAGTTCGCGCCAGAACAGCGATTGGGTTTCGATCTGGCTGTCGGTGCCGCCCTTGACGAACGCGCCCTGGATCGAGCACGTGTCCGGGTAGTTGCCCTTGAAGTGCAGGGTGTCGACGACGATTTTTTCGATCTCGCCAGCATGGCCGAGGGCGACGATCACCCAGTCGTTGCCTGGCGTGCGACGCCGTGCGGTTTCCCAGCCGTCGCCCATGTTGACGCCACGGCCCGGGTTGAGGATGTTGCTCATGCGGCCGAAGTGCTCATCGGAGCAGGCCAGCGCGCGACCGCCGTTCAAGGCGCGGCCAGGTCGACCTGTTCGTTGTCGCCCACCGCGGACCAGTCGCGGAATGGCACGCCGTACACGCGCAGACGTGCCACGCCGCCATCCGGATAAATGTTGAAACGCAGGTGGCTGAACGCCTGGTCGTGGTTGATCTCGTGGTAGTGGTGGCTGTTGCCTTGCAGCTCGACGGCCGAGAGTACTTCCACCCACTGGGTGTGCTCGTCAGGCTCGCCCGAGGCCAGGAAGCAGGCTTCCAGCGACGCCGACGGCGGGTAGTTGCCGGTGAAGAATGAGGTGTCGATGTCCACGCCTTTGATCGAGCCGGGCACGCCGAGGCGGATCACGGCGCTGTCGTAGCCTTCGAAGCGCTTGCGGCGCGACTCCCAGCCGTCCATCCACTTGCCGTTGTCATCGAAAACGCCCTCCTTCCACACGGCCGGGGTCGGCTGGAACAGGCGGTTGGCGTCGGCGAACCAGTCATCGGTCACCGAGATGATCCTGGTGCCCAGGCGGGCGTCGGCCAGGTTGACGAACTTTTCGAAAGGTACGGCGTAAGCATTCATTCTTCTTGTCTGCCTTGGATAGAGTGGCTGGGGATTGGTCGTTTAGAGGGTCAGTAAGCGGAACAACGCGATCTTGTTGATCTCGTCCAGTGCGCATTTGAACTCAGCGTCCGCAGAGTTGTGAATGCGCGTTTCGAACGCGGCCAGGATCTGATGCCGGTTGCTGCCTTTTACCGCCATGATGAAGGGAAACTTGAACTTGGTCTTGTAGGCCTCGTTCAGCTCGGTGAAGCGCGCAAACTCTTCGGCCGTGCAGTGGTGAATCCCCGCGCCCGCTTGCTCATCGGTGCTGGCTTGGGTCAGTTGGCCCTGGACGGCAGCTTTGCCGGCCAGGTCCGGGTGAGCGTTGATCAGCGTCAGTTGGCTTTGATGATCCGCGCTCAACAGGATGTCGCTCATGCGCTGGTGCAGGGTTTCGATCTGGTCGATCGACGCGTCCTGGCCCAGGTCGAAGGCCTTTTCGGCCACCCATGGCGAATGTTCGTAGATATCGGCAAAGGCGGCGACGAATTCATCGCGGCTCAGGCTCGATGGCTTCAGGGTCTGGAATGCAGTCATTTCGCCGCTCCCGTGAACGGGTGGGTTTCCTGCCAGTGGCGCGCAATGTCCACGCGGCGGGTGAACCACACCTGCTCATGTCCTTTGGCGTACTCGATAAAACGCTTCAACGACGCCAGGCGCGCCGGGCGGCCGATCAGGCGGCAGTGCAGGCCGATCGAAAGCATCTTCGGCGCGTCGGCGCCTTCGGCGTAGAGCACGTCGAACGCGTCTTTGAGGTACTCGAAAAAGTCATCGCCCTTGTTGAAACCCTGCACCTGGGTGAAGCGCATGTCGTTGGTGTCCAGGGTGTAGGGGATCACCAGGTGCGGCTTGCCGGTCGGGTTGTTGGGTTCCCAGTAGGGCAGGTCGTCGTCGTAGGTGTCGCAGTCGTACAGGAAGCCGCCTTCCTCCATCACCAGCCGCCGGGTATTGGGGCCGGTGCGCCCGGTGTACCAGCCCAGCGGGCGTTCGCCGGTGAGTTCGGTGAGGATGCGGATGGCTTCGAGCATATGCTCGCGCTCCTGGGCCTCGTCCATGTACTGGTAGTCGATCCAGCGGTAGCCGTGGCTGCAGATCTCATGGCCGGCGTCGACCATGGCGCGGATCACGTCCGGATGGCGCTGGGCGGCCATGGCCACGGCGAACACGGTGAGCGGGATATCGAATGCCTTGAACAGCTTGAGGATGCGCCACACCCCGGCACGGCTGCCGTATTCGTACAGCGACTCCATGCTCATGTTGCGCGCGCCCTGCAGCGGTTGCGCCGAGACCATTTCCGAAAGGAACGCTTCTGACTCCTTATCGCCGTGCAAAATGTTGCGCTCACCGCCTTCTTCGTAGTTGAGTACGAAAGACAACGCGATGCGTGCCTTGCCCGGCCAGTTAGGGTGAGGAGGGTTACTGCCGTAACCGATCAGGTCGCGTGGGTAGTCAGCGCTCACTGCAGTCTTCCTTCTTGTTCGTGGTAGCAAGTATGTGTGGCAGCCGGGCCGTGAAATGACTGGGTGGCGTCACAGCGATGAGTGATTGTATACAACTTATCATCGACTTTGTAAGCCTGCATTTCTGCATTTTTTCCGCGAGGCGCGGTATTGAAGGTGTAGCAAGAAACTTGCCTGACTGGTCAGCTAATGGACAAAAGGTCGTTAAAAAGCAAGGATTACGAGTAGATTGCAACAGCAGGCAATGCCAATGGGCGGATCCACAGCTTTGTGATTTTTATTGTGTACAATTTTTTTAAAAAGTGTCTTAATCAGCCATCGCCAACTTTTTCGATGCCCTGAAAAAGTGCGCATTTTTCTTCTTACTGACTTCAGGAGGCGCGTAGCCGCCATGGGACGTTTGACCACACACGTTTTGGACGCCGCGCACGGCTGCCCCGGCAGCGCGATCAAGGTTGAGCTGTACCGCGTCGAAGGCTCGCAGCTGGAACGGGTTGCCACCGCGTTGACCAACAGCGACGGCCGCTGTGACGCACCACTGTTGCAGGGCGACACCTACCGCAGCGGTGTGTACCAGTTGCAATTCAGCGCCGGTGACTACTACCGCGCCCGGGGTGTGCAATTGCCCGAACCGGCGTTCCTTGACGTGGTGGTGTTGCGCTTCGGCATCAGCGCCGAACAGGATCACTACCACGTCCCGCTGCTGATTTCGCCCTACAGCTACTCCACCTACCGCGGTAGCTAGCGTCACCTCGCTTCACACCCCCAAAACGCTTCGTTGAAGTTTGCCCGCTCACACTGCGGGCTTTTTTTCGGTCTGCGATTTGCTCAACTATTTAGCGCCTTTTGCTCGGAGGCAGTGCTTAGGCTGGGTGTTTTCCCGATTCAGAAGAAAGCCCCATGAAGCAGCCCTCCGATACCGTCGCTCCAGACCTGGCTGTCGACGCCGCTACCCAGGCCATTCGCGATACGCTGCGAAGGCGGATCAACAGCGAAGCTCAGCCGAGCCGCTTGATCAACCAGATCGTCTTGGCAGATATGCGATGCAAGGCGTCGAAGCGGGCGCTGGAGCACCTGATAGGCCGTTCGCCCAAAGTCATGAACGTGATCCGCGCCGAGCTGCGCAGAGCGTTTGAGCGAGACCCCGACAACCTGTTGTTTACCGAACGCGGGTTGGCCGGCGTGCCGCCAAAGGTCGAGACGTTGACCGAGCGGGCGTTGGGGTTGCTGGTGCGGCCCAGTGTAGTGGTCAACCTCAATCAATTCACCGCGCTGAGCATTCGTGGGGATGCCGACACTCGGTTGCCCTATACCCCGTTGGACGTCTTGCAACGCGTGATCGAAATGCGCCTGTCTGACCGCCTGGCTTACGCGACAAGCCGCTATTGGCAAACGCTTGCGCAGGGATCCTGGCTCACCCGCCGGCAGCGTTGGGATGAGCAGCAGGCGCAATTATTCGTTGATCGGGCTTTTCTGGCGCGGCAACTGGACGAGTTATCGAGCGCGGGCATGGCGATGATCAAGGCCATCATCGATGCGCCGAGCCCTGAGGAGCGCCAGTGCGCAGGTGGCGATTGGGCCAGCGTGCAGGTGGGCCAGTTGCTGTGGCCGGGTTCTCCGGCGGTGGCGGTTCCCGGTGCGTTGCATGTCTATCCTCAGGGTGACCCAGGCAATCGGCCGCAGGTGATTTACCTGCCGGGCGCGGGGCGCAATTTTTATGAATTCCCGGATCTTGTCGCCCTGCAATGTGGCGTGCTGGCGCTGCGCAGCACGCGTCTGCATGACCTTTGGCAGTGCTTGCCGCTGGATCGGCGCCATGCGCTGTGCCGACCTGCGGACTTGTCCCCCAGGCTCAGCTTTACCCAGGGCCAGGCGGTGCTGGGCAATGCGCTGGCGCAGAGTGCCGAAGCCTTGTTGAGCGGGCAATGGGCCAATGAGCTGGCCTGTGCTGTGAAGATTAATCCGGCGCATGTGTTTGCCCGCGAGCAGCCAGGCCCTGCGGATGGCGTGACGCTTCTCGCGCATGTGGAGAAGGCCCGCCAGCAATGGGCCGGGGGGGCGAGGCTTGGAGCGGTTGGCGATCAATTGCTCAAATGGGACCATCGGCGGCGAAGTGCGGAAATTGTGTTTGCCGGCAGCCCGTCCGGTCAGGCGCTGCTCACGCTGAAGAGGCAGGCCCACCGTTACGAAAAAGGCTGGGTCGCATTACTTGCCGCCGACGACCTCAGTGTGCCGACGCCTGCCTACCAGGCGTGCCTGTCACTGATGAGCCAGGCCGAAGGCCATGCGCAGACGTTGAAAGGGGTTATCACACAGGCGCGGCAACGCGCGCTCGATCTGCCCTATTGGGCTGAACGCCCCGGCGGGTCAGGAACGCCCAGGCGTGTCAGCCTGTTCATGAACGCCCAAGTCGAGGCGCTGCGCTGCGAGGTGCAGTTGCAGCACCGTCTCAAGCTACTGAGCAGCGCACACCGCGACCTGATGGTCGAAATCCTCGACCAGCCCTTGGCCTCCAGGCGCCCGGCGAGTGAAACGCGGGTGCTGTCGATTGCGGTGGGCAGTGAGCCGGACGCCTTTTACTCGCTTCTTAATATCTGGGTTGTCACCACGGCCGCAGCGATCAGGGTGCCCATGCGCCAGCGTCCGGTGATGCTTTACGCGTTTGGAGCGGACGGCGGGGTGGTGGCGTTTTCCGGATTGCAAGCGTTGACCCGCAGCATCAAGGCGAGCCTTGGCAGTCGCGATGACTCGGTGCTGTGGGGCTGCGTCGAGCGTGACAAGCGTCACGACCTGCGCGCCCATGCGGCACGTGGCAGCCTGGGGGTGCGCTATGTCGAGATCGAGGGTAAGCCTGCGCTGGTCTCCCTGAAGAAACTGCTCGGCGCTTATGCCCGGTTGCACCAGAGCCGCGAAGACATCACGCGTATTTTCAGCGAGGTAAAAGATCCAGCGTTCAGTCGGGAGTTACTGATGCTTGAGCTGGAGACACTGCTCAAGTGTCCCGTCAATAGCGTCTTGGGCCAGGCGCTGGCGAACGTTGAGTTGTTGCGCAAGGCCGCGTCTGAAGCAAAAAAAATGCCGGCGTGGCTGGCTGGCGCAACCCAGGCCCAGCGTAAAAGGTTCAGGCGCTCGCAGCGTGTTTACCTGGGCAGCGCCGTGGCGTTTTTTAGCTATCTTCAAAAGCGTCTGCCGGACCTGGCCACCTTTGCACGGCGCACCCTGAGCGTGCGTTTGGGCCAGGATGGCCTGCCCGCGCAGTTGGATATCGATAGGCCATTGATCGACATGCCCGACGACGTCAGTGGCAGGTTCTGCGGCTGGGAAAGCGCCTGTGCCCCAGGTGATCGCAAACAAATACTGACGCCAAGCGCCGAGCGCACGACATTCAGCCTGCTCCAACTGACGCTGCATAACCTTGACCCACAGGCGCCCTGGACGAAGTGGAGATTCAACTTCGCGCGTTATGTGCAGCCCGAATGGGAACAGCGGCTTAACGCCGATTACCTGATCCCGATGGTGGCCTCGCTGGACATGGGTGGCCAGTATGCAGCCCTGGTCAACAGGCTTTTTTATCCACTGGCCAATGCCGATCCCATGCACGGTGACGCGCGTATCGCACCGTTATTGAATCGCGCGTTGCAAACGGGCGCCGATCATCATCTGTTCCTGGCGACTCAACGCGGGCTCTCGGCGAGCGCACAGCGCATCTTCAATACCGCGATGGCGGCACGTACGCCGCAAGGCCTGGTGAACAGCCAGCATCAGCTGCAATTGCACGCTGTGCATCTGGTGGGCCATACGATGCAGCATGATCGGTATATCGCGGGGATAGTGGTGATGGAGGACCGGCGCAGCGGCCGTTGCCTGGTCTATTGGCCCCAGGCGCCACACGCCAGGGCGCTCACCGAGCACAGCAACCTGCAAGCAGCCCAGGATGAATTGAATCGAACCGGTGCGTTGCCGGATAACGCCAAGGCGCTGGCGCGGCAAGTGGCGCCTGGATGGGCGTTCGAGGCGCACGCCACTCCCCAGGCCAGCCGCCATCTCCTGAACACGCTGGGCCTGCTGCCGGGTGTTTCCCTGATAAGGGGAATATGGCGGGGCATCGAATTTATTCGCTCATTCAAGATCAGGCATCTGGAACCGACGGCGCTTTTGAATGAGATAGAGACGATAATCCTGGAGCAGATTGCCAGTGATCCGCGTAATTGGCTGGCGCTTGTCGCGACGTCTGAATGCAACGCCACGGCCATGCTCTATCGCGCCAGCGTGCTCGACCTGCAGCGCCGAACCCAGGAAGCCAGCCGGTCCGGCAAGGAGCTGGAGACGTATCGGTTGCAGCGCCTGGGTGAGCAGAGCGACGCGCGGATTCGCCGGATAGTCGGGTTTTTCTCACCCTTATTCGGCCTGTTCAATGATGCCTATGAGTTGCTGCTCGCGGCGCGCCACTATCACCGGTTTGGCGACCCTCGTGATGCCGTCGATGTGGGCTTCATGAGTACTTTGCTGGCGATCGATCTGTTGTCGAACTTTATCCCCGGACCCACCAGGGCGGGCGTCGCCACGCCCCGTGGCATGCGTTCGGCACCCATGGCTGCCTTGGCGCGCATGCAGCGTTTGCGGATGACGGCGCCGGGCGCAGAGCGGCGCTTGGCGGCGCCCTCGGCGATGCCCCTTAAAAGCCTGGAGCGTTTCAAGATTCAGTGGAGTCCCGAGGGCGCCATCGCGCTCAAAGGCATCGATGAGAAAGGCGTCTATGTGAAAGGTGGCCAGACCTTTGTGATAGATGACACGCACCACTATCCCGTCTACCGGCGCAGCCACGAAGCCTCGTTTCGCCTGAAAAACCAACAGAGGCCGGGGCAGGATGAGCTGTTGCTGAACATTCACCATTCCAAAGAGTGGCTGTTGAGCGCGGATGCGCCCGCACCGTTCGCGGGGACCCGCTCGGGCGTGCTTGACCCGTGGCGTGCGCCGCCATCGCCGGCGCCGGACTGGTGGCCGCCGCTCATGCGCACCGCGACCGAAAACCGGATCCTTGAGTCCGCCACGACGGCTAGCCATTGGTTGGAGTGGCGCATGCAGATTCCAGTCACCGAGCAATTGAGCTCCCCGGCGCCCGGCGTGTTTCATGTGCCGATGGATCGTGCGGGGTTTTCCTACCATGCGCTGCGGGTGGCTCCTCCCAATACCAGCCTGACGGACCCCTTGAGCGGCTATTACAGGCTGCTTCCCCAAGGCGATCAGGCACCGTTGAACCGCATCGTCTTCATCACGAAAAATCAGCCGAGGGTGTCTTTGGCCAGCGCCGATATTGAGTACTGGCTGCTCACTGCGCCGAGTGAGCAGCGCTTCCGGCATCTCGTACGCCGACGGGCGGCTGGCAACTGCATGCGCCGCTGTTTGATCGGCCGCTGGAAGCCTCCGTGGGGCAGGCGTTTGCGCGCATGACCGAGGCCAGTCGCCGTTTCACAGTGGCAAGGATGGTCGAGCTGTCAGGCCCGCAGCGCCCGGCAACCGCGACCCATCTGCTCAATCTCCGCGCGACGCTGGACGCTTGGTTGCCCGCTCCACCCGCACGGCCAGGGCAGACCGATGATTTGTTGAGAATGTTGCGCCCGATTGACCGGCCGTACAGCTCCACGACCATCGGCTACGAGGGCGCATCGCCGGGTTTCATTCGCGTGGATTTCACCCCCTCGGGCCCATTGGACGCCGCGCTCCAGCGCGGCGGCAGGCCGCTTGCCGCGCAACGGGACAGCGCGCAGCGGGCGGCGGTCAGGGCCGTGCTGGAAGGGCAGGGGTTCACGCTGGGGGAGTTCAAGGTATTACGGGGCGGTGAGATTGTGCATGAAGCGGTGGCGACCCATCCCAACTCACCAAACCGCGTGTACTACCTGTCCTATTTGTGGCTTGAGAGGGGCAGCTTCACCCAGGGCAGCCGCTTCAGTGAGCGGTGGTTTACCCTCGCGATCAAAACCGGCACACAACC
>JAFHKH010000747.1 GCA_016937595.1 Pseudomonas cedrina subsp. fulgida | reverse complement strand
CGGCGCGGCCCAAACCCGGCCGGCCGCGCGGCTGAGGTTGCGGTGCCGCCGGCGCGTTACCTGAGCGCCGAGGTACTGGTGATCGGTGGCGGGCCAGCCGGCTGCACGGCGGCCAATGCAGCCGCGGCCGCCGGTCGCAGCGTGGTGCTTGTAACCCGTGGCCAGTCACTGGCTCGCTACGCCCTGGCAGCTGGCCAGGCGTGTCCGCCATTGGATGAGCGCGTTCAGTTGGTCACGGGGGTGGACGTGTTTGGCGCCTACCGTGAGGGCGAGTTATTGCTCGGCGCGCCCCATGACCCACGCGAGGGGCCCTGGCTCTGGAGGCCTGCGAGGTGATCCTGGCCTGCGGTCGCGCGCCTGCCCACCGGTGATTCCGGGCATGTGGCTACCGGGCGTGATGGACGTGCGCACAGCGTTGATCATGGCCCATGAGCAAGCGGTTGCGCCGGGCGCGCGGGTAGTGGTGGTCGGTAATGGCGATCAGGAAGCGGTCGCCAGCCGGTTGCGTGCGCTGGGTGTCAACGTGGTCGCCGCCCGCGCGGTGGCCGATCTGCGGCGGGTGAGGGGACTTCGCCAGGTTCGCGCCGCCGTGTTCGCCGAATCGGTGGCCTGTGATGCCATTGTGCATGCCGGCCCCTGGCTGGCCGATGCGAGCCTGAGCTTCCAAAGCCGTGCCGAAGGCTTGCTGCAATTGTGTGAACAACGCCAGAGCCGCTTTCTAACCGTGGGTGCTGCGGCAGAACTCGATCAGCCGCTGCCGGTTGCACCGCGCTCACGGCACAAGGCGTTGTTGTGCCCGTGCTTTGATGTCTCTTGCCATGAAGTCGAGGCGTTGATCGAGCAGGGCATCACCGATCTGGAAGTGATCAAGCGCCTGACCTCCTGCGGTATGGGGCCGTGCCAGGGGCAACCTTGCTGGGACTCGTTGCGCGCGTTGGTCAGTGCGCGTACCGGCATCGCCCTGGCGGCATTGGCCAGGCCGACGCTGCGCCCGCCACGCCGAGCCTTGAGCGTGGCGCAAGCGGCCGGCCTGGCTGCTGTGGTGGAGC
>JAFHKH010000746.1 GCA_016937595.1 Pseudomonas cedrina subsp. fulgida | reverse complement strand
GAGCAAAGCTCGCTCCTACAAGGTCGAGATGTCAGGTAAAAGGAACACCCCCCATGACCGACGCCACCCAAGCGCCTTTGCGCCCGCTGGCCGACACTTCTTTTTCGGCCATCGTCGCCGGTTTTATCGCCATGATGACCGGCTACACCAGCTCCCTGGTGCTGATGTTTCAGGCAGGGCAAGCCGCCGGTCTGACCACGGCGCAGATTTCTTCGTGGATCTGGGCGCTGTCCATCGGCATGGCGGTGTGCAGCATCGGCCTGTCACTGCGTTATCGCACGCCGATTACCATTGCCTGGTCAACACCGGGCGCAGCGCTGCTGATCACCAGCCTTGGCGGTGTGAGTTATGCCGAGGCCATCGGCGCCTACATCACCTGTGCGGTGCTGGTGACGATCTGCGGCTTGACCGGCAGCTTTGAAAAGCTGGTCAAGCGCATCCCCGCATCACTGGCCGCCGCTTTGCTCGCCGGCATCCTGTTCAAGATCGGCAGCGAGATCTTCGTCGCCGCGCAACACCGTACCGGCCTGGTGCTGGGAATGTTCTTCACCTACCTGATCATCAAACGGTTATCGCCGCGTTATGCGGTGCTGGCCGCACTGGTGATCGGCACGGCATTGTCGGGGTTGATGGGGCTGCTGGACTTCAGTGGTTTTCACCTGGAAGTGGCGACGCCCGTCTGGACCACGCCGCATTTCTCGTTGGCGGCCACCATCAGCATCGGCATTCCGTTGTTCGTGGTCGCGATGACCTCGCAGAACATGCCGGGCATCGCGGTCCTGCGGGCCGACGGCTACCATGTGCCCGCCTCGCCCCTGATCACCGCCACCGGCCTGGCGTCACTGGTGCTGTCGCCGTTTGGCTCCCACGGCATCAACCTGGCCGCGATCAGCGCGGCGATCTGCACCGGGCCCCACGCCCATGAGGACCGCAACAAGCGCTATACCGCGGCCGTATGGTGCGGGGTGTTCTACGGGATTGCCGGGGTATTCGGCGCGACATTGGCGGCCTTGCTCGCCGCCTTGCCCAAGGAACTGGTGCTGTCGATTGCGGCCCTGGCATTGTTTGGCTCGATCATCAATGGCCTGAGCATCGCCATGAATGAACCGAAGGAACGGGAAGCGGCGCTGATCACCTTTATGGTCACGGCGTCTGGCTTGACGCTGTTTTCCATCGGTTCGGCGTTCTGGGGCATTGTGGCGGGCGTGTTGACCCTGCTGATCCTGAATGGGCGCAGCCGCGCATGACCCGGCACGGTGTCAGTGCCGCAGCAACTTGCGCAGCGGCACACCGTCCTTCAACACCGGTGATTTGATCACGATGTAGCTGAAATACTTGGAAATGCCGATGTTCTTATCCAGCAGGCTTTCGACCACCTCCTGGTAATGCTGGATGCTGCGGGTCATGAAGCGCACCAGATAATCGTAGCCCCCGCTGATCAGGTGGCATTCGAGCACTTCGTCCACCAGGCGGATGTTGGATTCGAATTTGGCGAAGTCTTCGCGCTTGTGGTCGCTGAGGGTGATTTCGGTGAACACCGTGACCGAATCGGTGATCTTCGCCAGGTTCAAGTGCGCCTTGTAGCTGGAGATATACCCGGCCGACTCCAGGCGCTTGACCCGTTGCAGACACGGGCTGGCGGACAGGCCTACGGCATCGGCCAGGCTGACGTTAGTCATCCGGCCGTCTTTTTGCAGTTCAACCAGAATGCTGATGTCGATCCGGTCCAGCTTGACGAGCCCTTCCATTGCGTACCTCTTGACTGCCGTTTGTAAGCAATCTTCTAGCAAAATCAGCGCCGTAAAGACAGCTGATGCTGAGCCACCAGGTCAGCCATGCTGTTGATGCAGTAGTGCGCCGCGCACGGTGTGGGCTGGCGCGCGCGGTTCCGGCCGATCAGGCAGCGATCCAGCGCCATGTCAGTGCCGGCTGACGCGCGGGTCACGTGCAACACAGGCTGGACCTGCGCCCCCTGCCGGTCAAGCCATTGCTCGGCATCCCCTTCGGAAATGAAATGCTCCGCTTCGATGCCCAGGCGTTCGCACAACACCCCACGGTCCTCGGCATCGCGGTCGCCGCGCACCCGCAGGCGATAGAACTTGCGCAGGTACAGCATCGCCCCCGGCGCATCCTCGAACAGTGACCAGTTGCCCGCCGAACGCGCAAAGCTCATGCCCTCCTCCCAACTGGCGTGCAGCCCCCAGCGTTCGGCGAGCTGGCGATGGGCAAAACACAACACGCCGCTGAAGCCCAGCTCGGCAAAACGTGGCGCCAGGCTGGCGGTCACCGCATTGAATTCGGCCAGCACCTGCTCCCTGGGCGGCGGTGGTCCGCCACGGCTGTCGAGCAGCGGCTGCAACGCGACCAGTACCCCCGAGTCACGGTCCACCAGCACCCCATCACAATCGATCAGCAACGTTCGGTAATCTGTCAGTCCCATGAGGGGTCACGCCTCCAATGATGCAGTGGGGTCGACCGTGCGCCATAACGGGTCACGGGCGATGCCGCCAGCCGGGTCCGCGGCCGGCACTGGCTCAGTTCAAGACCCGTGCCAAGGCCGCATCGAGAATCTCCACGGCTTCGTCGATCTGGGCCTCGGTGGTTACCAGCGGCGCGAGGAAGCGCAGCACGTTGCGGTGCACGCCGCATTTGATCACCAGCAAACCACCGGCGCGGGCTTCATCGATGACCCGTTGATTGAGCTCGGCATCCGGGGTGCGCGCCGGGTCATCCTTGATCAGTTCGATGGCCAGCATAAAACCGGTGCCGCGCACATCGCCGATGCGCGGGTAGCGCGCCTGCAAGCCCAGCAGGCCATGGCGCAGGCGTTCGCCGAGAATTGGCTGCGCGCCAGCAACTGTTCCTCTTCGAAGGCCTCGATCACCGCCAGCGCCGCCGCGCAGGCCAACGCATTACCGCCGTAGGTGCCGCCCAGGCCACCGGGCAGCGGGGCGTCCAT
>JAFHKH010000745.1 GCA_016937595.1 Pseudomonas cedrina subsp. fulgida | reverse complement strand
CCGGCCTACCTCAAGGCACTGGGCGTCGAGTACCACATCGTCGAGAAAGACACTTATTCGGTGGTCAAGGAGCTGATTCCGGAAGGCAAGACCACCTGCTCGCTGTGCTCGCGCCTGCGCCGTGGCACGCTGTACACCTTTGCCGACGAGATCGGCGCAACCAAGATGGCCCTGGGACACCACCGCGACGATATCGTCGAAACCTTCTTCCTCAATATGTTCTTCAACGGCTCGCTCAAGGCCATGCCGCCCAAGCTGCGTGCCGATGACGGGCGCAACGTGGTGATCCGTCCGCTGGCATATTGCAACGAAAAGGACATCCAGGCCTACTCCGACTTCAAGCAATTCCCGATCATTCCGTGCAACCTGTGCGGCTCCCAGGAAAACCTGCAGCGCCAGGTGGTCAAGGAGATGCTGCTGGAGTGGGAGCGCAAGACCCCGGGGCGCACCGAGAGTATCTTCCGCAGTTTGCAGAACGTGCAGCCGTCGCAGTTGGCCGACCGCAACCTGTTCGACTTCGCCAGCCTGACCATCGATGAGAGCGCCGCGTCGCGCTTCGTCAATGTTGTGAACCTCTGAGCCCTGCAAGGCTCTGACACACGGCGCTTGCGGGCGCCGTTTTCAATTGACTGCCAGGAGAGGGCATGCGCGATTACAAGTGGCTGCACGAATATTGTCTGAACCGCTTCGGTTCGGCGGCCGAGCTGGAAGCCCACCTGCCTGTACCCAAGACCCCGGCGCAGTTGCGCAAGATCAGCGATGATCGTTATTTGTCGACATTGGCCCTGCGCGTGTTTCGCGCGGGCTTGAAGCACAGCGTGGTGGACGCCAAGTGGCCGGCGTTCGAGCAGGTGTTCTTCGGCTTTGACCCGGAAAAAGTCGTCCTGATGGGCGCTGAGCACCTGGAACGGCTGATGCAGGACACCCGCATCATTCGTCACCTGGGCAAGCTCAAGAGCGTGCCGCGTAACGCGCAGATGATCCTGGATATCGAGCAGGAGAAGGGCAGTTTTGGTGCGTTTGTCGCCGACTGGCCGGTGACCGATATCGTCGGGCTGTGGAAGTACCTGAGCAAGCACGGCCATCAACTCGGCGGGTTATCGGCGCCGCGCTTCCTGCGCATGGTTGGCAAGGACACTTTTGTGCCGAGTTATGACGTGGTCGCAGCCTTGAACGCACAGAAGATCGTCGACAAGGCGCCGACCAGCCTGCGCGATCTGGCGACGGTGCAGGGCGCCTTCAACCAGTGGCATGCCGAGAGTGGGCGGCCTATGTGTCAGTTGTCGATGATGCTGGCGTATACGGTGAATCATTGAGACCGAGGTGATGCCTTCGCGAGCAA
>JAFHKH010000744.1 GCA_016937595.1 Pseudomonas cedrina subsp. fulgida | reverse complement strand
GCCGATCTGCCTGCCGGCGCTGCTGGACATCCTGCGTTACCTGTTTGTGTCGGCGATGACCACCGTGTCCGCCGCGATTTTCCTCTACAGCCCCGACACCATTCTCGCCGCCGTCGCCGTGTTGAACATGGACGACGCCGGCAACGTGGGCGGCGCGGCGGCCATGTCCACCCTGATCCTGTTCACCTCAGCCAGTGTTTCGCTGCTGCTGGCGTGGGCCTCACGTGGCGCACTGCGTCGCTCCCAAGCCTGGCGCCAGACGACGCCCGGCCAATAAACATCCCGAAGGAGGTGCTCCATGTTCAAGCCCCTGGCGCTGGTCGCTGCCGTACTCACCGCATTCAGCCTGAATGCCTTCGCCAAGACCGAGCTCACCGTGTACACGGCCCTTGAAGCCGAGCAACTGAAGACCTACAAAAAGGCCTTCGAACAGGCCAACCCGGATATCGAGATCAAGTGGGTGCGCGACTCCACCGGCATCATCACCGCCAAACTGCTGGCCGAAAAAGACCGGCCCCAGGCCGATGTCGTGTGGGGCCTGGCCGCCTCCAGCCTGGCGATCCTCGACCAGCAGGGCATGCTCGATAACTACGCACCGAAGGACCTGGACAAGATCGGCAAAAACTACCGCGACGCCGCCAACCCGCCGGCCTGGGTCGGCATGGACGTGTGGGCCGCGACCATCTGCTTCAACACCGTCGAGGCCGAAAAACAGGGCCTGACCAAGCCCGTGAGCTGGCAGGACCTGACCAAGCCTGAGTACAAAGGCAAGATCGTCATGCCCAACCCGGCCTCGTCCGGCACCGGGTTCCTGGACGTCAGCGCCTGGCTGCAGACCTTTGGCGAAAAGCAGGGCTGGCAGTACATGGATGACCTGCACCAGAACATCGGCCAGTACGTTCACTCCGGGTCCAAACCGTGCAAGCTGGCGGCGTCGGGCGAGTTCCCGATCGGCATTTCCTTCGAATACCCGGCCGTGCAGTTGAAACGCCAGGGCGCGCCACTGGACATCATCCTGCCCAAGGAAGGCCTGGGCTGGGACATCGAAGCCACCGCGGTGATCAAGGGCACGGCCCATGCCGACGCCGCGAAACAGCTCGCTGACTTCTCCGCCAGCCCCGCCGCGATGGACCTGTACAAGGACAACTTTGCCGTCCTCGCCCAGCCGGGCATCGCCAAGCCGCAGACAGAGTTGCCGGCCGACTATGAACAGCGCCTGATCAAGAACGACTTTGCCTGGGCGTCGAAGAACCGCGACAGCATTTTGGCTGAGTGGCGCAAGCGCTATGACGGCAAGTCGGAAAAACAGTAACCGATCATTCCCACGCTCCGCGTGGGAATGCCGCCCTGGACGCTCCGCGTCCGCTTTTATGGTCGTGACGCGGAGCGTCACTGGATGTATTCCCACGCAGAGCATGGGAACGAGAGGAACGCATGAGCAGTGATCTATTAATCATCGGCGCCGGCATCCTCGGCCTGTCCCATGCTTATGCCGCCGCCAAGCGCGGCCTCAAGGTCAAAGTCTTCGAACGCAGCGCCACCCCGCTTGGCGCCTCGGTACGCAATTTCGGCCAGGCCCTGGTCACCGGCCAACCACCGGGGCCGATGCTGGAGCTGGCAAAAGAAAGCCGCGGCATCTGGGGCCATTGGGCGCAGGTCGCGGGCCTGCAACTCAAGCGCAACGGTTCGTACCTGTTCGCCCGCACCGAAGCCGAAGAGCATCTGCTGGAAGCGTTCTGCGCTGGCCGTGCAACACAACACGGCTACAACGTCGAACTGCTGCAAGGTCCGGCAATGCGGGAGCTGTACGGTGGCCAGTTCCGCCATCACCGCGCCGCGCTGCATGGCAAGGACGATCAGCAACTGTATTCGCGCGAAGCGGTCCCGGCGCTGATCAACTACCTTCGCCGTGAGCTGAAGGTGGAATTTCACTTCTCCACCCTGGTGCGCGACGTTGAACCGGGCCAGGTGCACAGCACGGCGGGGTGTTTTCGCGGCGAGCAGATCATCGTCTGCTCCGGCCACGACTATCAAACCCTGCTGGCCGAAGCGCTCGCCGAGCTCAACCCGAGTGTCTGCCGCCTGCAAATGTTGCGCGCGCGACCGGCGGTTAACCTGAACCTGCAACACGCCTTGCTCACCGGCCTGAGCTGCGTGCATTACGGCGCTTTTGCCGACCTGTCGGAAGCGGCGCCGGTACAGGCGCAGATCCGGCGTGAGGCACCGCACCTGCATGAACATGGCATTCACTTGTTGATCAGCCCGACACCCCATGGCGAGTTGATCATCGGCGATTCCCATGCCTACGGCAGCGATGCGTCGCCCTTCAACGCCGAGCAGGTCGATGACTGGATGATTGAGCTGGCCGAACAGACCCTCGGCTGCGCGGTTCAGGTCGTGGAGCGTTGGCAGGGCGTCTATGGTTCTCGTGGGCCGGGGCCGTTTTCGTTTTTTGCGGGCAGCGCCCGGCGTGAGCGCGGCATTAATGCACACCGGCGTGGGCATGAGCGTGGGGCCGGCGCTGGCCGAGCGAAATATCAGCGTATTGTGGGGCGCGGCAGGATGAACCCGGAACAGGCGATCGCCGATGTCTTCGGCTTGTACGAGCGGCACGGTGCGGCGGACTACATCGGCGAACCGGTGTCGCAGATCGAGCACATGTCCCAGGCGGCGCAGTTGGCCATGGCCGAAGGCGTTGATGACGAAGTGATCCTGGCGGCGTTTTTTCACGACATCGGGCATTTGTGCGGGCAGGGCGGCGAAAACATGGGCGGTTACGGCGTCGTCAGCCACGAGCGTCTGGGCGCGGATTATTTGCGCCGTGCCGGGTTCAGCGAACGCCTGGCCAGGCTGGTGGAATATCACGTGCAGGCCAAGCGTTACCTGACCTTCCGCCAGCCGGGCTACTACGCTCGGCTGAGCGAAGCCAGCCGCCGCACCCTGGCTTACCAAGGCGGCGTGATGAGCGCCGAAGAAGCCCGGGCCTTCGAACAGGACCCGCTCTGCGCGATCAGCTTGCGCCTGCGTCATTGGGACGAGCAGGCGAAGGCGATGCACGTGCCTGTGCTCGACCTTGAATTGCTCAAGGCCAAGGCTCGGCAAGTGCTGACGGCTTAGGTTTCGTCCAGGCGCCGAGCCAGGGCCTCGACCTGTTCCTGGCGCTCGGCCTGGCTCAGCTTGGCGTGGGGATTGAGTGACGACCATTGCGGATGGGCACGGGCTCTGTGCAAGGCGTCGGGCAATTTGCCTTCGCGCCAGGTCTTGTCCTGGGGCGTGTCGACCTTGATGCTGTGCATCGCGGCATGCCCGCGCAGATTCAGGGCCTTGAGCAATTGGCGTTGGCGCAGGGCCAGCAGGCGCAAAACGCTGTCGTCGACGGTCAGTTCGCGCTGGCCCTTGATCTTGCCCAGCAGGCGGCCGCCAGTAGCTGCGCGCGGTTTGCAG
>JAFHKH010000743.1 GCA_016937595.1 Pseudomonas cedrina subsp. fulgida | reverse complement strand
CCGCTCCCACACTGGACCGTCGCGAATCTGACAGATCCCGCAGCAATTAGGGCGGCTGTTTACAGCGCAATTCGCTCTAAAGGCCCTACAGTCATTCTGGTCATCCCTTCCTATACTGCGACTTGAGGTCGCACAGTTATCCAGGACCTTGAGGCCACCTGGCCCGTGGGCGCTCCAATGGGGGGCGATGGCAATAACGACAGGAGTGACTGGCATGATCCATCACGTCGTGGGGCTTTTTACCCATCCCGACCAGGAATGGCGGGAAATTCGTGGCGACAAAGAAGAAAGCATCAGCCACATGTACCTCACTCATACCTTGATTCTCGCGGCGATCCCCGCCGTATCCGCGTTTATCGGCACCACTCAGGTGGGTTGGGTCATCGGCAACCGCGCACCGGTGATGCTGACCCAGGAAAGCGCACTGTGGATGACCCTGATGTCGTACGCGGCCATGCTCGGCGGCGTGGCGGTGATGGGTGCGTTCATTCACTGGATGGCGCGCACCTATGACGCCAACCCGAGCATGGCGCGTTGCGTCGCGTTTGCCACCTACACCGCGACGCCACTGTTCATCGGCGGGCTGGCGGCGCTCTACCCGCATATGTGGCTGGGCATGGTGGTGGGCACGGCAGCGATCTGCTACACGGTGTACCTGTTGTATGTCGGCGTGCCGACTTTCATGAGCATCGATCCGGACGAAGGCTTCCTGTTTTCCAGCTCGATACTGGCCGTGGGGCTGGTGGTGCTGGTGGCGATCATGGCGTTCACGGTGATCGTCTGGGGCCTGGGCGTGGGCCCGATCTATACCAGTTGAACGGATGACACCGCAGGCAAGGCCACCGCAAGGTGGCTTTGTGCGTGATGGATGACCATTCGGCGCCTGACAGATTCGGAAACACCCGGCTTTGCGGCATACTGGACGCCTCTGGAGAGATGTACAGCATGCCCGAGCAACTCAATACCCGCGTCGAAGAGTGTTTCCTGCAAGCCGAATCCTTTTTCAAACGAAGCTTCAAACGCCCCCAGGTCAGCCTCAAGCTGCGGGGCCAGAAGGCCGGTGTCGCGCATTTGCACGAGAACCTGCTGCGCTTCAACCCACAGTTGTACCGTGAAAACAGTCAGCATTTCCTGAAACAGACCGTGGCCCATGAAGTGGCGCACCTGATTGCCCACCAATTGTTTGGCGAGCGCATCCAGCCCCATGGCGAAGAATGGCAATTGATCATGCGCGGGGTCTATGAACTGCCGCCGGACCGCTGCCATACCTATGCGGTGAAGCGCCGTCAGGTGACCCGCTATATCTACCGATGCCCATGTGCGGACAGCGATTTTCCGTTTTCGTCGCAGCGCCATGGCATGGTGGCCCGGGGGCGGCGGTATTTGTGTAGGCGGTGTCGGCAGACGTTGGTGTTTACCGGGGAAACTCGGGTGGAGTAAGGGCCTCTTCGCGAG
>JAFHKH010000742.1 GCA_016937595.1 Pseudomonas cedrina subsp. fulgida | reverse complement strand
GTGCAAGTCAGCACCGCCGCCGCGCAGGATATCGCGCTCACCCAACAGCGCGGCGACATCGCACGCCATCGCCGCCAGCCCCACGGTCCTGCCCGCGCAATAATAAATGGGCGATGCGCGGATGGGCCGGCAATTCGGCCATCTTCTGTCCATGGGCGGTCAGTTTGTCTTCCTTCAATGCACCCAGGCGCACCAGCAAATCCTCGGCCTGGGCATATGCAGCGGCCGGCGGCACATCCAGCCACACCAACTGCGTGGGCGTGACGCCCCAGCGCGCCAACTGCAAGGCCAGGCGGCGAGATCTGCCGCGAGGATTTCGGCGTTGCCATAAGCGGCCAGCCCTTCATGCTGGTCTTCGGACCACAGGCGATAACACACGCCCGGTTCCAGGCGCCCTGCCCGGCCGGCGCGCTGGGTGGCGCTAGCACGGGAGATGCGCTGGGTGTCGAGGCGGGTCATGCCGCTGCCGGGGTCGAAACGCGGCACCCGCGCCAACCCGGCGTCGATCACCACGCGCACGCCGTTGATGGTCAGGCTGGTCTCGGCGAGGTTGGTGGCCAGCACGACTTTACGTTTGCCGGCGGGCGCGGGGTCGATGGCGGCGCGTTGGGCATTGAGGTCCAACTCGCCATGCAGGGGGCACAGCAGCACATCCGGGCGGTTAGCCAGAACCTCGGCCAACTGCTGATTGACCCGGCGAATCTCCGCCTGGCCCGGCAGGAACACCAGCACGCTACCGGTTTCATCATGCAGCGCTTCAAGGATGGTCTGCACCACGCGCGGCTCGATAAATTCACCGGCCTGATACGGCCGCCCCCAGCGCATCCGCACCGGGAACATGCGCCCTTCGCTGCGCAGGATCGGCGCGTTGTCCAGTAAACCGGAGAGACGCTCGCCTTCCAGGGTGGCGGACATCAACAGGATTTTCAGCGGTTGCTCATCGCGAAACAGGTCGCGACCGTTGAGGCTCAGGGCCAGCGCCAGGTCGCGTCGAGGCTGCGTTCGTGGTACTCGTCAAAGATCAACAGCCCCACGCCGTCCAGCGCCGGGTCGTCCTGCAGGCGCCGGGTGAGGATGCCTTCGGTGACCACTTCGATGCGGGTGTTGGGGCCGACCTTGCTGTCCAGGCGAATGCGATAACCGACGGTTTCACCAACCTTTTCCCCCAGCTCGCTGGCCAGGCGTTCCGCTGCGGCGCGGGCGGCCAGGCGCCGGGGTTCGAGCATCAAAATGGTCTGCCCGGCCAGCCAGGGCTCATTTAACAACGCCAGGGGCACGCGGGTGGTTTTACCGGCGCCGGGCGGGGCTTCGAGCACGGCTTCATGGCGATTCGCCAAGGCGTCACGCAACGCGGGTAAAACTTCATCGATCGGCAACGAATTCATACTGGCTCCAAAGCAGAGCGGCGAGTATAACGGCGAACTGGCGGATGCCGATGATGGTCTCAAAGACGCACCTTGACCCTACAGGGGAACGCGGTTGAATGTGGGAGCGGGCTT
>JAFHKH010000741.1 GCA_016937595.1 Pseudomonas cedrina subsp. fulgida | reverse complement strand
GCGTTGATCGGCGCCTGTGACGGGTCCAGCAGGCGCTCCATCAAGGCCACATAGGCTTCGATATCCGCAGGCCGACGTCATTGCCCGGCGTGGCGATGCGCATCAGCAGGTCGGTGCCCTGCAGCAGCGCGTCGATGTGTTCGGGCTGCAGGTACAGGCGGCTTTCCTGGGCACTGACCAGGCAATCCTCCATGACATGGGACACGCTGACCCCGGCGTCCACCCCGACAATGCGCGCGGCGCCCTTGAGCGAGTGCGCCGCGCGCATGCACGCTTCCAACTGGTCGGCCTGGGTCGGGTTACGCTCCAGGGCCAGCAGGCCCGCGCTCAGTACCTGGGTCTGCGCATCGGCTTCCAGGCTGAACAACTCCAGCAGCGAGGCATCGCGCATCTGGTCGGGGGTCATGTGAGGCTCCGGGTCACGGCGGACAGCAATTGCGCCTCGTCCAGCCATCGCAGGCTGCGGCCTTTCCACTGCAGCACGCCCTGGGTGAAGCGCCCGCTGGCCTGGGTGCCCGAGGCTGACGCCGCCTTCAGGGTGCGCTCATCGATGGCATGGATTCCATCGACTTCATCCACCAACACCACCACCGGGCCATCCTGCGCGGCGATGATCAGCATGCGCGGCATGATGCGCCCGCCGCTGGCGCCACGGGCCGTGGCATCCAGGCCGAGCAGCTCCACCAGCGACAGGCACGCGACCAGCGCGCCACGCACATTGGCCACGCCGAGCAAGGCGCGGGAGCGCTGGTGCGGCAGGGAATGAATCGGTTGCAGCGGCGCCACTTCCACCAGGCACCGGGTGGCAATGCCCAGCCATTCTTCACCGAGGCGAAACATCAGCAGGGAACGGGTGACCACGTCCTCGCCCTGCTCCACGGCGGCATGCGGGCGATGGGCATCCTGCTGCAAGGCGTAACGGTCGAGCAAGCGCGTGGCGGCTGCCGAGTACACCGAGCAGTTGCGGCAATGGATATGGTCAGCCAGCAACGGGCAGGACTTGTCGCCATGGACACCGATGCGGTTCCAGCAATCGTCGATGGCTTGGGTATCGGTCAGGGCCAAGTCCAGGCCAGCGGTGTCGAGCGCCTCGGTGTTATTCATCGTTTGGACTCACTGTCAGCTCGCTCGCTACGGGCGGCCCGCGCCTGCAAGCGGCGCGCCCCCGCACTGTCGCCCTGGCCCTCGAGCAATGCGGCCAGGTGCATCAAGGCCTGCGGGTGCTGGGGTTCCAGGTACAAGGCTTTTCGATAATAGCCCTGGGCTTCCAGGGCATTGCCGGCCACGTCGCTGAGCAGCCCCAGCCAGTAAAACACCTGGGCGGCCGGCGGATGGTGGTTCAGATAGTGCTCGGCAAGCGGCGCGGGCATCAAAGCTTTTGCCTTCGTTGGCCAGGGTGGCGATGCGGCTGAGCAGGTCGGCCGCGTCGGAGTGCGGCGCTTTGACCGGCAATACGGGGGGCGC
>JAFHKH010000740.1 GCA_016937595.1 Pseudomonas cedrina subsp. fulgida | reverse complement strand
CCAGGGGCATTGCCGGGCCAGTCGCTGAGCAGCCCCCAGCCCAGTAAAACAGCCTGGGCGGCCGGCGGATGGTGGGTTCAGATAGTGCTCGGCAAGCGGCGCGGGCATCAAAGCTTTTGCCTTCGTTGGCCAGGGTGGCGATGCGGCTGAGCAGGTCGGCCGCGTCGGAGTGCGGCGCTTTGACCGGCAATACGGGGGCGCTGACCGTGCTGAATGGCCGGGGCCTGGTCGAAATCGACGCTGCGCTGCGCTGCGGCATCGGCGCCGGAATCGGCACCGACATCGACATGAACACCGGCCGTGGTTCCGGCGTGACCGGCTCGGCATGTCGACTGAACGCAAAGGACTGCGGCACCCCAATCGACCGCATGCCATGACGCCCCAGCAGGCTGCCCTCGGCCGGGCCGATAAACAGCACGCCGTCCAGGTGGGTCAGGCCCTTGAGTACCTCAAATACCTGCTGCTGGGTCGGCTGGTCGAAATAGATCAGCAGATTGCGGCAGAAAACAAAGTCATAGCTCGCCTCATTGGCCAGCAGCGTCGGGTCGAGCAGGTTGCCGACTTGCAGGCGCACCTGTTCGCGCACGCGCTCGGCAAGGTGGTAGCCGTCGCCATACTCGGTGAAATGCCGGTCGCGAAAAGCCAGGTCACCGCCGCGAAACGAGTTCCTGCCATACACCCCGCGTCGCGCGCGCTCCACTGACAATGGGCTGACATCCAGGCCCAGCACCTTGAACTGGTGCGGCGCCAGGCCCGCATCCAGCAGCGCCATGGCAATCGAATAGGGCTCTTCACCCGTAGAGCACGGCAAGCTGAGGATACGCAATGCGCGCATCTGCTTGATCTCGGCCAGGCGCGCG
>JAFHKH010000074.1 GCA_016937595.1 Pseudomonas cedrina subsp. fulgida | reverse complement strand
AGCCCGCTCCCACAGGGGTATGCGTTCAGCCACCGGATTTTGCACAAAACATTGACCCAGCGCGGTATTAACCTTCGCAAAAACGCTTAAAAGATCCCCCTCGGCAACTAAGCGACAAACCAGCAAGTAACGGCAACTTCCCTCGCCACACGAGAAACATTCGCTTAAACCCCACGCAAACAATATTCATTATCATTTGGCACTTGAAAACTTCGTTACGCGTTAAACAAAACACATTTGATTAAATGCCCGCTAATGCCCGCCACACATGGGCTTGGGCCCCAGGAAGGTGCACTATGTGGTTATTCAACCGAATAATTTCGCCCCAGGAATTTTACTTGCCCGGTGTTTAGCCATAAAATCACCGGGATTGATTGCAGTGCGACATATCGTCACTGCGTCGTTACTTTTTCGAGCTCAGAGACCTTTGCTCTCTGTTAAGGATTTCCAGCATGACCGACGCGACAGGACTCATCGCCCACAACTGGGGCTTTGCCATTTTCCTCCTCGGTGTCGCAGGCCTCTGCGCTTTCATGCTCGGCGTGTCCAGCCTCCTCGGGTCAAAAGCCTGGGGTCGCAGCAAAAACGAACCGTTCGAATCCGGCATGCTGCCTACAGGTGGCGCCCGCTTGCGGCTCTCAGCCAAATTCTATCTGGTCGCGATGCTCTTCGTGATCTTCGATATCGAAGCCCTTTTTCTCTTTGCCTGGTCTGTGTCCGTCCGCGAAAGCGGCTGGACCGGATTCGTCGAAGCCCTCGTTTTCATAGCAATTCTGTTGGCAGGCCTTGTCTACCTATTCCGAGTGGGCGCCCTTGACTGGGCTCCGGAAGCTCGTCGTAAGCGGCAAGCGAAGCTGAAACAATGAGGCTTTGGCGATGCAATACAATCTCACCAGGATCGACCCGGATGCTCCTAACGATCAGTACCCTATCGGCGAACGGGAAACCGTCTCCGATCCGTTAGAAGATCAAGTCCACAAAAACATCTACATGGGCAAGCTCGAAGACGTGCTGAGTGGCGCGGTCAACTGGGGGCGTAAAAACTCCCTGTGGCCGTACAACTTCGGCCTGTCGTGCTGCTACGTGGAAATGACCACCGCCTTCACGGCGCCCCACGACATCGCGCGCTTCGGCGCCGAAGTGATCCGGGCCTCGCCGCGCCAGGCGGATTTCATGGTTATCGCCGGTACCTGCTTTATCAAGATGGCGCCGATCATCCAGCGCCTCTACGAGCAAATGCTCGAGCCAAAGTGGGTTATCTCCATGGGTTCGTGCGCCAACTCCGGTGGCATGTACGACATCTATTCCGTGGTTCAGGGCGTGGACAAGTTCCTGCCCGTGGACGTCTACGTGCCTGGCTGCCCGCCCCGCCCTGAAGCATTCCTGCAAGGCTTGATGCTGCTGCAGGAATCGATTGGCAAGGAGCGTCGCCCGTTGTCCTGGGTCGTCGGCGATCAAGGCGTGTACCGCGCCGAGATGCCGTCACAAAAGGAACAGCGCCGCGAACAGCGAATCGCAGTCACCAACCTGCGCAGCCCCGACGAAGTCTGATCCAGCCCGCTTCTTTTTATAGAACGAAAACCTGGCTTCATTCTTTACGTTGACCGAAAGCGATAAAAAACCATGACTACAGGCAGTGCTCTGTATATCCCGCCTTACAAGGCAGACGACCAGGATGTGGTCGTCGAACTCAATAACCGTTTCGGCCCTGACGCCTTCACCGCCCAGGCCACGCGCACCGGCATGCCGGTGCTGTGGGTGGCGCGTGCCCGGCTCGTCGAAGTCCTGAGCTTCCTGCGCAACCTGCCCAAGCCGTACGTCATGCTCTATGACCTGCATGGCGTGGACGAGCGTCTGCGCACCAAGCGCCAGGGCTTGCCCAGTGGCGCCGATTTCACCGTGTTCTATCACCTGCTGTCGATCGAACGTAACAGCGACGTGATGATCAAGGTCGCGCTGTCCGAGAGCGACCTGAGCGTGCCGACCGTGACCGGTATCTGGCCGAACGCCAGTTGGTACGAACGCGAAGTCTGGGACATGTTCGGGATCGACTTCCCGGGCCATCCGCACCTGACGCGCATCATGATGCCGCCGACCTGGGAAGGTCACCCGCTGCGCAAGGACTTCCCGGCGCGCGCCACCGAATTCGACCCGTACAGCCTCAACCTGGCCAAGCAACAGCTTGAGGAAGAGGCCGCGCGCTTCCGCCCCGAAGACTGGGGCATGAAGCGTTCCGGCACCAACGAGGACTACATGTTCCTCAACCTGGGCCCGAACCACCCTTCGGCGCACGGTGCCTTCCGTATCATCCTGCAACTGGACGGCGAAGAAATCGTCGACTGCGTGCCGGACATCGGCTACCACCACCGTGGCGCCGAGAAGATGGCCGAGCGCCAGTCGTGGCACAGCTTCATCCCGTACACCGACCGGATCGACTACCTCGGCGGCGTGATGAACAACCTGCCGTACGTGCTTTCGGTCGAGAAGCTCGCCGGGATCAAGGTGCCGGACCGCGTCGACACCATCCGCATCATGATGGCCGAGTTCTTCCGCATCACCAGCCACCTGCTGTTCCTGGGCACCTACATCCAGGACGTCGGCGCCATGACCCCGGTGTTCTTCACCTTCACCGACCGTCAGCGCGCCTACAAGGTCATCGAAGCCATCACCGGCTTCGCCTGCACCCGGCCTGGTACCGCATCGGCGGCGTGGCACACGACCTGCCGAATGGCTGGGAGCGCCTGGTCAAGGAGTTCATCGACTGGATGCCCAAGCGTCTGGACGAATACCAAAAGGCCGCGCTGGACAACAGCATCCTCAAGGGCCGGACCATCGGCGTCGCGCAGTACAACACCAAGGAAGCCCTGGAATGGGGCGTCACCGGTGCCGGCTTGCGTTCCACCGGTTGCGATTTCGACCTGCGCAAGGCGCGACCGTACTCCGGCTACGAGAACTTCGAATTCGAAGTGCCGCTGGCGGCCAATGGCGATGCCTATGACCGCTGCATCGTGCGCGTCGAAGAAATGCGCCAGAGCCTGAAGATCATCGAGCAGTGCATGCGCAACATGCCGGCCGGCCCGTACAAGGCGGATCACCCGCTGACCACGCCGCCGCCCAAAGAGCGCACGCTGCAGCACATCGAAACCCTGATCACGCACTTCCTGCAGGTTTCGTGGGGCCCGGTAATGCCGGCCAACGAATCCTTCCAGATGATCGAAGCGACCAAGGGTATCAACAGTTATTACCTGACGAGCGATGGCGGCACCATGAGCTACCGCACCCGGATTCGTACCCCAAGCTTTGCCCACTTGCAGCAGATCCCTTCGGTGATCAAAGGCGAAATGGTCGCGGACTTGATTGCGTACCTGGGCAGTATCGATTTCGTTATGGCCGACGTGGACCGCTAAGCATGAACAGCACGCTTATCCAGACAGACCGTTTCACCTTGAGTGAAACCGAGCGCTCGGCCATCGAGCACGAGTTGCATCACTACGAAGACCCGCGCGCGCGTCGATCGAAGCCTTGAAGATCGTCCAGAAGGAACGTGGCTGGGTGCCGGACGGCGCGCTCTACGCCATCGGCGAGATCCTCGGCATCCCCGCCAGTGACGTTGAAGGCGTGGCGACGTTCTACAGCCAGATCTTCCGCCAGCCGGTGGGCCGTCACATCATTCGCGTGTGCGACAGCATGGTCTGCTACATCGGCGGCCACGAATCGGTGGTTGATGCGATCCAGACCAAGCTGGGCATCGGCCTCGGCCAGACCACCCCGGACGGCCGCTTCACGCTGCTGCCGGTGTGCTGCCTGGGCAACTGCGACAAGGCGCCGGCGTTGATGATCGACGACGACACATTCGGTGACGTGCAGCCTGCTGGCGTGACCCAATTGCTCGAGGGCTACCCATGACCCTGACTTCTTTCGGCCCGGCAACCTGATCAAGCGTTCGGCCGAGACTCACCCGCTGACCTGGCGCCTGCGTGACGATGCCGAGCCCGTGTGGCTCGACGAATACCAGGCCAAGAACGGTTACGCGGCTGCGCGCAAAGCCTTCGCCGACATGGCCGAGGACGATATCGTCCAGACCGTGAAGGACGCCGGCCTCAAAGGCCGCGGCGGTGCAGGCTTCCCCACGGGCGTGAAGTGGGGCCTGATGCCCAAGGACGAATCCATCAACATCCGCTACCTGCTGTGCAACGCGGATGAAATGGAGCCGAACACCTGGAAAGACCGCATGCTGATGGAGCAACTGCCCCATCTGCTGATCGAAGGCATGCTGATCAGCGCCCGCGCGCTGAAGACCTACCGGGGCTACATCTTCCTGCGCGGCGAATACACCACCGCCGCCAAGCACCTCAACCGTGCCGTGGCCGAAGCCAAGGCCGCTGGCCTGCTGGGCAAGAACATCCTCGGTTCGGGTTTCGACTTCGAACTGTTCGTGCACACCGGCGCCGGGCGTTATATCTGCGGTGAAGAAACCGCACTGATCAACTCCCTCGAAGGGCGTCGCGCCAACCCGCGTTCCAAGCCGCCCTTCCCCGCCGCCGTGGGCGTGTGGGGCAAGCCGACCTGCGTGAACAACGTCGAGACCCTGTGCAACGTGCCGGCGATCATCGCCGACGGCGTCGACTGGTACAAATCGTTGGCCCGCGCCGGCAGCGAAGACATGGGCACCAAGCTCATGGGCTTCTCCGGCAAGGTCAAGAACCCCGGCCTGTGGGAACTTCCGTTCGGCGTGACCGCGCGCGAGCTGTTCGAGGACTACGCCGGCGGCATGCGCGACGGCTACACCTTGAAAGCCTGGCAGCCAGGCGGCGCCGGCACCGGCTTCCTGTTGCCCGAACACCTTGACGCACAAATGTATGCCGGCGGCATCGGCAAGGTCGGCACCCGCATGGGTACCGGCCTGGCGATGGCGGTGGACAACACGGTGAACATGGTGTCCTTGCTGCGCAACATGGAGCAGTTCTTTGCCCGTGAATCCTGCGGCTTCTGCACCCCATGCCGCGACGGCCTGCCGTGGAGCGTCAAGTTGTTGATGGCCCTGGAAAACGGCGAAGGCCGCGAGGGTGACATCGAAACCCTGCTGGGCCTGGTCAATTTCCTCGGCCCTGGCAAGACCTTCTGTGCTCACGCACCGGGCGCCGTGGAGCCATTGGGCAGCGCAATCAAGTACTTCCGCCCTGAGTTCGAGGCCGGCATCGCGCCCACGCGCGCGGGCGAGCTCACTCAGGTGGTAACGCCGACCATGGTCGGTGCGTAACGCTTAAAAGAAGCGAAGGGTCCGTGCCCTTCGCTTTTCTCATGTGCTGACGCCTTGATGGCTGTGTAGATGCACATGAACGACAAGATTCCATTAGCCACGCCCGCTGACAACGGGCCAACGAAGAACTTTGAACCATGGCCACTATCCACGTAGACGGCAAAGCGCTCGAAGTCGATGGGGCGGACAACCTGTTACAGGCATGTCTGTCGCTCGGCCTCGACATCCCGTATTTCTGCTGGCACCCCGCGCTTGGTAGCGTCGGGGCCTGTCGCCAGTGTGCGGTCAAGCAATACACCGACGAGAACGACACCCGCGGTCGTATCGTCATGTCGTGCATGACCCCAGCCACCGACAACACCTGGATCTCCATCGACGATGACGAATCCAAGGCGTTCCGCGCCAGTGTCGTCGAATGGCTGATGACCAACCACCCCCACGACTGCCCGGTCTGTGAGGAAGGCGGTCACTGCCACCTGCAAGACATGACGGTGATGACCGGCCACAACGAGCGCCGTTATCGCTTCACCAAGCGCACGCACCAGAACCAGCAACTGGGCCCGTTCATTTCCCACGAGATGAACCGCTGCATCGCCTGCTATCGCTGCGTGCGCTTCTATAAGGACTACGCCGGCGGCACCGACCTCGGCGTGTTCGGCGCCCACGACAACGTGTACTTCGGTCGCGTTGAAGACGGCGTGCTCGAAAGCGAGTTTTCCGGCAACCTCACCGAGGTCTGCCCGACCGGTGTGTTCACCGACAAGACCCACTCCGAGCGCTACAACCGCAAGTGGGACATGCAATTCGCGCCGAGCATCTGCCATGGCTGCTCCAGCGGTTGCAACATCTCACCGGGCGAGCGCTACGGCGAACTGCGTCGTATCGAAAACCGCTTCAACGGTTCGGTCAACCAGTACTTCCTGTGCGACCGTGGCCGTTTCGGCTATGGCTACGTCAACCGCGAAGACCGCCCACGCCAGCCATTGCTGGCCGATGGCGCCAAGCTGAGCCTGGACGCCGCGCTGGATAAGGCCGCCGACCTGTTGCGCGGTCGCAACATTGTCGGCATCGGCTCGCCACGCGCCAGCCTCGAAAGCAACTTCGCGTTGCGCGAGCTGGTCGGCGCCGAGCACTTCTACAGCGGTATCGAAGCCGGTGAGCTGGAACGCATTCGCCTGGTCCTGCAAGTGCTCAACGACAGCCCGTTGCCTGTACCGAACATGCGCGACATCGAAGACCACGATGCGATCTTCGTGTTGGGCGAAGACCTGACCCAGACCGCCGCGCGTATCGCGCTGTCGCTGCGCCAGTCGGTCAAAGGCAAGGCCGAAGACATGGCCGACGCCATGCGCGTACAGCCTTGGCTCGACGCGGCGGTGAAAAACATCGGCCAGCACGCGCTGAACCCGCTGTTTATCGCCAGCATCGCTGAAACCAAGCTCGACGACATCGCCGAAGAATGCGTGCACGCCGCGCCGGACGACCTGGCCCGCCTCGGTTTCGCCGTGGCTCACGCCCTGGACGCCAGCGCGCCTGCGGTCGACGGCCTGGACACCGAAGCCGTGGAACTGGCCCAGCGTATCGCCGACGCCCTGCTGGCCGCCAAGCGTCCGCTGATCATTGCCGGCACCTCGCTGGGTTCCAAGGCGCTGATCGAAGCCGCGGCCAACATCGCCAAAGGCCCTGAAGCTGCGCGACAAGAACGGCTCCATCAGCCTGGTCGTGCCGGAAGCCAACAGCCTTGGCCTGGCCATGCTCGGTGGCGAGTCCGTGGACACCGCCCTGCAAGCGGTGATCGACGGCAATGCCGACGCCATCGTGGTGCTGGAAAACGACCTGTACACCCGCACCGATGCGGCCAAGGTTGACGCCGCGCTGAACGCCGCCAAAGTCCTGATCGTCGCCGACCACCAGAAGACCGCCACCAGCGAGCGTGCACACCTGGTGCTGCCGGCCGCCACCTTCGCCGAAGGCGACGGTACCCTGGTCAGCCAGGAAGGCCGCGCCCAGCGTTTCTTCCAGGTGTTCGATCCAAAGTACATGGACGCCAGCATCCTGGTACACGAAGGCTGGCGCTGGCTGCATGCCCTGCGCGCGACTCTGCTGAACCAGCCGATCGACTGGACCCAGCTCGACCACGTGACCGCCGCCACCGCCGCGAGCGCGCCGCAACTGGCACGCATCGTCGACGCCGCACCGTCCGCCGCGTTCCGCATCAAGGGCTTGAAACTGGCCCGTGAACCGCTGCGTTACTCCGGGCGGACCGCCATGCGCGCTGACATCAGCGTGCACGAACCGCGTACCCCGCAAGACCACGACACCGCGTTCGCCTTCTCCATGGAAGGTTACTCGGGTTCGGTCGAACCGCGTCAGCAGGTGCCGTTCGCCTGGTCGCCGGGCTGGAACTCGCCACAGGCCTGGAACAAGTTCCAGGACGAAGTCGGTGGTCACATCCGCGCGGGCGACCCGGGCACACGCCTGATCGAAAGCAGCGGTGACGCGCTGAACTGGTTCGCCGCCGTGCCACGCCCGTTCAACCCGGCCCAGGGTACCTGGCAGGTCGTGCCGTTCTTCCACCTGTTCGGCAGCGAAGAGACCTCTTCCAAGGCCGCGCCGGTACAAGAGCGCATTCCCGAAGCCTACGTGTCGCTGGCCAAGTCCGAAGCCGACCGCCTGGGCGTCAACGACGGTGCGCTGCTCAGCCTGAACGTGGCCGGCCAGACCCTGCGTCTGCCGCTACGTATCAATGAACAGTTGGGTGCGGGCCTGGTTGCCCTGCCGAAAGGCATCGCCGGCATTCCACCTGCGATCTTTGGCAAAACCGTTGACGGTCTGCAGGAGGCAGCTCAATGACTTGGTTCACGCCGGAAGTAATTGACGTGATCATTTCGGTGGTCAAGGCCATCGTGATCCTGTTGGCCGTGGTGGTCGCGGGCGCCCTGCTCAGCTTCGTCGAACGTCGCCTGCTGGGCTGGTGGCAGGACCGTTACGGTCCGAACCGCGTTGGCCCGTTCGGCATGTTCCAGATCGCCGCCGACATGCTGAAAATGTTCTTCAAGGAAGACTGGACCCCACCGTTTGCCGACAAGGTGATCTTCACCCTGGCGCCGGTGGTGGCCATGAGCGCCTTGCTGATCGCCTTTGCCGTCATCCCGATCACCCCGACCTGGGGCGTGGCGGACCTGAACATCGGCCTGCTGTTCTTCTTCGCCATGGCCGGTCTGTCGGTCTACGCCGTGCTGTTCGCCGGTTGGTCGAGCAACAACAAGTTTGCCCTGCTGGGCAGCTTGCGGGCGTCGGCGCAAACCGTATCCTATGAAGTGTTCATGGGGTTGGCGCTGATGGGCATCGTGGTGCAGGTTGGCTCGTTCAACATGCGCGACATCGTCGAGTACCAGGCACAGAACCTGTGGTTCATCATTCCGCAGTTCTTCGGCTTCTGTACCTTCTTTATCGCGGGCGTCGCCGTGACTCACCGTCACCCGTTCGACCAGCCGGAAGCGGAACAGGAACTGGCCGACGGTTACCACATTGAATATGCCGGCATGAAGTGGGGCATGTTCTTTGTCGGTGAGTACATCGGCATCATCTTGATCTCGGCCCTGCTGGTCACGCTGTTCTTCGGCGGCTGGCACGGTCCGTTCGGCATCCTGCCGCAGTTGGCCTTCTTCTGGTTCTTCCTGAAGACCGCGTTCTTCATCATGTTGTTTATCCTGCTGCGCGCTTCCATTCCGCGTCCACGATACGACCAGGTGATGGATTTCAGCTGGCGTTTCTGCCTGCCGCTGACCCTGATCAATTTGCTGGTGACCGCTGCCGTTGTGTTGTTGAACACGCCAGCGGGCGCGGTTCAGTGAGGATTTGACCCATGTTCAAATATATTGGCGACATCGTTAAGGGTACCGGTACCCAGTTGCGAAGCCTGGTGATGGTGTTCGGTCACGGCTTCCGCAAGCGCGACACCCTGCAATACCCGGAAGAAGCGGTGTACCTGCCGCCGCGCTATCGCGGCCGTATCGTGCTGACCCGCGACCCCGACGGCGAAGAGCGTTGCGTTGCCTGCAACCTGTGCGCCGTGGCGTGCCCGGTGGGGTGCATCTCCCTGCAGAAAGCTGAAACCGAAGACGGTCGCTGGTACCCGGACTTCTTCCGCATCAACTTCTCGCGCTGCATTTTCTGCGGCCTCTGCGAGGAAGCCTGCCCGACCACCGCGATCCAGCTCACGCCGGATTTCGAGATGGCCGAGTTCAAACGTCAGGACCTGGTGTACGAGAAGGAAGATCTACTGATCTCCGGTCCCGGTAAAAACCCTGATTACAACTTCTATCGTGTTGCAGGTATGGCCGTTGCGGGTAAGCCAAAAGGCGCCGCACAAAACGAAGCCGAGCCGATCAACGTGAAGAGCTTGCTGCCTTAAGGAAGAAAGATGGAATTCGCTTTCTATTTCGCATCGGGTATCGCAGTTGTGGCCACGCTTCGCGTGATCACCAACACCAACCCCGTGCACGCCCTGCTCTACCTGATCATTTCGCTGATCGCCGTGGCCATGACGTTTTTCAGCCTCGGCGCGCCGTTCGCCGGTGTGCTGGAAGTGATCGCCTACGCCGGCGCCATCATGGTGCTGTTCGTGTTTGTGGTGATGATGCTCAACCTGGGGCCGGCCTCGGTCGCCCAGGAGCGCGTCTGGCTCAAGCCCGGCATCTGGCTTGGCCCGGTTGTCCTCGCAGCGCTGCTGCTGGGTGAACTGTTGTATGTACTGTTCGCTCACCAGAGCGGCCAGGCCATCGGCCACACCACCGTGGACGCGAAAGCCGTGGGCGTCAGCCTGTTCGGCCCGTACCTGCTGGTGGTCGAACTGGCTTCGATGCTGCTGCTCGCCGCAGCCATCACCGCCTTCCACTTGGGCCGCAACGAAGCCAAGGAGCAATGACGATGCCTGCTATCCCTTTGGAGCATGGTCTGGCGGTCGCCGGCATCCTGTTCTGCCTCGGCCTGGTCGGCCTGATGGTGCGCCGTAACATTCTGTTTGTGTTGATGAGCCTGGAAATCATGATGAACGCCGCGGCACTGGCGTTCATTGTCGCGGGGGCACGTTGGGGCCAGCCGGATGGACAAGTCATGTTCATCCTGGTGATCAGCCTGGCAGCCGCCGAGGCCAGTATTGGCCTGGCGATCCTGCTGCAACTGTATCGTCGCTTCCACACGCTTGATATCGACGCTGCCAGTGAGATGCGCGGATGAACATGATCTTTCTGACTTTCGTATTTCCCCTGCTCGGTTTCCTGCTGCTGTCGTTCTCCCGTGGACGCTGGTCGGAAAACCTCTCGGCCCTGATCGGCGTGGGTTCCATTGGCCTGTCGGCCATCGTGGCCGCCTACGTCATCTGGCAATTCAACGTCGCGCCGCCGGAAGGCGGTCACTACACCCTGGTGCTGTGGCAGTGGATGTCGGTGGAAGGCTTCAAGCCCAACTTCGCCCTCTACGTCGACGGCCTGTCGATCACCATGCTCGGCGTGGTGGTGGGCGTGGGCTTCCTGATCCACCTGTTCGCGTCCTGGTACATGCGCGGTGAAGCCGGTTACTCACGCTTCTTCTCGTACACCAACCTGTTTATCGCCAGCATGCTGTTCCTGGTGCTGGGCGATAACCTGTTGTTCCTGTACTTCGGCTGGGAAGGCGTGGGCCTGTGCTCGTACCTGTTGATCGGTTTCTACTACAGCAACCGCAACAACGGTAACGCCGCGCTCAAGGCGTTTATCGTCACGCGCATCGGCGACGTGTTCATGGCCATCGGCCTGTTCATTCTGTTCCAACAGGTGGGCACGCTGAACATCCAGGAACTGCTGGTGCTGGCACCGCAGAAATTCCAGGTCGGCGACTTCTGGATCACCCTGGCGACCCTGATGCTGCTGGGCGGCGCTGTCGGTAAATCGGCGCAACTGCCACTGCAGACCTGGCTCGCGGATGCAATGGCCGGCCCTACCCCGGTTTCCGCGCTGATTCACGCGGCAACCATGGTGACCGCCGGTGTTTACCTGATCGCGCGTACCCACGGCCTGTTCACCCTGGCGCCGGATATCCTGCATCTTGTCGGCATCGTCGGTGGCGTGACCCTGGTCCTGGCCGGTTTCGCCGCGCTGGTACAGACCGACATCAAGCGGATCCTCGCCTACTCGACCATGAGCCAGATCGGCTACATGTTCCTGGCCCTGGGCGTCGGCGCCTGGGACGCGGCGATCTTCCACCTGATGACCCACGCCTTCTTCAAGGCGCTGTTGTTCCTCGCTTCCGGTGCAGTGATCGTGGCCTGCCACCATGAGCAGAACATCTTCAAGATGGGCGGCCTGTGGAAGAAACTGCCACTGGCCTACGCCAGCTTCATCGTCGGTGGCGCCGCGCTGGCCGCCCTGCCGTTGGTGACCGCCGGTTTCTACTCGAAAGACGAAATCCTCTGGGAAGCCTTTGCCAGCGGTAACCAGAACCTGCTGTATGCCGGCCTGGTGGGTGCGTTCATGACCTCGCTGTACACCTTCCGCCTGATCTTCATCACCTTCCACGGTGAAGCCAAGACCGAAGCGCACGCAGGCCACGGCATCTCCCACTGGCTGCCACTGTCGGTGCTGATCGTGCTGTCGACCTTCATCGGCGCCCTGATCACCCCGCCACTGGCCGGTGTACTGCCGGAAAGCGTCGGCCATGCCGGCGGCGCCGACAAGCACAGCCTGGAAATCGCCTCGGGCGCCATCGCCATTGCCGGTATCCTGCTGGCGGCCATGCTGTTCCTCGGCAAGCGTCGCTTTGTGACGGCGGTGGCCAACAGCGGCATCGGGCGCTTCCTGTCGGCCTGGTGGTTCGCGGCCTGGGGCTTCGATTGGCTCTACGACAAATTGTTCGTCAAGCCTTACCTCGCCATCAGCCATGTACTGCGTAAAGACCCGCTCGACCAGACCATCGGTTTGATCCCGCGTGCCGCCAAGGCCGGTCACACCGCCCTGAGCCGCAGCGAGACCGGTCAATTGCGTTGGTATGCAGTTTCAATGGCGGCGGGTGCCGTTCTGGTGATCGGCGCCATCGTCGTGGTAGCGGTCTGACTATGTTTAAGTGCACTGCGTACTTTGCGAACTTGCGAAAGGAAACGAGCCCGTCATGATTCTGCCCTGGCTAATCCTGATCCCCTTTATCGGCGGCCTGCTCTGCTGGATGGGTGAACGCTTCGGCGCCACCCTCCCCCGCTGGATTGCGTTGCTGACCATGTCCCTGGAACTCGCGCTCGGCCTCTGGCTGTGGGCCCATGGCGACTATTCATTCGCTCCGGCACCGGGTGTCGATCCCACCTTCGCGCTTGAATTCAAGCACGTGTGGATCCAGCGCTTCGGCATCAACGTGCACCTGGCCCTCGATGGCCTGTCGCTGTTGATGATCCTGCTGACCGGCCTGCTCGGTATCCTCTCGGTACTCTGCTCCTGGAAAGAGATCCAGCGTCACGTGGGCTTCTTCCACCTGAACCTGATGTGGATCCTGGGCGGCGTGGTCGGCGTGTTCCTCGCCCTCGACCTGTTCATGTTCTTCTTTTTCTGGGAAATGATGCTGGTGCCGATGTACTTCCTCATCGCGCTCTGGGGTCACAGTTCTTCGGACGGCAAGAAAACCCGGATCTACGCGGCGACCAAGTTCTTCATCTTCACCCAGGCTTCCGGCCTGATCATGTTGGTGGCGATCCTCGGTCTGGTCCTGGTCAACTTCAACAACACCGGCGTGATGACCTTCAACTACGCCGACCTGTTGAAGACCAAGATGTCCCTGACCACCGAGTACATCCTGATGCTGGGCTTCTTCATCGCGTTCGCGGTGAAGCTGCCGGTGGTGCCGTTCCACTCCTGGCTGCCTGACGCTCACGCCCAGGCGCCGACTGCCGGTTCCGTCGACCTGGCCGGTATCCTGCTGAAAACCGCGGCCTACGGCCTGCTGCGTTTCGCCCTGCCGCTGTTCCCGAATGCCTCGGCCGAGTTTGCGCCGATCGCCATGACCCTGGGCCTGATCGGGATCTTCTACGGTGCGTTCCTGGCCTTCGCCCAAACCGACATCAAGCGTCTGATTGCCTTCTCGTCCGTTTCCCACATGGGCTTCGTACTGATCGGCATCTACTCCGGCAGCCAACTGGCGCTGCAAGGCGCGGTGATCCAGATGCTGGCCCACGGTGTGTCGGCCGCTGCGCTGTTTATCCTCAGTGGCCAGTTGTATGAGCGCCTGCACACCCGCGACATGCGTGAAATGGGTGGCGTGTGGTCGCGCATCGCGTACCTGCCGGCGATCAGCCTGTTCTTCGCCGCCGCGTCCCTGGGTTTGCCGGGTACCGGCAACTTCATCGGCGAGTTCCTGATCCTGATGGGGGCCTTCGTGCAGACGCCATGGATCAGCGCCATTGCCACCTCCGGCCTGGTGTTCGGTTCGGTCTACTCGCTGATCATGATCCACCGCGCCTACTTCGGCCCGGCCAAGTCCGACACTGTCCTGCAAGGGATGGATGCGCGCGAACTGATCATGGTGCTCGGCCTTGCGGTATTGCTGATCTACATCGGTGTGTACCCGCAACCGTTCCTGGACACGTCTGCCGCGACCATGCATGGCGTGCAGCAGTGGTTCGGCACCGCCTTCTCTCAACTCGCTTCGGCCCGGTAAGAGCGCTATGGAATTCACGATCCAACACTTTATCGCGCTTGCGCCGCTGCTGATTACCAGCCTCACCATTGTGGTGGTGATGCTGGCAATCGCCTGGCGCCGCAATCATTCACAAACGTTCCTGCTGTCGTGCGCCGGTCTCAACCTGGCCCTGCTGTCGATCATCCCGGCCCTCAAGGTCGCGCCACTGGCGGTCACGCCGTTGATGATGGTCGATGACTTCGCGCTGCTGTACATCGCGCTGATCCTGGTCGCGACCCTGGCCTGCGTCACCCTCGCCCACGCTTACATGGGCGAAGGCGGCAGCGGTTACCCGGGCAACAAGGAAGAGCTGTACCTGCTGATCCTGCTGGCGGCGGCCGGCGGTATCGTGCTGGTCAGCGCACAGCACCTGGCCGGCCTGTTCATCGGCCTGGAACTGCTGTCGATCCCGACCTACGGCCTGGTGGCGTATGCCTTCTTCAACAAGCGCTCCCTGGAAGCCGGCATCAAGTACATGGTGCTGTCGGCCGCCGGCTCCGCGTTCCTGTTGTTCGGTATGGCCCTGCTCTACGCCGAAGCCGGCAGCCTGAGCTTCACCGGTATCGGTCACGCCCTGGCCGCCACCAGCATGCCTGCGCCAATCGCCCAACTGGGCTTGGCGATGATGCTGATCGGCCTGGCGTTCAAGCTGTCGCTGGTGCCGTTCCACCTGTGGACCCCGGACGTGTACGAAGGCGCCCCGGCGCCGGTAGCGGCGTTCCTGGCTACCGCGTCGAAAGTGGCTGTGTTTGCGGTGATGGTGCGTCTGTTCCAGATCTCGCCAGCGGCCAACACCGGCGTGCTGAGCAACGTGCTGACCGTGATCGCCATTGCGTCGATCCTGTTCGGTAACCTGCTGGCCCTGACCCAGAACAACCTCAAGCGTCTGCTGGGTTACTCCTCCATCGCCCACTTCGGCTACCTGCTGATCGCCCTGGTGGCGAGCAAAGGCCTGGCCGTGGAAGCCATGGGCGTGTACCTGGTCACCTACGTGATCACCAGCCTCGGCGCGTTCGGCGTGATCACCTTGATGTCCTCGCCGTTCAAGGGCCGTGATGCCGACGCCCTGTACGAATACCGCGGCCTGTTCTGGCGCCGTCCGTACCTGACCGCCGTATTGACCGTGATGATGCTGTCGCTCGCCGGTATCCCGCTGACGGCCGGCTTTATCGGCAAGTTCTACATCGTCGCCACCGGTGTCGAAGCCCACGAATGGTGGCTGGTTGCATCGCTGGTCCTGGGCTCCGCCATCGGCGTGTTCTACTACCTGCGCGTGATGGTCACCCTCTACCTGATCGAGCCGAACCTGCGCCGTGTGGATGCCGAGCTGCATTGGGAACAGAAGGCAGGCGGCGTAATGCTGCTGGCCATCGCCCTGCTCGCATTCTTCCTGGGCGTGTACCCACAGCCGTTGCTCACCCTGGTGCAGCACGCGGTACTGGGTGTTTGATCGTTTAGCGAGATGTGAGTAAACAAAACGGCGCCTTCGGGCGCGTTTTGCGTTCAAGGGTTCTGCTAATTTGCGCACGCTTACGAATTTTCCAGCCCGAGGGGCTTGTTGTGGCGGGCACAACCTGTGCGGCACCAGAGATCAAATGTGGGAGCTGCTGTGTTTGGTGGAATGGGGTTGCACCCGCAGTGCGCAATCTCAGCAGCGATGAAGATCCCACATTGAATCTGCTTCGCCTGAAAGGTCGCGTTACCTGGATGCCAGAATGCCCTTTTAAGCGAAACGAAGATTAATGTCAGATTTTTCAGACTCAAGAAAAAGCGATTACCTGCATCCTTCTCAACCGATCAAACCGTAAGGTTGCCCACTCATACGCCAATTACGTAGAGCAGTTGATGAAACGTGAAATCTTTTCCGAACTGGTCGAAGGCTTCGACGCCCTGGCAAACGAACGCCAAGGCAAAGTCACACTGCGCACTCACAAAGTGCACCTCAAGAACCTGGAGCCGCTCACCGCTGAGGAAGTGGTGGCGGTGCGCCAACAACTCAACCTGTCCCGGTCGGTGTTTGCCATGTACCTGCGCACCAATACGCGCACGCTGGAAAACTGGGAACAAGGCCGGGCCAGGCCGAACGCTCAGGCCGCCACCCTGATTCGACTGGTGGCGCGTTTTCCGGAAACCGTGGCACAGCTTGCCGCCTTGAGCTGACACAGGTTCGATGAAGGCGCTATCTCAAGGCTCTTATGATTTAGCCACTACCATTTCATCAAGCCTCTGACGAAGCTGTGCCGAGACCGACATGCAAATTCCAAAGGTGTCGGCCAGCATGTCCAACACCTCATCAGCACTGCCGAGCGTGCGTTTTTCGCTCGGCCGATCCAGGTAATGCACCGCGTAGTGGGCGTTGTTCAAGGTATGGCGCTTACCCGGTGCCAGGCGCGCGACTTTCAGTTGGCCAACAAAGGGCGAATCCGGGTGCGTGGAGACGTACCAGTTGCCGACTTCATAATCGATGGCCGCCTGTACCTGCAGGTCGAACACATACAGGCCACGCCACTCCTCGGCAATCTGCGCCCATAAGGTGTAACTGGCTTGCCCATCGAAAGTCAGGCGATAAGGTTCGTGGGCTGTGGCCTGCACCGCTTCAGTGTCCAGTTGCAGTGGGCTGCTGGGCACCATGCCGCCAAAGCCGACGTCGCAGATGTAGCGCACGCCATCCAGCGTCACCAGGCTCAAGCGATGAGTGCGCGCGGTATGCGCATCGGGCGGCCCGCCCATCACCACCCGGCCGGTGATCCCGCGTGCGTCGAAACCGAGTTCCCGCAGCAGCGCGAGAAACAGCTGGTTCAGCTCGTAGCAATAACCGCCCCGCCCGCTCAACAGCACTTTTTGCTCGACGCTGGCCAGGTCGACAAGCACCGGCTGGCGCATCAAGGTCGACAGGCTCTCGAAAGCGAAGCTGCACACGTGACGCAATTGCAGGTCCTGCAAGGTGCGCAGGGTCGGCGCCGGCGGCGTGTCGTAGCCCAGGCGTTGCAGATAGAGACGGCTATGGTTCAACGAAGACATGGGGGCAATCCTTGGAGGCGAGGCACGGACGTCAGCATGCAGGTTGTCATTTTGAATGAACCTTTTTCAACGCTTCCGTATCCACCTATAACAACACAGGGAGGCAACATGAGTAGCGCAAAAATCTACACCATCCACTATCAGCTGCACGGCGAACCGAAGTCCTTTGTGGTGCGTGCCGAGGTGATGAACAACGCCGAGGCCTGGCATTGGGCGGCGGTGGATGCCGATGTAGCTCATGTCAGTCGCGTTGGCCGTGTCGGTCATGAGCAAGTCAAGAAAACCACCCGGCCGTGGGCCGAGAAGTACGGCATTACCGACGTCAATTGGACGCCGCCCAAATAAACCAAGGCCCCGCTGGATAGCGGGGCCCGATTTATTTCTTCAAGTCGCCCAGCGGATCGTAGGGCGGCTTTTTTTCGGCCTGGTCTTTCTTGTCTTTATCCAGCGGTGCTATGGCCGGGCCGATCGGGTCGACCTGCGGGTCCGCTACGTCGGGCGAATCCGGGTCGAAACCCAATTCATCCTTACCGCTGGAATGCTCGTCTGAAGGCGGGCCTTTCGGAGTGTTATTCACGACGTTCTCCTTGTTAATACGTTAAAGCGGGCGGGCTTGGTCGTGGAGGTTTTCCAGGTCTTCCTCGACGCTTTCCACGTCGTCGTCCTGGCGCTCGGCCGGGTCATTGGGGCGCAGTGCATCGTTATCGCGCTCCTCCTCACCGGGCGTGCGGTCGGGGTTCGGGGTACCGGGCGGTGGCTGCTTGTATTCAGGCATGATGGTTTCCCTCAAAGGTCTACACAGGTTTAGAGAAAACCGCGTGCGGCATCGTTCAACTTGTTTGCCCGAGCGTGAGATGATACCCGCCCCTTCTGGAGAGTTGACCCGGATGTTCGAGCTCATACCCTGCGACCCTGTGGCCTTCCGCCAACAGACCCGGCGCAGCACGCTGATCGTGGCCGTGGTGTTCCTGGCCTTGGCCATGGTGCTGTCGAGCCTGGCGGTGAGGCTGTTCGGCGAGCCCGGCGGTGACAATGTGCGTTTCAATGTCGGCGGCGTCTTCGCCGGGGTGCTGATCACCCTGGCCCTGGTGCGCGGGCCGTTCTGGACACAAGCGTGGCTGGCGCCGGCGGTGTATGGCTGGCAACTCAAGCGCAGCCTGATGAGCGTGACCAATGTGATGCACAAGGTGACCGAGCGCGTGCAAGCCAATGACCCGACAGCCATCAAGGTGCTGCGTTTTTATCACCTGGGCCTGACACAGATGCACGAACTGGATGCCAATTCCAGCGCACAGGCGCAATTGGCCGGCGAGGTTGAGGCGCACAAGGCCAGGATGCAGGCGCTGGGGATCGATACCGCGCAAACCCGTTTTGACCCCGCCTGGCTGGCCGCCATCAACACCGCGTGAAGCAACCCAGCGTCAGTTGGACACTTTTGCCCGCCAGCAGAACACCGCGCTCAGGGCGATGGCCGCGCCCGCCAGGCCAAACACCCAGGGTGCCGAGGCAATCGGCAGCAGCAGGCCAGCCAGCAATGGTCCGAGGCCTGCGCCGATATCACGCCACACGGCATTCGAAGCCAGGGCCGACACGCGCATCGAACCGGGATTGCGCTCCGCCACCAGGGTCGTCACCAGCGGCAGTTGCAGCGCGCGCAGCACCAGCACCGCCGCCGCGCCGACAATCACCCAGTAGCTGCCAAACGCCGTCAGCGCCAGGGCGCTCAAGAACGAAAACAGCAGCAGCATCGACGTGGCGCCAAAACGCTGCGCGACGCGGCCGCCCAAAGGGCTCAGGAGCATTTCAGAGACATAGCGCAGCGCCATCAAGCCCCCCGCAATCAGCACCGCATCCCCGCCAAGCAGCTTCTGCGCCTGGATCGACAAGCCGAAGATAAACAGCCCATCGAGCGCCACGCCTTCGATAAACGACCACACCGCCACGCTGTCCGGCCATTTGAAGCGGCGCCCCGGTGTGCCGTGCAGATCGTGCCCCACCGTCGGCAAGCCACGCGCCATCCACACGCCCACCAGGCAAGCGCCCGCCAGAATCAGAAAGATCGGACGCGGCCGGCCCACAGCGTCAACCAGCCGCCCAGCGGCAACGCCAGCATCGGCCCGAGGGCGATCAGCGCCCGTGAACGTCCGGCCCGGCGCGCGGCACCGGTCGGTTCCGAAGTGGCCAACACTTGGGTCGACAGGTTCAACGCGGCAAAACACAGGCCCCACACCAACCGCAGCCCCAGCAAGGCGGCAAAACCCGACAGCATTGAGTTACCCAAGGCACACAGCGTCGCGGCGCCGGCCGCAATCATGCAGGTCAGGCGGTCACCGTTGCGCGCGTAGAAGTTGAGCACGTGCCGGTAACCGAAGATCCGCACCAGGCGATTGGCCGCCAGCAGCACCCCGGCCTGGGCCAGGGTGATCCCGAAGGCCTGGGATTCCATGGGCAGCAACAGGTAGAGCAGCACGTCACTGGGCAGGCATAAAGCCAGCGTCAGCGCGGCGCGGCGGGAGTGGGTATCAGCAGTACGGAGGGCCAGGCTGGACATAAAACTGAAACATCCCGAAATATTCAGGTCGTCACGGTAGCCCTCCGCAACCGTGCTTTACAACGGCTTTTTCCCATAGGGCAGCAAACGCAACCCACTGGCCACGGCGCCCACCAGGGCAAACCCGCAGCCCAGCCACAGCGCATAGTACGGCCCGTTGCCCAGGGACAGGTGAAAACACAAGGCCACCAACGACGCACCCAGCGTCTGCCCCAGCAACCGCGAAATCGCCACGATGCCACTCGCCCCACCGCTGCGAGCCAGCGGCGCACTGGTCATCAGGGCCTTTAGGTTGGGTGACTGGAAGAACCCGAACCCGGCGCCACACAGCGCCATGCGCCAGCCGATATCGAACGCCGAGGCGCCGCTGCCCAGCGTGGCCAGCGCGGCCATGCCCACGCAGAGCATCAACAAGCCAATACCGCACAGCAGGCCCAGGGAAACACGGTCCGCCAGGCGCCCCGCGACCAACGCCATAAGCGCCACCACGGCTGGCCACGGTGTCATCAGAAACCCGGTTTCCACCTGGCTATGGCCCAGCACCGCCTGCAATAGAAACGGCAGCGACACAAACGCCAGGCCCTGAGCGCTGAAGGCACAAATAGCCGTCAGGGAAGACAAGGCAAACACCGGGCGCTTGAACAAATCCAGCGCCAGCATCGGTGCCGGGTGGCCTGCCTGGCGCCGCAGCAGCAACGCACCACATATCAGCGCCACCGCGATCAGGCCCAATGTCAGCGCACCCTGGGCACCGTGCACCGCTGTGCCCAGTCCCAGGACCAGCAAGGCAAACAGCCCGGCGCACAACACGGCGGCCAGACGATCGAACGCGTGCCCCGTCATCGGCAGGGTTGGCAGTGAGCGCACGCCCAGCGCCAACGCCAGCAACCCCAGGGGGCACATTGATCAGGTACAGCCAGTGCCAGGTCGCCACCGACAGAATCGCCGACGCCGCAGTCGGCCCGAGCGTAAAGGCCAGCCCCACCACCAGCGAGTTGTAGCCAAGGCCCCGTCCAAGCATTTTCGACGGATAGATATGCCGCAACAACGCCGAATTCACGCTCATGATCGCCGCCGCCCCCAGGCCCTGCACCACCCGCGCGCAGTCAGCGTGACCAGCGAACCGGCCAACCCGCAAAACAGCGACGAGACGATAAACAGCAACAACCCGCCGAGGTATACGCGGCGATGCCCCAGCACATCACTGAGCGAGGCAAACGGCAGCACCGTGGCGATGATCGCTAACTGGTAGGCATTGACCACCCAGATCACCGAGGCCGAGTCGGTGCCGATCCCCTCGGCCAGGGTCGGCAGCGCCGTGTTGACGATGGCCGTGTCCAGGGTCGCCATGCCGATCCCCAGGGCCATCGCGATCACAGCCGGCAGGCGTTTATTGAAGGGCAACCCATCGGCAACAGAAGACATGGAATGATCCGGGCAGTCAGCAAAGCGCACTAGATTACGGGCAAGCGATTTTTTTTGCAGTGGCCGATTGCCCGGCTGTCGAAATGTTCATGTTTGACACAAGCGATCACCGTGCTCGCCCTCCTGCTCAATCAGACGTGCCCTACATTTTTGCTCGGCATTGTTTGCAACCTTGGCGCTCCCTCTTTTGCCCTGCGAGAACCCAGCCGATGTGCAACGCTCATGAATCCACCCCCTCCGATGCCCGTCGAAACTTCTTGCGCCTGGCCGCTGCCGGTGCCGGAGCCCTATTCCTGACCAGTAAACCACCAATCACTCAGGCTCGGGAAACCCCCGTGCCCCTGATGATCGCCAACCCCCAGCAAGCATTGGCCAGGTTGATGGAAGGCAATAATCGTTATATCGCGAACATGAGCACACGCCATGACTTCATGGCCGAACGTGTGCCTCTGGTGGAGAGTCAACACCCCTTTGCGGCAGTGCTGGCGTGCGCCGACTCAAGGATCGCCCCGGAGTTCGTCTTCGACACAGGGTTGGGCGACCTCTTTGCCGTGCGTGTTGCAGGCAATTTCGTCACCGACAACGGGTTGGCCAGCCTCGAATACGCCGTTGCGACATTGGCGACGCCGCTGATCCTGGTGCTGGGCCATGATCGCTGTGGCGCTATTTCGGCAGGCGTGAAAGCCATCAAGGATCACGCGACCTTCCCCGGGAAAATCCAGGGACTGGTCGATACCCTCAAACCTTCGGTGCATAAAGTACTGAAAGCACCCGGCGACCTGCTGGATAACGCCATTGCGCAAAATGTCCGGGACACGGTGGCGCGCCTCAAGACGGAATCAAGCCTGCTGGCCGATGCCCAGGCCGCCGGTAAGCTCGCTATCGTCGGCGGTATTTATCGGCTGCACAGCGGAGCCGTGGAGTGGGTGGCGTAGTCGACTCGACACCCCGGTAGCGCGCCGCAAAAAACACGAAGAACGACCACCGCTCACACCCACAATCCGTTCACGGCCCAGCCAAGTGGCCAGGTACTCACGTAATGAACATCGCGCTCAGGTCCAGATGGCCGTCCTTCAACGGCGGGCACCAGTAGTAGCCACCGGTCAAGGGTGTACTGATGCGGTACAGGCCATCGACAATCCCGTCTTCCAGGCCACTCATGCGGCGCAGTTGCGCTTCGAACGCATCGAAGGCGTGACCGAACGCAAGGAACATCAAACCGGCCTGGCCGTTCTCGGCCCACGGCATGGAGCGACGGACCACGAAGGCTTCCGGGGTGAAGCTTTCCTGGGCGGTGCGTTTGGTGTGGGCGGATTCGGGGGCGTCGTCGAGTTCTTCGTTGTCGCCATGGCGGCGGCCGATGATGTGGTCGCGCGCTTGCGCGGGCAAGGCAGCGAAGCCGTCGAGGTCGTGCTGCCATTGCTGAATCGCGGCAAAGCTGGCGCCGCTGTCGGTCAGGCCGGCTGCAACCGCCGCATCGTCGTGGGGGTTTTCGGTGCCGTCTTCGTAGTCGGTGAGGTCGAAGCCGGTCTTGTAGCGGAAACCTTCGGTCATCTGCACCAGGCGAAACGCCGGGGCCAGGGCCTTTTCGAAGGCGCGGCTGCGCAACAGCAGTTCACCGCGATCCACGCCATGCAACCACACCCACAGCGCCTGCTGGGTGGACGGGTTATGCGCGCCAGGCCCGCTGACCTCGGGGAATGCGCGCAAGCCTTCGATCCGCGCGCCGACTGCGTTGACCAGCGGCTCGCCAAAACCGACCACTGCGGCCGCATCGCTCAACTGCACCAACGCGTCCAGTGCCGCGGGCACGGCGGCCAGGGCATCCACGGCGAAAAACAGATGGCGTGCCTGCAACGGCACCGGTGCGGCAAGAATGCCCGGCTGGTACTGACTCATGTGAACTCCCCCTGATGAAAAGCCGCGCAGTTTACCCCACGCACGTCGCGAATGCGGGCTTATGCGCAAGGTTTTCCAGGCCACGGCGCTTGCCACACAGCCCCTGGATGGGTGACTCTCTAGTCATGTTTTGCAACTATTTCAGGGGTAACGACATGACCACCAGCAACCTGCTCGCCCAGCTGTTTCCCACCAGCGCCGCCGAGATTCCGCAGCAATTCCGGCTCGCAGCACCGATTGAACAGCGTGATTATCTGGTCGACGGCCAACTGCGGGTCTGGAACGGCCCGTTGGCCAACGTGCAAAGCCCGGTGCAACTGGGCGACGAGCGCGTGCATATCGGCAGCACGCCGCTGCTGGATGCCGAGACCGCCCTCACCGCGCTGGACGCCGCCGTGCGTGCGTATGACCGAGGCCAGGGCGAATGGCCAACGATGCGCGTGGTCGAGCGCATCCAGCACGTCGAAGCGTTCCTGCGGCGCATGCGTGAACAACGCGATGCGGTGGTCACGTTGTTGATGTGGGAGATCGGCAAGAACCTCAAGGACTCGCAGAAAGAATTCGACCGTACCTGCGACTACATCACCGACACCATCAATGCCCTCAAGGAACTTGACCGCCGCTCCAGTCGCTTCGAGCTGGAGCAGGACACCCTTGGCCAGATCCGCCGCGTACCGCTGGGCGTGGCCTTGTGCATGGGCCCCTACAACTACCCGCTGAACGAAACCTTCACCACGCTGATCCCGGCGCTGATCATGGGTAACACCGTGGTGTTCAAGCCGGCCAAGCTCGGCGTGCTGCTGATTCGTCCGTTGCTGGAGGCGTTCCGCGACAGCTTTCCGGCCGGGGTGATCAACGTGATCTACGGCAGTGGCCGCGAAACCGTCAGCGCCCTGATGGCCAGCGGCAAGATCGATACCTTTGCGTTTATCGGCACCAACAAGGCCGCCAGCGACTTGAAGAAACTGCACCCCAAGCCGCACCGCCTGCGCGCGGCACTGGGCCTGGATGCGAAAAACCCTGGCATCGTGCTGCCTGAGGTGGACCTGGACAACGCCGTCAGCGAAGCCGTCACCGGTGCCTTGTCGTTCAATGGCCAGCGCTGCACCGCGTTGAAAATCCTGTTCGTGCATGAAGACGTGGTCGAGGCGTTTATCCAGAAATTCAACAACAAACTGGCCACGCTCAAACCCGGCATGCCCTGGGACGAGGGTGTGGCGCTGACGCCATTGCCCGAAGTGGGCAAGGTGGATTACCTCAATGCGTTGGTGGCCGATGCGGCGCAGCACGGTGCCAAGGTCGTGAATGAGCATGGTGGTGAAAGCCGTGGTTCGTTCTTCTACCCGGCGGTGCTGTACCCGGTGAATCCGCAGATGCGCGTGTATCACGAGGAACAGTTCGGCCCGGTGGTTCCGATCGTACCGTACCGTGATTTGGACAAGGTGATCGACTACGTGCTGGACTCCGATTTCGGCCAGCAACTGAGCCTCTTCGGCACCAATGCCGCGCAAGTCGGGCGCCTGGTGGACACCTTCGCCAACCAGGTCGGCCGTATCAATATCAACGCCCAATGCCAGCGCGGTCCGGACACGTTCCCCTTCAACGGGCGCAAGAACTCGGCCGAGGGCACGCTGTCAGTACATGACGCGTTGCGCGTGTTCTCGATCCGCACCCTGGTGGCGACCAAGTTCCAGGAGAGCAACAAGGCGCTGGTCAGCGACATATTGCGCAACCGCGACTCGGGTTTCCTGACCACCGACTACATCTTCTAGAAACGCCTCGGTGCTTGTGTGAAAGCAGGCTTGATGTGGGAGCTGGCTTGCCTGCGATGCAAGCACCTCGGCGTTTCAGACACACCGAGTGGATGCTATCGCAGGCAAGCCAGCTCCCACATTTAATCGCATTTACCCCTGATTTGATGAGGCCACTTTACTCCCGATGAACCTGCCCTTCTTCGCTCGGCGCCTGTTGCGTCCCCTGCTCGACCCCTACCGCCGCTATCGCCATGCCAGGCTGATCCACGCCGTGCGCGTGTCCATCGGCCTGCTGTCCACGATCATGCTGACCACCGGCCTCAACCTGCCCCACGGCGAATGGGCTTCGGTGACCATGCTGGTGGTGATCGGCGGGCTGCAGCACCATGGCAATATCGGCAAGAAAGCCATCGAGCGCGCCTATGGCACGCTGATCGGCGCCAGCGTCGGCTTGCTGCTGGTGGTGCAGGAGACCTATGTCGGCCAGCCACTGCTGACCTATCTGCTGATGTCGGTGGTGTGCGGGTTCTTTTCCTATCACGCCATCGGCAAGGGCGGCTATACCGCGCTGTTGTCGGCGATCACCGTGTTTATCGTCGCCGGCCACGGCGATAATCCGCTGTCGGATGGCTTGTGGCGCGCTGTCGATATCCTCATCGGTATCGCGCTGGCCCTGGCCTTCTCCTTTGCCCTGCCGCTGTACGCCGTGTATTCCTGGCGTTACAACCTGGCCAGCGCTTTGCGCGACTGTGCCGAGATCTACAGCAGGATCATCAATGGCGAGTCGGTTACCGACGATCACCACCTCAAGCTGCTCAACCGGCTGAACGCGGCGATGCTGCAACTGCGCTCGCTGATGCCATCGGTGTCCAAGGAAGTGCGCATTTCCATGACGGAACTGGATACGATCCAGCGGCATTTGCGCCTGTGCATCAGCACTCTGGAGATTCTGGGCAATACACGCCCGGACCCTCGGGACGAACAGGCGATGGCGCGCATGCAAGGGATGTTGAAGACCGAGCACCGGCAGATCCGCGTGCAATTGGTGGGGATGGCGCGGGCGTTGAAGTCCGGCGTCACCGAGCGGCTGGAGCGGCCGAGCCACGCCGGCGGCGCCGAGCCTGCGCTGGATGCGCCGGTGTACAGCGCGTTGGACGGCTACCGGCTGCTGACTGTGCAACTGGCGCAGAATGTGGATGCGATGCGCCAGCGCCTGGCCAAGAGTGCCGGACGCTGGAAAATCTGAATTTGCAGGCCAAAAAAAGGACAACGGCCACGCATTGCAGATTTCAAGCTTTTCACACTAAAACTTACAAAGTTTTCACGTTTTATTCACATCGCGAAACGTACTGTGAAGCCTCATCCGTTACAAATGTTGCATATCAAGCCCGCCGCCCCAGCGGGCTTTTTTTTGCCCGCGATTCGGTGGGCCGATCAGCGTGATGCCTTGGCAACGGGCGCCATCGCCTGTTCGCGAATCGCCCGCTGCGTATCCAGCACCTTGGCCAAGGCATGTTCCGCCTCCGGGCTTTGCTGCGGCACGCGAATCGCCGCCGAGACCAGGGTGATCAGCTTGGCCATGACCTCGGCATCCGTCGCCGGTCGCCCCAGGCTCATGGAGTTCATCAGCAGGCGCAGCTCGGTGCCGGCCATCACGCCGGAAATCGCCTTGAGGGCAAATTGCAGGCGCACCCCCAGTTCATTGCGCGGCAGGTCCGGCAATGCCAGGGCGAACGCTTCGAAGAAACGCTGGAACACCGGCTGGTAATGCACCTTGAGGTATTCCTGGATAAACGGCGAAGTGTCGCTGTAGACCCGCCCCAGAAAACGGATGAACGAACGCCCCTCGCCACTGGCACTGGCCGGATCGCTGCGCTCCAGGCCCATGGCCGGGGCAAACAGCACGCCGAGCAAGGTGTCGCAATCCAGCGGGCCATCCGACTCGGCTTCACAGCGCGCGAGCAGTTCCAGGCGCTGCTCGTTGAGCGCTCCAGGCGCTGCATCAACAGGGTTTTCATCAGGGAGTCCTTGTCCCCGAAGTGGTAGTTCACCGCGGCCAGGTTCACCTGGGCGCGCTCGGTAATCTGCCGCAACAAAACCGCGTCATACCCGTACTTGATGAAGAGCGCCTCTGTCGCATCCAGTAATCGAGTCTTGGTAATGTTCGGAGCGCTGACTTTTTTCGCGACCATAGAAATTCCACGGGAAAAATTGTTTAAAAAAATAATTTGATTTTTTATACCGGGGCTGCCGTGGGAAAGCAAGCAATGACACCGCGTCATTTGATGGCAAGCCTTGGCTGACGGGCTCATCAAGGGGGGTCGCCTGGCTTTCGCCTGCCCCGCCAGCGCCGCCTTCGCAAGCGCGCTTGGCGGTGATAAAACCGCTCTATATCGACGGCTGGCGGAGCGGCTGCAACGCGGTTAGTATTCAAACAATATTTTAAAAATAAGAAACGAAAGCGCTCCATCACGTACCCCAGGCTTCCCCTGCAACTTGTTACAGGGCTTTACCGGGAAAAGGACGGCGGCGTCGAGATTAAAGGCGTATTCATGATAGATACTCCCGCGCACCCAGGTTTGATCTCCCTGCAAGGCATCGGCAAAAGCTATCAGCTGGCCGGGCAACACCTGGTCATTCTCAATGATGTCTGCCTGACCATCGCCAGCGGCGACAGTTGCGGCATCCTCGGCGCGTCCGGTTCCGGCAAAAGCACGCTGCTCAATATCCTCGGCCTGCTGGACTTGCCCAACCAGGGCCAGTATCACTTTGCCGGCCACGACATCTTCAACGCCACGCCTGACCAACTGGCGGCCATCCGCAACCGGCAGATCGGCTTCGTGTTCCAGAGTTTCAACCTGCTGCCACGCCTCAGTGCCCTGGACAACGTCGCCCTGCCCTTGAGTTATCGCGGCGTATCGCGCCATGAATCGGTGGCGCAGGCCTTACGCATGCTTGAACAAGTCGGCCTGGCCGACCGCGCCCACCACCGCCCCGCCGACCTGTCCGGTGGCCAGCGCCAGCGGGTCGCCATTGCCCGCGCACTGGTGGGCCAGCCATCGGTGATACTGGCCGACGAACCCACCGGCAACCTCGACAGCAACACCGCCCAGGACATCATGGACCTGCTGCTGACGCTGAACCGCGAGCAGCACGTCACGCTGATCATCGTCACCCACGACCCGCACATCGCCGAGCGCCTGGAGCGCAAGATCCTGGTGCGCAACGGCGTGGTGCAAGAGGCCGGGCACCCATGACCCGGCGGTCGAACAGAACCTCAGCCAACTGCTGCATGAAGCCTTTGTCAGCCTGCGCACCCTGGGCAAGCGTTCGATCCTGGCATTGCTGGGTATCGTGATCGGCAGCTCGTCGGTGGTGGCGCTGATCAACATCGGCCATAACGCGGCGGTGGATGCCGCGATGATTTTCAAGGACATGGGCACCGATACCCTGGTCGCCCAGTTCCCGACCAAGGCCGGCAGCACCCTCCCGATGCCTGCGCGCCTGGACCTTCAAGCCGTGCGCCGCTCCGTGCCAGGCATTGCCCACATCGGCGCGCTCACCTTGTTCAGCGGACCCATCGTGTTTCACGGCCGCACCGTCAATGCCAATTTCGTCGGCAGCACGCCGGGCATCAAGGACGCGATGCGCCTGGCGGTGCAGCAGGGGCGTTTCCTGTCGAGCTTCGATGCCCATGAAACCTACGCGGTGATCGGTGACCAGGTGGCCCAGGCCCTGGGCGCGCCGGGCGACCCGCTGCGACTGGGCGACCGTGTGCGCATCAACGATTACCTGTTCCTGATCGTGGGCATCCTGCGCGGCCAGCCCCGCGCGATGCTGATGCCGGTGCAGGCCAACGAATCGCTGTTCATCCCCGCCGAAGGCATGCGCCGCATCTACGCCACGCCGCAGATCGGCAACCTGATCATCCGCGCCGCGCCCGGCCAGGATATGGAACGCATTGCCCGGGACGCAGCCATTGCCCTGCAACCGCAACTTCCCGACCACGATGTGGACATCCAGGTACCGCAGCAAATGATCGACGGCATGACCCGGCAAAGCCGCACGTTCGCCTACCTGCTGCTGGCGCTGGGGGGCGATCTCCCTGGTGGGCGGCGGCGTTGGCGTGATGAACGTGATGCTGATGAACGTCTCGGAGCGCCGTCGCGAAATCGGTATTCGCATGGCCCTGGGCGCGCGCGGCGGGATATCCGCAACCTGTTCCTGCTCGAAGCCGTGACCCTCACCGCGGTTGGCGCACTCTGCGGCGCGGTGCTGGGCATGACCGCCGCCTGGTTGTACGCCTGGCTGTCGGGCTGGGAATTTGCCCTGGCCGTCGCCGCCTTGCCGCTGGGGGTGGGCAGTACGTTGCTGGTGGGGTTGTTTTTCGGCCTCTACCCGGCGGTCTCGGCCTCGCGGTTGCAACCGGTGGAGGCCCTGCGCGATGAATAGGTGGCTGCTGTTGCTGGCGCTGGTCAGCTTGCCGGGCGTGGCCGCCGACGTGGTGATCAAGCCGTCGGCAGCGAGTACCACGCGCAGTGGCTACGACCGCGGGGTGTCGTTGAATGCCCAGGCCACCAGCATGACCCTGGGCGACGCGGTGTACCTGGGCCTGCGCAACAACCCGGCGATCCGTAGCGCGTACCTGCAACGGGTGGCGCAGAAATTCGACCTGCGCGTGGCCGAAGATGTGTTCAAGCCCAAGCTCACCCTCAACAGTTACTACCGCAGCACCCGTGGCTCGACCGACAACGCGCGCAATGCCAACGTCGCGCCGGCCACCAGCCTGCTCGGCGAATACGGCACGCGCCTGAGCATGGCCTGGACCCAGCAACTGAACAATGCCGATCGGGCCGGCCGCTACCGCAGCGATGGCCTGGACCTCGCCATCATCAGCCGTTGCTGCGTGGCGCCGGCTGGGACGCCACCACCGCGCCGCTGCGCCTGTCGCGCCTGTCGGAGCAGGCCAACCGCCTGAACCTCAAGGCCACGGTCGCGCAGACCATCAGCCAGATCATCGCCACCTACCGCGAGCTGCTGCGCGCCCAGGAGCAACTGAGCATCGTGCAGGACGCGCTCAAGCGCTCCGCGACCTTGCTGGAAGTGAACTAGGCGTTGATCAGTGCCGGGCGCATGGCCGAATTCGAAATCGTGCAGACCGAAGCCGACATCGCCACCCAGCAACTGGGCGTGGAAGAAGCGCAGAACCAACTGGACACCAGCCGCCTCGCGCTGTTGCGCCTGCTGGCCCTGGACCTGTCCACGCCGGTTCGCGCCACCGAAGCCCTGGAGGCCCGGCCCATGCAGATCGACAAGCGCCAGGCCTTCAACCTGGCACAGACCCAACAGCCGGAATACCTCGCCGCCCTGCTCGGCAGCCAGCAGGCCGACCTCAACCTGGTGATCGCCAAGGACTCCGGGCGCTGGCAGGTGGACCTGGTGGCCGGCGCGAACCAGGTGCGTGACGCCTATAATAACGACGCCGGCAGCAGCAACAACCGCACCTGGGACAGCTACGCCGGGGTGCAGGTGCAAATCCCCATCGGCGACATCAGCACGCGCCAGGCCGAAGTCCGCGCGCGGGTCAACGTGGAAGACCAGCAGATCCGCATCACCGACGCGCGCCAGGAACTGGAACGCAGCGTCAACGATGTGGTGCGCGACCTCGGCACCCGCTGGCGCCAATATGAAATCTCCCAGCGCGCCGTGGAACTGTCACGGCGCAAGATCGAGATCGAGCGGGAAAAACTCAGCGCCGGACGCTCCACCAACTTCCAGGTGCTGAGTTTCGAGACCGACCTGCGCAACGCCGAAAACGCGCAACTCAATGCGCTGATCGCTTATTTGAACGCCCAGACCCAGCTCGACTTGACCCTGGGCATGACGCTGGAAAGTTGGGAAATCGCCCTCAATGACGACTAATCACAAACGCCTGTTGGGCGCTGTACTCCTCCTGTTGCTCGGCGCCGCCGGCCTGGCCCTGCGCAGCCCGGCCTCCGACCCGGCCACGGCCGCCGAGCAATGGCTGGCGGTCAAGCCCGACGCCTTGGTGCACCAGATCGGCCTGGTGGGCAAGATCGAGCCGACACCACCGTCACCCTCACCGCGCCGTTCGACGGCAATGTGCAAGCCAACCTGGTCGAGCAAGGCCAGCGGGTCGAGGCCGGCCAGGTGCTGTTGCGCATGGACCCGGCCACGCTGGAGGTGCAGTTGCGCGAC
>JAFHKH010000739.1 GCA_016937595.1 Pseudomonas cedrina subsp. fulgida | reverse complement strand
TTGATCGCGTTCAGTCAGGTAACAGCGCGGTCGAAGTGGCGGAGCGGCTTGTCACGGCACCTTTTACCGGGCTTGCCCAATCATGCTGCGTGCGGGTTGGTGCGTGCAGGCGCGCGCGGGTTGCGCAAAGCCCGCATGGACAGCCCCTTCGAATCCCCCTAGGCTTGCCCGATATCAGTTTCAGGCGGGATTTATGGACAGCAACAACGACTGGCGCCAGCGGCTCTACGTCATGGTTTTCCAAAGCGACACCGTCGCCGGGCGGCGTTTTGACGGCATCCTGTTGCTGATCATCCTGGCCAGCCTGGTGATCGTGATGCTCGACAGCATCGACCAGATCCACCAGCACTACGCCAACGTGCTGGCCTATATCGAATGGGGGTTCACGCTGATCTTCCTGATCGAGTACGGGTTGCGCCTGTACTGCTCGCCGAAACCGCTGCGGTATGCCTTCAGCTTCTACGGGCTGGTGGACCTGCTGGCGATCGTGCCCGGCATCCTCGCCCTGTATTACAGCGATGCCCAGTACCTGTTGATCATCCGCATCATCCGCATGCTGCGCATCTTCCGGGTGCTCAAGCTCAGCCCGTACCTCAAGCAAGCCAATTACCTGATGGCGGCGCTGCGTGGCAGCAAGCAGAAGATTGTGGTGTTCCTGGTCAGCGTGTGCACGTTGGTGACCGTGTTCGGCACCTTGATGTACGTGATCGAAGGCCCGGAACATGGCTTTACCAGCATCCCCAAGGGCATCTACTGGGCCATCGTGACCCTGACCACCGTGGGCTTTGGCGATATCGTGCCGAAGACGCCGCTGGGCCAGGTGATTTCGTCGTTGGTGATGATCACCGGTTACTCGATCATCGCCGTGCCCACCGGTATTTTTACCGCCGAGCTGGCGAGTGCCATGCGCGGCGAACAACTGCAAACCGATTGCCCGGTGTGCAAGAAGAACAGCCATGAGCCCAACGCAGCCTTTTGCTCGCGCTGTGGCAATGCGCTTTTTAAGAAAGTGGAATAAGCACAGCACGTTTTAATCTTTAAGCGTCTAGGCGGCGCCCGTTATAGTCGCTGGCAAATTGCCCCCGCTCGATCGGCACCCTTCTCGAACAACAAGGAATGAGCAGTGAAAAAACTCGTTAGCGCTTCCCTCCTGGCCGCCGGCCTGGCCCTGGCGGGCGCCGTCCAGGCGGCTCCCGTGACCCTGCTCAACGTCTCCTACGACGTGATGCGCGATTTCTACAAGGACTACAACGCCGCCTTCCAGAAACACTGGGAAGCTGAGCACCCGGACGACAAGCTGACCCTGCAGATGTCGTTCGGGGGGTCCAGCAAGCAAGCGCGCTCGGTCATCGACGGCCTGCCGGCGGACGTGATCACCATGAACATGGCCACCGACATCAACGCCCTGGCGGACAACGGCAAACTGGTGCCGGACAACTGGGTCAGCCGCTTGCCGGACAACAGCGCGCCGTTCACTTCCGCCACGGTGTTTATCGTGCGCAAAGGCAACCCCAAGGCCCTGAAGGATTGGCCGGATCTGTTGAAAGACGGCGTGCAGGTGATCGTGCCCAACCCGAAAACCTCGGGCAACGGCCGCTACACCTACCTGTCGGCCTGGGGTTACGTGTTGAAGAACGGCGGCGATGAAGACAAGGCCAAGGCGTTCGTCGGCAAGCTGTTCAAACAGGCGCCGGTGCTGGACACCGGCGGCCGCGCCGCCACCACCACGTTCATGACCAACCAGATCGGCGACGTGCTGGTGACATTTGAAAACGAAGCGGAAATGATCGCCCGTGAATTCGGCCGTGATCAGTTCGAAGTGATCTACCCAAGCGTCTCCGCCGAAGCCGAGCCGCCGGTGTCGGTGGTCGACAAAGTGGTCGACAAGAAAGGCACCCGAACGGCTGCCGAAGATTACTTGAAGTACCTGTGGTCGCCGCAAGGTCAGGAAATTGCGGCCAACAACTACCTGCGTCCGCGCGATCCGAAGGTGCTGGCCAAGTATACCGACCGCTTCCCGAAAGTCGATTTCCTGTCGGTGGAGAAGACCTTTGGCGACTGGCGCACGGTGCAGAAGACCCACTTCAATGATGGTGGGGTGTTTGACCAGATCTACAGCAGCCAATAAACCGCTCTGACTGAATAAACTCGGTCAACCCTGTGGGAGCGGGCTTGCTCGCGAAGGCGCTGTGTCAGTTAACACATGCATTGCAGACCCACCG
>JAFHKH010000738.1 GCA_016937595.1 Pseudomonas cedrina subsp. fulgida | reverse complement strand
TGCGGATCAATCACAAACTTCTTCGGCACACCCGCATCGAACTCGCCGTAACCACGTGGCGCATCGTCCAGGCTGATCACCTGCACGCCGACGATTTCGGCGATGTTGATGCGGTCCCACATGATCGCCTGCATCAGTTGGCGGTTGTACTTCATCACAGGCGTCTGCCCAGTGTGGAAGCTGTGGGATTTGGCCCAGCCCAGACCAAAACGAATGCTCAGGCTGCCCATTTTCGCGGCGGCATCCACAGCACCTGGATCTTCGGTGACGTAGAGCCCTGGGATACCGATCTTGCCTGCCACGCGCACCACGCCCATCAGCGAGTTGAGGACGGTGGCCGGGGCTTCGGCCTTGACGCCGTCGTGGCCGTGGCCGCGTGCTTCAAAGCCTACGCAGTCAACGGCGCAGTCCACTTCCGGCTCGCCCAGCAACGCGGCGATTTGTTCGTGCAGTGGGGTGTCGGTGGAGAGGTCGACGATTTCAAAACCCTGGGCTTTGGCGTGGGCCAGGCGGATGGAGTTGACGTCGCCGATGATCACCACAGCGGCGCCCAGCAGACGCGCCGAAGCAGCCGCGGCCAGGCCGACCGGGCCGGCGCCCGCGATGTAGACGGTACTGCCTGGGCCAACGCCAGCGGTGACGGCGCCGTGATAGCCGGTGGGCAGGATGTCGGAGAGGCAGGTCAGGTCACGGATTTTCTCCATGGCCTTGTCACGGTCCGGCAGTTTCAGCAGGTTGAAGTCGGCGTACGGCACCAGCACGTACTCGGCCTGGCCGCCGGTCCAGTCGCCCATGTCGACGTAGCCGTAGGCGCCACCGGCACGAGCCGGGTTGACGGTCAGGCACACGCC
>JAFHKH010000737.1 GCA_016937595.1 Pseudomonas cedrina subsp. fulgida | reverse complement strand
CCGCTTTCGCAGCCTCGCTAAAGCTCGACAGCTCCCACAGGGGATTGGCTGTGGCGGGTGTGATTTGCGGTGTGGCGGCTGGCCCCCATTTGCATCAGCGCCGCCGCTCAAAATGTGGGAGCTGTCGAGCCCCCGGCGAGGCTGCGAGAGGCGCAGACATCATCAAGCAATGGCTGAAATGAAGGCTGCAGGCACGTGCGCGCAATGGTGAGGATGAACCCCTCTGGGTCGACGCCCTTGGCGTTCGCGCCACTCACGGCCGATGCACCTCTATCACCAACCCCTCCTCCTCACTGGGCGGACAAAAATGCCGCGTGATCAGGTCAAACTCGGCATCCGTCGCTGCAAAATCATGTTCCCCTTGTGCATTGCGCGCGTGCAGGCGGGCGCGGCAGGTGGCGTCGTCCAGTTCCAGGTAGTGCAGGCGGTGCGGTACGCCTGCGGTCTGCGCCAGGCTCACCAGCCAGGTGCGGTTGGCCAGGGTATTGGCCGGGAAGTCCAGCACCACTGTGACGCCTGCGGCCAGCATGTCCACCACCAGCGGCTCCAGCACCCCGCGAATGCGCTGAGCGCAGCGCAGGTAATCCGCTACTGACGCGATTTCACCGGGGTATAGCTGCGCGAGCCACAGGTCCTCACTCAGCACCACTGCGCTGTGTTGGGCGCCGAGGCGCTTAGCGAGCGTGGATTTGCCCGAGGCGATCTTGCCGCACAGCAGGTGCAGGGTAGGCATGGGTGAAAGGCTCCTTTTTCTAGAGTGAACGGCGCTTGAAATGCTCATAAAACGCCAGCGCCGCCACGTTCTTGTCCTTGGCTTCGAGCATGATGTCGAAACGATCAAAAAACTGCAGCGCATAGTCATTGGTCCAACGGTTCCACATCTGCGCACTGTGCGCATACAGATCGCGCTTGGAGACCACTTGCAGCAGTGCGTCCATTTCCAGCTTTTGCTCGGCGTCGAAGCCCAGTTCCTGCAAGACTTCCTGCGGCTGGGAATAGTGCAGGGTCGGGCGCACACCGCGCCAGCTTTGAATCACGCGGGCAACCCGTTCGGAATCGGGAGCGATGTAGTCGTTCTCATTGATCCAGCAATGATGAATGTCCAGCACCACCGGCGCCAGGTCGGCCATTTGCAGGCAGTAATCGAGGCCGTAGGTTTTCTCGTCGTTCTCGAAGGTGATGCAATTGCGCGCCACCTCCGACAGGCGCGACCACACCGCGCGGGTGCCTTCCACGCCCAGGCGGCCAGCGATGTGCACGTTGCACTTGAGGTCCTGGAAGCGTCGGCCGTAGCCCATCATGCGGATCATGTCGGCGTGGTATTCGAATTCGGCCAGGCTGTTTTCCACCACGCCGGGGTTTTCCGAACCGAGCACGCAGTACTGGCCGGGGTGGAATGACAGGCGGATATCCGACGCGCGCGCCAGCTCGCCGATGGCGGCGAACCCTTGCGCCAACTGCCGCTCGATGGCCGGGTCTTTGTACACGGCGGCGACCTTGGGATGGCTGTAGAACGGCAGCAGGTCGCTGCTCAAGCGCAGCATGCGCAAGGTCGGCGGCAGTTCGGCCACATAGGCCAACAGGCGCAGTTGGGCGGCCAAGTTGTGGGTAACCACGTCCACCAGCTTATCGCGCGCAACGTGCGCGGTGACTCCGTCCATCCAGCGCAGGGTGGTGGTACGCGGGTTGAACGGGCCTTCGATCAGCTTCAGGGCACTGGTCGACAGCAGGCGTTCGGGATGCTTGTACTGGCATGCAAAGCCAATGCGAGGATGGGTCATGGAAAGGCCTGATGGTGGGCAATCGTGGGGATTATAAGGGCTTAGGCGCATAACCCTCCCTGGGGTTCACCGTTCAACCGCCCTTATTTGCTGCAAGGCCAGTGAACTTTCTGACAAACCGTAGGCTCCTTTCCTAAGCACTCCCCCGTGCAACACCCATAAGGAGCCGCCCCCACATGACTACCCTCCCCACCTATTACCCCACCAGGCCCGGCGCGCTGCATGCCATCTTGCTGGCCGGCAGTGTGCCGTTGTTTCTGGGCGCCCTGCTCAGTGACATTGCCTACGGCCAGACCTACCAGATTCAATGGGCCAACTTCGCTTCGTGGCTGATTGCCGGCGCGTTGGTGTTCAGTGGATTCGCGCTGTTGTTCGCGCTGGTCAATCTGCTTCGCGCCGAGCGTAAAGCCGGGCGACCTGCCGCGTATTTGCTGTTGCTGCTCGCCGCCTGGGTACTGGGCCTGGTCAATGCCTTCCAGCATGCCAAGGACGCCTTCGCGATGATGCCGGTGGGCCTGGTGCTCTCGGCGATTGTTACGCTGCTGGCATTGATTGCCGCGTGGATCGGCCTGACTAACCTGCGCTCGGGAGTCGCCCCATGAAAACGTCCAGCACACTGACCCTGTTAAGCGCCGCCCTGTTGCTGACCGCCTGCGGTGGCGAAGGCGACAAGACCCAGGCGCGTGGTCCCGACCCCAAATTGCCCGAGCAACAAAGCAGCCTGTTGCCGAGCATGAAGATTGCCGAGCCCGTGCCCTGGGGCGAGCAAAAACCCAAGGTTCCGGAAGGCTACAGCATCAGCGCCATCGCCACTGACCTTGCCATTCCGCGCCAGACCCTGGTGCTGCCCAACGGCGACATCCTGGTGGCCGAAGGCCGTGGCGGCAGCGCGGCCAAGCTCAAGCCCAAGGATGTGATCGCCAGCCTGATCAAGGCCGAGGGCAACACCAAGGTCAAGGGCGGCAACCGCCTGACGTTGCTGCGCGATGCCGACGGTGACGGCACTTACGAGCTCAAGACCGTCTTCGCCGACAACCTCAACGCGCCGTACGGCCTGGCATTCGCCAACGGCAAACTCTACGTGGCCAATCAGGACGCGTTGGTCAGCTTTGACTACGCCGACGGCCAGACCAAAGCCGCCGGCCCGCCCACCAAGGTCACCGACCTGCCGGCGCAAATCAATCACCACTGGACCAAGTCCCTCGCGGTGAGCGACGACGGCGCCAGCTTTATGTGGGCATCGGCTCCAACAGCAAC
>JAFHKH010000736.1 GCA_016937595.1 Pseudomonas cedrina subsp. fulgida | reverse complement strand
CCAGGTGATCGAGGTGCTCAAGGACGTGCCGGGTATCAGCTTCACGCACTTCATGCCCAAGGACGTGGTGCGCCACCCGCTGGTGCAGCGCATTGTCGAGGCCTACGAGCGCTTCGATCACCGCGACGATGCACCGGCCAAGGACGCCCGCCACGATGCTTGAGCTTGACGTGCAGGTGGCCACCGAAGCGCCTGTCCCCAGCGAAGCGCAGTTTCGCCAATGGTGTGCGCTGGCCCTGCGCCAGCGCAGCGCCGACTCGGAACTGACCATCCGTCTGGTGGACGAGCCCGAAGGTCGAGACCTGAACCACACCTGGCGTCAAAAGGACTACGCGACCAACGTGTTGTCCTTTCCCGCTGACGTACCGGACGAGCTGCTGGATATCCCGCTGCTGGGCGACCTGGTGATCTGTGTCGAGGTGGTGGAACGCGAAGCGAAGGAACAGGGCAAGGAACCTGAGGCCCATTGGGCTCATCTGGTCATCCACGGCTGCTTGCATCTCTTGGGTTACGACCATATAGACGATGACGAAGCCGAGGAAATGGAAGCACTGGAACGAACGTTGCTTGCAGAATTGGGCCATCCGGACCCGTATGCAGACGACGAAGTTTAAAAACACTCAACTGTCACACTAAAGGATTCAGAGTAATCGCTATGAGCGAAGACCGATCGAGCAACGGGCAGAAGTCATGGCTGGGGAAACTGACCCAGGCTTTTGCCCACGAGCCGAAAAACCGCCAGGAGCTGCTTGAGCTGCTGCGC
>JAFHKH010000735.1 GCA_016937595.1 Pseudomonas cedrina subsp. fulgida | reverse complement strand
GGCGTTGATCGCCCAGGCCCATGTGTGTCGCAGCCTGGCGCGCACTGCGGAGCGGCGCTGTCAGCAGTTGAATGCGCTGGAACCGCTGGAAGGCGTGGGGCTGGCGTATATCAATCGGTTGTCGGATTTGTTGTTTGTCGCGGCCAGGATCATTGCCAGGCGCCAGGGGGTTGCCGAGGTGCTGTGGCAGGCGGCGGCGAAGCCCCACTGATGCGAGGCGTCTGATCTGACGCCTTCGCGAGCAAGCCCGCTCCCACATTGGACTGCATCAACCGTGAGTTTTCAGTACGGCTTTGACTGCCGCTACGGCGCGCTCCACATCCGCCTCTGTCATCGCGGTAAACATCGGCAATGACACGATCAAGCGCCCGACCTTCTCGGCTACCGGGAACATGCCCTCCTTGAAGCCCTGCGCCCGGTAAAGGCTGAGCAGGTGAATCGGCGGATAGTGATAGCCAATGCCGACGCCGTGGGCCTGCATGTGCTCCATGAAGGTGGCGCGAGCCAGCAGACCGTCCTGACGCTCCGGCAGCACCAGTTGGAACAGGTGCCAGTTGCTGTTTTCGAAGTCGGCAGGTGGCAGTTGGGCGCCGTATTGTTCTTCAAAATCACTGCCAAAGCACTTGAAGTAGTGCTGCGCCAGATGCTGACGGTGAGCGGTGATCGTGTCGATATGGGCAAATTGCCCCAGGCCGATGGCTGCGGCGATGTCGGTCATGTTGAATTTTCCGCCCAGCACATCCACGTCCAGGCCATCGAAGCCGGTGCGAGTAACGCCCTGCAGGCGGTACTTTTCTGCCAGCCGGGCTTCTTCGGCATTATTCAATACCAGGCAACCGCCCTCGGAAGAGGTGATGTTCTTGTTGGCCTGGAAACTGAACGACACAAAATCCCCGGTGGCGCCGATCCGTTCGCCATCCCAGCTGGAGCCCAGCGCTTGGGCGGCATCCTCGACGATACGCAGGTTGTACTTGTTCGCCAGTGCATACAGCATCGGCATGTCCAAGGGCAGGCCGGCCAGGTAGACCGGGATGATTGCTTTGGTGCGCGGAGTAATCGCAGCTTCCACCTGGGCCAGGTCGATATTGCGGGTGACCGGGTCGATATCGGCAAACACCGGCGTGGCGCCTACTTCCAGGATTACATTGGCTGTGGCAACCCAGGAGATCGGTGTGGTGATGACTTCATCGCCCGGTCCGATACCGGCGATGCGCAAGGCAATCTCCATGGTGCAGGTGCCCGAGTTAAACGTGCGCACCGGCCGCCCACCAAAATACTCCGACAACTGCGCCTCGAAGGCCTGTACTTTCGGCCCGCTGGTGATCCAGCCCGAGCGCAACACATCGCCAACCGCCGAGATGGTGGCTTCATCGATGGTAGGTTTGGAAAACGGCAGGAAAGGCTGTTGGCTCATGACGATGCAGGCATCCGTTTCAGGTTGACGATCAATTGGCAATGTATCAGTGCCGGCATGGTTGCACGGCTTGGCTGAATATAGCCTGTCGTCCGTAAATGAATTGTCATGGAGCGCGTAAAAAACGAAGGCAAAAAAATGCCGCTTCAGTAGCGGCATTTTTCAGAGCGATGGATTCACTCGGTAACAGCGTTTTTCGCCAGGATGGCGTTGGCCAGTTCCATGTCAGTGGCCTGCAGGCCAGGGTTGTCGGCGCGGACTTTCTGCATTGCAGCTTCAAGGTATGGGCCACGGATGCCGCCGTCGCTGGCGACAAAGCTGCCGGCGTCGTCTTGTGCGGCGACCACCAGCTTGTGGTCCTTGAAGGTCAGGTACGTCGAGCCGGTGGTGGCGCCCGACGAGATGACATTGCGCCAGAAGCTGTCGGCCATGGCTGAGCCGACAGGGAGGGAAAGCACAGCAAGGGTTGCGACAGCATATTTGAGACGCATGATGGGTGACTCCGGGTGGGTTATCTGTACTTTATGATTGTAGATAGCCCAGGCGAGTTCCATCACTGACTAAACAGTTTCAACCTTTAACACCACGCCTTCCTGGCTCACCACCCGTACTTGAGCCCCTACAGGGCTGTCCGGGCCAGTCACCATCCATACGCCATCGCCGATCTTTACCTTGCCCCGACCGTCCACAATCGCCTGATGCACCATGAATGTGCGGCCGATGAGTTGCGAGCCACGTTCGTTCAGCCCCGGCTGGTCACTGGCCTTGGCGCTGCTGCGCTGGCGTTTCCACCAGTACACCGCCGTGACGATCGACAACACGGCAAACAGAAGCAATTGCCACTCCAGGCCCAGGGGCGGCACCAGAAACTTGATCACGCCCACGGCCGCCGCTGCGATACCCATCCACAACAGGTACCCGCCGGCGCCGAACACTTCGAGTATCAGCAGCACCGTGCCCAGCGCGAGCCAATCCCAAAACGACAGATGCTGCAGGAAATCCCACATGCGCTCGCCTCAGCCTTTCTTGTTGTCGAACGTCGCCTTGACGATCTCGCCGATACCGCCGACCGCACCGATCACCTGGCTGGCCTCCAGCGGCATCAGGATGACCTTGCTGTTGTTGGCCGATGCCAGCTTGCCCAGGGCGTCGATGTATTTTTGCGCAACGAAGTAGTTGACCGCCTGCACGTTGCCCGACGCGATGGCCTCTGACACCACCTGTGTAGCGCGGGCTTCCGCTTCGGCCTGACGCTCACGGGCCTCGGACTCGAGGAACGCTGCCTGGCGGCTACCTTCGGCCTCGAGAATCTGTGCCTGCTTCTTACCCTCTGCGGTCAGGATCGCCGACGCCCGCAGGCCCTCGGCCTCCAGGATCTGGGCGCGCTTGATCCGCTCGGCTTTCATTTGGCCGGACATGGCGGCCATCAGGTCGGCGGGCGGGCTGATGTCCTTGATCTCGATGCGGGTGATCTTGATCCCCCAAGGCGCGGTGGCTTCGTCCACGGTCCGCAGCAGCTTTTCATTGATACCGTCACGTTGGCTGAGCATGGCATCCAGTTCCATGGAGCCGAGCACGGTCCGGATATTGGTTTGCAGCAGGTTGCGTATGGCGTGTTCGAGGTTGTTGACCTCGTAGGCGGCCTGGGCGGTGTTGACTACCTGAAAGAAGCACACGGCATCGATCTGCACGGTGGCGTTGTCGGCGGTGATGACTTCCTGGGGCGGGATATCCAGCACGCTTTCCATCACGTTGATCTTGCGACCGATGCGGTCCATGACCGGGATGATGATGTTCAGGCCAGGCTTGAGGGTGTTGGTGTAGCGACCGAAGCGCTCGACCGTCCACTGGTAACCCTGCGGGACGACCTTGAAACCCATGAAGAGGATGGCGATGGCCAAACCCACGAAAAGAAGCAGTACGGTTCCGATCTGCATAGCGATTCCCTATCTGGAGAGGTCAGTAAAACGACGTTCGGCCGATTGTAGCGGTGTTGTCGCCGATAAGAACGGTTTCACTGCGTTACAAACAAAGGATTTGTTACCGAATCCCCAGGGGTCACCCTCAGTACCTCCGCCACCGTGGTCAGCCCGGCTTCGACTTTGTGCATGCCGGCCCTGCGCAGGCTGCGCATGCCTTGGGCAACTGCGGCCTGGCGCAGGGCCTGCACGTCGGCGCCGGGCGTGATCAGCGCTTTGAGTGTTTCGTCCAATACCATGATTTCGTAAACGCCGGCTCGTCCCCGATAACCACTGTTTCGGCATTCGACGCACCCGACAGCCTCGTGGGCCTCACCCCGCGCGAGCTTGCAATGGGGGCACAGCACCCGCACCAAGCGTTGCGCCATGACGCCCAGTAACGTGGCCTTGATCAAATAATGAGCAATGCCCAGCTCCTGCAAGCGGCTGATGGCACTGGGTGCATCGTTGGTGTGCAGTGTCGACAGCACCAGGTGCCCGGTCAATGCGGCCTGGATCGCCATTTCGGCGGTCTCCTGGTCGCGGATCTCGCCGATCATGATGATGTCCGGGTCTTGGCGCAGCAGGGCGCGGATGCCGCTGGCAAAGGTCAGGTCGATGTTGTGTTGCACCTGCATCTGGTTGAACGCCGGCTCGACCATCTCGATCGGGTCTTCCACCGTGCACAAGTTGACCTCCCGGGTCGCCAGTTGCCTGAGCGTGGTGTAGAGCGTGCTGGTTTTGCCGGAGCCGGTCGGGCCGGTGACCAGGATGATGCCGTTGGCCTGGCCCGTCATGGCGTGCCAGCGTTGTTGGTCTTCAGCGCAAAGGCCCAACTGATCAAAGCCCTTGAGCAGCACTTGCGGGTCGAAAATCCGCATCACCAGTTTTTCGCCAAATGCGGTAGGCAGGGTAGAAAGGCGCAGCTCGACTTCCACGCCGGCCGGGCTTTTGGTCTTGACCCGGCCATCCTGGGGCCTGCGCTTTTCCGCGACGTTCATGCGGCCCAGGCTTTTCAGGCGGCTGACCACGGCCATCGTGACCTGGGGCGGAAATTGATAGACGTCATGCAGCAGCCCATCGATGCGAAAGCGCACACGCCCCTGTTCCCGGCACGGCTCAATGTGGATATCGCTGGCGCGCTGGGCGAAGGCGTATTGCAACAGCCAGTCGACGATATTGACGATATGCGCGTCGTTCGCGTCCGGCTCCTGGTCGCTGGCGCCGAGGTTGAGCAATTCGGCATTGCCAGGCGCCGCGATTTTTTGGTCGGCGCCGCTGACGGACTTCGCCAGCCGATAAAACTCGCCGATACAGCGCGCAATGTCCTGGGGGTTGGCGACCACGCGCTTGATCGAACGCTTGAGCACCTGCGCCAACCCGGCCTCCCAACCGGTGATGTGGGGCTGGGTCGCTGGCGACGGTGGACGGTCTGCGCATCCACCGCCACCGCCAGGATGGCGTGGCGTTGGGCGAAAGCGTGGGACAT
>JAFHKH010000734.1 GCA_016937595.1 Pseudomonas cedrina subsp. fulgida | reverse complement strand
AGTGACTGACACGCCGCATTCGCGAGCAAGCCCGCTCCCACATTCGGTCGGTGTGATGTTTAGAGAACATCCCCATTCAACCACTCCTGGTTCATGGTTTCGGTATCCCCCAGGTACTCCAGCAACCACGCCATGGCCGGCGACAGCTTGCTCTGCGCCCAGGCCACACACGACGGGCTGGCCGGGAAGGGGCGCGACAATTGCAGTGCCACCAGTTCGCCGCGCTTGATCCACGGCAACACTTGATGCGCCGGCGCCATGCCGACGCACAGGCCGTCACGCAGGCAGTCAAGCGCGGATGCCCAGTTCGGCACCACCAGCCGCCTTTGGTTATCCAGGGTCCAGGTGTCGCGCTTGGGCAGGTTGCGCGAGGTATCGGTCATGCACAGCGAGGCGAAGGGGCGCAGTTGATCGTCACTCAGCAAGCCGTCGACACTGGCCAGCGGGTGCCGCGCGCTGACCACGCACAGCCAGTTCAGCAAACCCATGTCGCGGAAGGTAAAGTGACTGGCCACCGGCACCGCGCTGGTGGCACCGATCACAATGTCGGTGCGTTCATCCGCCAAGGCATCCCACACACCGTTGTACACCTCGTATTCCAACAGCAGCTCGACTTCGGGAAATTGGCGATAGAAATCCAGCACCAACTGTCGGCAACGTTGAGGTTTGACGATAGAGTCCACCGCGACCTTCAACTGGCCACTCCAGCCATTGGCCACTTGCTGGCACAGGCGTCGGGTGCCGAGCATCTTTTTCATCACGTCGCGGGCTTCGTCGATAAACAGGCGGCCGGCCGGGGTCAGCTCCACGTCACGGTGCCGTCGCACGAACAGCGGCACCGCCAGCCATTCCTCAAGCTGGCGCACGGTGTAGCTGATGGCCGACGGCACGCGGTGCAGTTCCTGGGCGGCGGCGCTGAAGCTGCCATGCGCGCCACGGCATCGACCACATCCAGGGAATATTCGGACCACATGCGGCTTGCCTTCAAATTTGTTGATAGGAGTGTCCAATTATTATCGCTTCACAGCCAAACTGTCAGCTTCATAATGGGCGCCAGTCAGCAAATAGTTTGATGGCAGGATTAACAAGGCTTCAATGAAAAATTCTTTTGGTTTCACCTGGTATCTGGCGGGGCTGAGCATGCTCGGTTATCCCGCCATGGACATGTACTTGCCGGCGTTCGGCGCCATGGGCGAGCACTTGCACATTGGCGCCGGCGCGGTGGGGGCCAGCTTGAGTGTTTTCCTCGCCGGTTTCGCGCTCGGGCAGTTGCTGTGGGGGCCGTTGTCGGACCGCCTGGGCCGCAAGCCGATCCTGCTCGCCGGCCTTGGCCTGTTTGTGCTGGGGTGCGCGGGGATGTTCTGGGTCGAGACCGCGCCGCAACTGCTGGCCCTGCGTTTTATCCAGGCGATCGGCGTGTGTTCCGCCGCCGTGAGCTGGCAGGCGCTGGTGATCGACCGCTACCCGGCCGACAAGGCGCACCGCGTGTTCGCCAGCATCATGCCGCTGATGTCGCTGTCGCCGGCCCTGGCGCCGTTGCTGGGGGCGATGGTGCTGAATCACGTGGGCTGGCAGGCGATCTTCGGCGTCTTGCTCGGGGTTTCGCTGTTGTTGTTGCTGCCGACGGTCTGCCTGCGCACCGCCGAAACGCCGGGCCGAGGAGGGCGAAC
>JAFHKH010000733.1 GCA_016937595.1 Pseudomonas cedrina subsp. fulgida | reverse complement strand
CCACATTGACCGAGTAGGGCTGAATGATAGCGAGGCAACAATTGGTTCGATAATCGAACACTCTGTCGATTATCGGATTGTTTGCCTCAATGCCCAGGCTTAATCTTCAAGCACTTCGGCGCCACCTCAGCGCCTTTTTCGATCCACATCGGGAGTCCGAAACCCCATGGCTGAAATTCTTGCGCTGCGTGACGCGGTGAAGCAATTTGTGCACGACGGCGACACCGTCGCGCTGGAAGGCTTCACCCATCTGATCCCTACGGCAGCGGGTCATGAAATCATTCGTCAGGGCAAGAAAGACCTGGCACTGGTGCGCATGACGCCTGACCTGGTCTACGACCAGTTGATCGGTGCCGGCTGCGCGCGCAAGCTGATTTTCTCCTGGGGCGGCAACCCGGGTGTGGGTTCCCTGCATCGCCTGCGCGACGCGGTCGAGAAGCAGTGGCCGCAACCGCTGGAAATTGAAGAACACAGCCACGCCGACCTGGCCAACGCCTACGTCGCCGGTGCATCGGGCCTGCCGTTCGCCGTACTGCGTGCCTACGCGGGATCCGACCTGCCCAAGGTCAACCCGCTGATCAAGACCGTGACCTGCCCGTTCACCGGCGAAGTGCTGGCGGCGGTACCGTCGGTGCGTCCGGATGTCACCGTGATCCACGCGCAAAAGGCCGACCGCAAAGGCAACGTATTGCTGTGGGGCATTCTCGGTGTGCAGAAAGAAGCGGCCCTGGCAGCCAAGCGCTGCATCGTCACCGTCGAAGAGATCGTCGATGACCTCAATGCCCCGATGAACAGCTGCGTGCTGC
>JAFHKH010000732.1 GCA_016937595.1 Pseudomonas cedrina subsp. fulgida | reverse complement strand
TCGTCGATCAGGTAGACCTTGAAGCGGCCACGGCTGGGCGCGTACTGCACGTTGTCGAGCAGTTCGCGGGTGTCTTCGACCTTGGTGCGGCTCGCGGCGTCGATCTCGATCAAGTCGACGAAACGCCCTTCGTCGATTTCCTTGCACACTGAACAGGTGCCGCACGGCGTCGACGTGATGCCGGTTTCACAGTTCAGGCATTTGGCGATGATGCGCGCAATGGTGGTCTTGCCCACCCCCCGGGTCCCGGTAAACAGGTAGGCGTGGTGCAGCCGCTGGCTGTCCAAGGCATTGATCAGAGCCTTGAGCACATGGGTCTGGCCGACCATTTCGCGGAACGAGCGCGGGCGCCATTTACGTGCAAGAACCTGATAACTCATCGAAAACCGTCGCAACTGGGAAGCGGAAGCCGGTAATGCTAGCGGAGCAAGGGGGAAATTGCATCCGGCACGCTCGCCTAATCTGATCAGGCGCCGCCGATTAGCCCTGAAAACCCGCGCAAGACCGGTCGGATCAACGCCTCTCCAGGCTGATCGCCGCCACGCTGGCCAACACAATCACCCCGCCCAGCAGCACTTGCCCGCCGATGCGTTCACCCAGCGCCGTCGCCGCCATGCCCATCGCCACTGGCGGCACCAGGTACATCGCC
>JAFHKH010000731.1 GCA_016937595.1 Pseudomonas cedrina subsp. fulgida | reverse complement strand
TCAACGATAACGCGGGAAACCTGGAGATACGCGGTGAATTTGCGTTCTTCGCGAGCAAGCTCGCTCCTACAGTGATACATACAAGAATTGGAGAAAAACCATGGCTGAAGCAAAAGTATTGAGTGGCGCCGGCCTGCGTGGCCAGGTGGCCGGGCAGACCGCACTGTCCACCGTGGGCCAGGCCGGTGCGGCCTGACCTATCGCGGCTACGACGTGCGCGAACTGGCCGCCGATGCGCAATTTGAAGAAGTCGCCTACCTGCTGCTGTACGGCGAGCTGCGACCCAGGCCGAACTGGCTGCCTACAGCAATAAGCTGAGCAAGCTGCGCGACCTGCCGCAGGCGCTGAAAGAAGTACTGGAACGCATCCCCGCCGACGCCCACCCGATGGACGTGATGCGCACCGGCTGTTCGTTCCTGGGCAATATCGAGCCCGAGAAAGATTTCAGCGTGCAGCGCGATGTCACCGACCGCCTGCTCGCCGCCTTCCCGGCGATCATGTGCTACTGGTACCGCTTCAGTCACGACGGCCAGCGGATCGACTGCGTGACCGACGAGCCGAGCATTGGCGGCCATTTCCTGCACCTGCTGCATGGCAAGAAGCCGAGTGAGCTGCATGAGAAGGTCATGAACGTGTCGCTGATCCTTTACGCCGAGCACGAATTCAACGCCTCGACCTTTACCGCGCGGGTATGTGCCTCGACCCTGTCCGACCTGTATTCCTGCATCACCGCCGCCATCGGCTCCCTGCGCGGCCCGCTGCACGGCGGCGCCAACGAAGCGGCGATGGAAATGATCGAGCGTTTCGGCTCGGCTGAAGAAGCCGTCGAAGGCACCCTCGGCATGCTGGCGCGCAAGGACAAGATCATGGGCTTCGGCCATGCGATCTACAAAGACAGCGACCCGCGCAATGAAGTGATCAAGGGCTGGTCGAAAAAACTCGCCGACGAAGTGGGCGACACGGTGCTGTTCCCGGTGTCCGAAGCCATCGACAAGACCATGTGGGAACAGAAGAAACTGTTCCCCAACGCCGACTTCTACCATGCCTCGGCGTACCACTTCATGGGCATCCCGACCAAGCTGTTCACGCCGATCTTCGTATGCTCGCGGCTTACAGGCTGGGCGGCCCACGTATTCGAACAGCGCGCCAACAACCGCATCATCCGTCCAAGCGCCGAGTACACCGGCGTCGAACAGCGCAAGTTCGTGCCAATCGAACGTCGCTGAATGAGGTGAGCCGAGCACATTGGCAAATGTGCTTTTCTGTGGGAGCTGGCTTGCCTGCGATGGCATCGCCTCGGTGTACCTGTTACACCGCAGTGATGCCATCACAGGCAAGCACTCCCACAGGAAGCAAGGCCAGTGTCGACAGTTCGCCCTTTGCAATTACCGTGACCGAGTCCTGACGATGAACACTGAATTTCGCAAACCGCTGCCCGGCAGCCGCCTGGATTACTTCGACGCCCGCGCCGCAGTCGAAGCCATCACCCCCGGCGCCTACGCCACCTTGCCCTATACCTCCCGCGTACTCGCCGAAAACCTGGTGCGTCGCTGCGACCCGGCCGCCCTCAACGCGTCCTTGAGCCAACTGATCGAGCGCAAGCGCGACCTCGACTTCCCCTGGTTCCCGGCGCGTGTCGTTTGCCATGACATCCTCGGCCAGACCGCCCTGGTCGACCTCGCCGGCCTGCGCGATGCCATCGCCCTGCAAGGCGGTGACCCAGCGCAGGTCAACCCGGTGGTGCCGACCCAATTGATCGTCGACCACTCCCTGGCCGTCGAAGCCGGCGGTGCCGACCCGGACGCCTTCGAGAAAAACCGCGCCATCGAAGACCGCCGCAACGAAGACCGCTTCCACTTTATCGAGTGGACCAAAAAGGCCTTCAAGAACGTCGACGTGATCCCGCCAGGCAACGGCATCATGCACCAGATCAACCTGGAGAAAATGTCCCCGGTGATCCAGGTGCGCGACGGCGTGGCCTTCCCGGATACCTGCGTCGGCACGACAGCCATACCCCGCACGTGGATGCCCTGGGCGTGATCGCCATCGGCGTCGGCGGCCTCGAAGCCGAGAGTGTGATGCTCGGCCGCGCTTCGTGGATGCGCCTGCCGGAAAGCGTCGGCGTAGAGTTGACCGGCAAGTTGCAGCCAGGCATCACCGCCACCGACATGGTGCTGGCGCTGACCGAGTTCCTGCGCAAGCAGAAAGTCGTTGGCGCGTGGCTGGAGTTTTTCGGGGAAGGCGCTTCGGCGCTGACCTTGGGCGACCGCGCGACCATCTCCAACATGGCCCCGGAATACGGCGCCACGGCGGCGATGTTTTATATCGACGCGCAAACCATCGCCTACCTCAAGCTCACCGGCCGCGAAGACGCACAAGTCGCCCTGGTCGAGCAATACGCTCGCCACACCGGGCTGTGGGCCGATGACCTCAAGGGTGCGCACTACGAGCGCGGCCTCACATTCGACCTGTCCAGCGTCGTGCGCAACATGGCCGGTCCCAGCAACCCGCACGCCCGCGTCGCCACCCGTGACCTGGCCGCCCAAGGCATCTCTGGCCAATGGGAAGAAGTGCCGGGGCAAATGCCCGACGGCGCGGTGATCATCGCCGCCATCACCAGTTGCACCAACACCAGCAACCCGCGCAACGTGATTGCCGCCGGGCTGCTGGCGCGCAACGCCAACAAGCTGGGGCTGACGCGCAAGCCGTGGGTCAAATCGTCCCTGGCGCCCGGTTCGAAAACCGTGGCCATGTACCTGGAAGAAGCCGGCCTGGGCCATGAGCTGGAAAAGCTCGGCTTTGGCGTGGTCGCGTTTGCCTGCACCACCTGCAACGGCATGTCCGGCGCGCTGGACCCGGTGATCCAGCAGGAAATCATCGATCGCGACCTGTACGCCACTGCCGTGCTCTCGGGCAACCGCAACTTCGACGGGCGGATTCACCCGTACGCCAAGCAGGCCTTCCTCGCGTCGCCGCCGCTGGTGGTGGCCTACGCGATTGCCGGCACCATCCGTTTCGACATCGAAAAGGACGTGCTCGGCCTCGACGCCGACGGCAATGAAATCCGCCTGCAGGACATCTGGCCCAGCGACGAAGAGATCGACGCCGTGGTCAAGTCCGCGGTCAAGCCTGAGCAGTTCCGCGCGGTGTATATCCCGATGTTCGCCATCCACGAAGACACCGGCCCCAAAGTCGCGCCGCTGTACGACTGGCGCCCGCAAAGCACCTATATCCGCCGCCCGCCGTACTGGGAAGGCGCACTGGCCGGGGCGCGCCCGCTCAAGGGCATGCGCCCGCTGGCGGTGCTGCCGGACAACATCACCACCGACCACCTGTCGCCGTCCAACGCGATCATGCTCGACAGCGCCGCCGGCGAGTACCTGGCGAAAATGGGCCTGCCGGAAGTGGACTTCAACTCGTATGCGACCCATAGGGGCGATCACTTGACTGCCCAGCGCGCGACCTTTGCCAACCCGAAACTGTTCAACGAAATGGTGGTGGAAAACGGCAAGGTCAAGCAGGGTTCCCTGGCGCGCATCGAGCCGGAAGGCCAGGTCACGCGCATGTGGGAGGCCATCGAAACCTACATGCAGCGCAAGCAGCCACTGATCATCATCGCCGGCGCCGACTACGGCCAGGGTTCGTCCCGCGACTGGGCGGCCAAGGGCGTGCGCCTGGCCGGTGTGGAGGCGATTGCCGCCGAAGGCTTCGAGCGCATCCACCGTACCAACCTGGTGGGCATGGGCGTGCTGCCGCTGGAGTTCCTGCCGGGCACCGACCGCCACACGCTGAAGATCGACGGCAGCGAGACCTATGACGTGATCGGCGCGCGCACCCCGCGCGCCACCCTGACATTGGTGATCAACCGCAAGAATGGCGAACGTGTCGAAGTACCGGTGACCTGCCGCCTGGACACCGCCGAAGAAGTGTCGATCTACGAGGCGGGCGGCGTGTTGCAGCGTTTTGCCCAGGACTTCCTGGAATCGGCGGCGACCGCCTGAGAGGTGACCATGGCACACGTAGCGCAAATCAAGATCCCCGCCACCTATATGCGTGGCGGCACCAGCAAGGGCGTATTTTTCAGCCTCCAGGACCTGCCCGAAGCGGCGCAGGTGCCGGGCGCCGCGCGCGACGCCCTGTTGCTGCGGGTGATCGGCAGCCCCGACCCCTACGACAAGCAGATCGACGGCATGGGCGGCGCACGTCGAGCACCAGCAAGACCGTGATCCTCGCCAAGAGCACCCGCGCCGACCACGACGTGGATTACCTGTTTGGCCAGGTCTCCATCGACAAGCCCGTTCGTGGATTGGAGCGGCAACTGCGGCAACCTGTCGGCGGCGGTCGGCGCGTTCGCGTCAGCGCAGGGCTGGTCGACGCCGCGGCGCGTGC
>JAFHKH010000730.1 GCA_016937595.1 Pseudomonas cedrina subsp. fulgida | reverse complement strand
CATGCTCGCCGAGCAATTGTCCCGCGTGGCCGGCGTCGAACCGCCCGTATGGGCCGCGCCGTTGAGCGGCCCGGAATTCGGCTACCGCCGCCGCGCCCGCGTGGCCGTGCGTTGGGATGCCAAGGCCAAACACCTGGACGTCGGTTTTCGCGCGGTGGCCAGCCAGGACATCGTTGCCATCGATGAATGCCCGGTGCTGGTACAGGCCTTGCAGCCGATCATGCAACGCCTGCCCACCATGCTGCGCCGCTTGAGCAAACCTCAGGCGCTGGGGCATGTGGAGTTGTTCAGCGGGACCTCCGTGGCCGTGTTGCTGCGGCACATGGCACCGTTATCGGAAGCGGACCTGCTGGTCCTGAAAGAATTCTGCAGCTTCCATGAGGCCCAATTGTGGCTGCATGGCGAGGGGCAACCGGAACCGGTCGAGGCGGATCAAACCCTCGGTTATCGCTTGGAACAGTGGGACCTGGCGCTGGCTTACCGGCCGGGGGACTTCGTGCAGGTCAACGCCGGGGTCAACGCGGCGATGGTCGCCCAGGCTCTGGAGTGGCTGGCGCCACAACCCGACGAACGGGTGCTGGACCTGTTTTGCGGCCTGGGCAACTTTGCCCTGCCACTGGCGCGTCAAGTGCGTGAAGTGGTGGCGGTAGAAGGCGTGCAGGCCATGGTGGACCGCGCGGCCCGCAACGCCGCCGATAATAATTTGCATCATGCGCAGTTTTTTCAGGCTGATTTATCCCAGCCTTTGACTGACGCGCAATGGGCCAGACAGGGCTTTTCTGCGGTACTCTTGGACCCACCCCGTGACGGTGCCCTGGAGGTTGTGCGTACGCTCGCGACACTTGGGGCCAAGCGCCTGGTGTATGTGTCCTGCAACCCGGCCACGCTGGCGCGGGACACGGTTGAGTTGGTCAAGCAAGGCTACCGGCTAAAACGTGCCGGGATCCTCGACATGTTTCCGCAAACCGCGCATGTCGAGGCCATGGCGTTATTTGAAGCGGGCTAGGACGCCCGTTTAATCCGACCGGCCTGTCGTCTCCTGGGCTGTGATCTGCCAGGGAGCCAGCAGTAGAAGGTCGGCGATGAATTCTGGCGCATCCAAGGTGCGTCGTAGGGAAGGTAAGCAAGATGGTACAGGTGAGAGCACACCAGCCGATCAACACCGACGGCAGTATCAATCTCGAGGCATGGCTGGATCATGCCATCAGCGTCGACCCGGCGCTGGACCGTGAAGCCATGAAGGCCGCCTGCGAGTTCGCTCGCGAGTCCGAGCAGCAAGACAATGCGGCCAAGAACCTGTGGGCCGAAGGCACTTCAAGCTTTCGCACCGGGTTGGAAATCGCCGAGATCCTCGCCGATCTCAAGCTGGACCAGGATTCGCTGATCGCCGCCGTGCTGTATCGCGGCGTGCGCGAAGGGCACATCCCGTTGCCACCGTTGGCCAGCGTTTCGGCTCCGTGGTGGCCAAGCTGATCGACGGCGTGCTGCGCATGGCCGCGATCAGCGCCAGCCTCAGCCCGCGCCAGTCCATGGTGCTGGGCACTCAGGGCCAGGTCGAAAACCTGCGCAAGATGCTGGTGGCGATGGTCGACGACGTGCGCGTCGCCCTGATCAAGCTGGCCGAGCGCACCTGCGCGATCCGCGCGGTGAAGACCGCCGACGACGAGAAGCGCAACCGCGTCGCGCGCGAAGTCTTCGACATCTATGCGCCGCTGGCGCACCGCCTGGGGATCGGCCATATCAAGTGGGAGCTGGAGGACTTGTCCTTCCGTTACCTGGAGCCCGATCAATACAAGCAAATTGCGACGCTGCTGCACGAGCGGCGGCTCGACCGTGAGCGCTTTATCGCTGACGTGATGAACCAGTTGCGCTCCGAGTTGCAGGCCACCGGCGTTGAAGCCGACATCAGCGGCCGGGCCAAGCACATCTATTCCATCTGGCGCAAAATGCAGCGCAAGGGCCTGGCCTTCAGCCAGATCTACGACGTGCGTGCGGTGCGCGTGCTGGTGCCGGAAATGCGCGACTGCTACACCGCGCTCGGTATCGTCCATACGTTGTGGCGGCACATTCCCAAGGAGTTTGACGACTACATCGCCAACCCCAAGGAAAACGGCTACCGCTCCTTGCACACCGCCGTGATCGGCCCCGAGGGCAAGGTGCTGGAGGTGCAGATCCGCACCCACGCCATGCACGAAGAGGCCGAGCTGGGCGTGTGCGCGCACTGGCGCTACAAGGGCACCGACGTCAAGGCCGGGTCCAACCAGTACGAAGAGAAAATCTCCTGGCTGCGCCAAGTGCTGGAATGGCACGAAGAACTCGGCGACATCGGCGGCCTGGCCGAACAGTTGCGGGTGGATATCGAACCGGACCGGGTCTACATCTTCACCCCCGACGGCCACGCCATCGACTTGCCCAAGGGCTCCACGCCTCTGGATTTTGCCTACCGCGTGCACACCGAAATCGGCCACAACTGCCGGGGCGCCAAGATCAACGGGCGCATCGTGCCGCTCAACTACAGCCTGCAGACCGGTGAACAGGTCGAGATCATCACCAGCAAGCACGGCACGCCGAGCCGCGACTGGCTGAACCCGAACCTGGGCTACATCACCACGTCGCGGGCGCGGGCCAAGATCGTGCATTGGTTCAAGTTGCAGGCGCGCGACCAGAACGTCGCGCCGGCAAGACCTTGCTCGAGCGCGAACTGGCCCGCCTGGGCCTGCCGCAGGTGGACTTCGACAAGCTGGCCGAAAAGGCCAACATGAAGATCGCCGAAGACATGTTCGCCGCCCTCGGTGCCGGCGATCTGCGTCTGGCGCAACTGGTCAACCTGGCCCAGCAGCTGGTCGAGCCGGAACGCGGCAACGAACAGTTGGAGCTGATCCCGCGCAAGGCCACCGGCTACAAGCCTGGCAAGCGCGGCGATATCCAGATCCAGGGCGTGGGCAACCTGATGACGCAAATCGCCGGCTGCTGCCAGCCGTTGCCGGGCGACGCTATCGTCGGCTACATCACCCAGGGTCGCGGGGTGAGCATCCACCGCCAGGACTGCGCCTCCGTGCTGCAACTGGGCGGGCGCGAGCCGGAGCGGATCATTCAGGTCAGCTGGGGCCCGGTGCCGGTGCTCACCTACCCGGTGGACATCGTGATCCGTGCCTACGACCGTTCCGGTTTGCTGCGGGATGTGTCGCAAGTGTTGCTCAATGAGCGGATCAACGTACTGGCCGTCAACACCCGCTCGAATAAAGAGGACAACACTGCGCTGATGTCCCTGACCATCGAGATTCCGGGGCTGGACGCGCTGGGGCGTTTGCTGGGGCGGATTTCCCAGTTGCCGAACATCATAGAGACGCGGCGTAATCGCACACCATGATTGGCTGGATGAACACGAACCAAACTGTGGGAGCGGGCTTGCTCGCGAAGGCGGTGAGTCAGTCAATACACTTGGCACTGACAAACCGCCTTCGCGAGCAAGCCCGCTCCCACAGTTGATCTTCAGTGTTCCCACTTCAGCGGAAAGAGACCGATGTATTCACTTGAAGACCTGCTGCACCTGATGAACCGCCTGCGCGACCCGCAATACGGCTGCCCGTGGGACATCAAGCAAACCTACGCCAGCATCGTGCCGCATACCCTCGAAGAGGCCTACGAGGTGGCCGATGCCATCGAGCGCGGTGACTTCGATCACCTGCAAGGCGAGTTGGGCGACCTGTTGTTCCAGGTGGTTTACTACAGCCAGTTGGCGCGCGAAGAAGGGCGTTTTGAATTCGCCGGGGTAGTCGACGGCATCACCCGCAAGTTGATCCGCCGCCATCCCCACGTGTTCCCCACCGGCGATCTGTATGCGCCGCTGAATGTCCCGCAGTTGAACGAAGAGCAGGTCAAGGCGCGCTGGGAGCAGATCAAGGCCGAGGAGCGCGCGCAAAAGTCCGACGCGCCGGAGCAACTTTCCCTGCTGGATGATGTGCCCAGCGCGTTGCCGTCCCTGTCCCGCGCCGCCAAATTGCAAAAACGCGCCAGCCAGGTCGGTTTCGACTGGCCCAACGCCTTGCCGGTGGTGGACAACGTGCGCGAAGAGCTGGACGAAGTCCTTGAAGCCATGGCCGATAACGATACGGCGGCCATCGCCGACGAGGTCGGTGACCTGCTGTTCGCGGCGGTCAACTTGGCGCGCCATCTCAAGGTCGACCCGGAAACCGCGCTGCGTGGCGCCAATGCCAAATTCGAACGACGTTTCCGATTTATCGAACAGGCATTGCGCGAAACCCACCGTCCCATGGAAGATTGCACCCTCGAAGACTTGGACGCCCTGTGGGGCGAAGCCAAACGTCAGGAAAAGAACGTGTCCAACTGCGGTTGAGCAGTTGCCTAAGTGAGTAAGCACCATGAGCCTTTCCCTTCGCGACCAGTTGCTCAAAGCAGGCCTGGTCAACCAAAAGCAGGCCAAGCAGGTCGGCAAAGACAAACAGAAGCAGCAGCGCCTGGTCCACAAAGGCCAGATCGAGGCCGACGATACCCAGGCCCGCCTGGCTGCCGAGGCGCACGCCGAAAAGGTCAAGCGCGACCAGGAGCTGAACCGCCAGCAGCAGGAAAAAGCCGAGGCCAAGGCGCGTACCGCCCAGGTCAAGCAACTGATCGAGACCTCGCGCCTGCCCAAGCTGACCACCGAGGACTACTACAACTTCGTGGATGACAAGAAGGTCAAGCGCCTGTCGGTCAACACGTTGATGCGTAACAAGCTGAGCAACGGTTCCCTGGCGATCGTGCATCACGGTGGCGGTTATGAGGTGATCCCGCGCGAAGCGGCGCTGAAGATCCAGGAGCGTGCACCGGAGCGTATCGTGCAGCTCAACCTCCTCACCGAAAGCCAGGTGCCGGATGAGGATGATCCATACGCCGCCTACCAGATCCCGGATGATCTGATGTGGTAAGGCTGTAAAACAGCCAGTTAAGGCTTTTTTCTGTAGGAGCGAGCTTGCTCGCGAAGAACTCACAGGCGCCGCGTTCGTTCAGGAAGCACGCGTTATCGTTGACGTTTTTCGCGAGCAAGCTCGTTCCTACAGAGAGCTTAATTCAGCGTTTCAGGAGCCTTGCGTCTGGCGTCTCATCTCAAGGGCTTCAAGCTCGTTTTTATAGTTATGAGCGTCGCTCTCGTTGTGAAACATGCCGACCAGCAGGTCTTGCTGGTGTACATCCCAGATATGAATCCCATGACCCAGTGCTTCGTGGGACATATGTTCGTCGTCGCGTTCAGTTACTTTTACAGTCATCTGCTTGCTCCAATCTCTGGTGGGGTCTGCGGCAAGTCGTCGCAGGTCTTTTTTATACGGTTTGTTAGTTTGCTAAGTAAACCGATGTTTCGCGCAATAAATCATTACGGTAAATGCAACAGTGCTGTGGGCCTTGTAAAGCGTGGCTTCGGCCCGTGAGGCGCTGAGTTTTATGACAAAAGCTTCATGTTTGCGGCGGCCTTGATGACGCCTTCGCGAGCAAGCCTGCTCCCACAGGGGGAATGCATTCCAAATGTGGG
>JAFHKH010000073.1 GCA_016937595.1 Pseudomonas cedrina subsp. fulgida | reverse complement strand
TCAACGCGCCCGGCGTGCAACGCCCACCCCGTGGTCACGGTGGAAATGATCAGGCTGAACGCTGCAAACAACAGCCGGCCATTGGCGACACGCTGATGCACCTTGTCAGCGATCCAGCCCCCCAGCGTCAGGCCCACCAGGCCGGTCAGGCCGACGATCACACCAGTGGCGACCGCCGCATCCTGCAAGGGCATCAGGAAGTAACGCTGCAACATCGGTACCAGGAACGAGTTGCACGCATACGTCGCGAAGTTGAAGCACAGCCCGGCCAGCACCAGCCACAGGAAGGTCGGCACCGCCAGCACGCGGCGAATCGGGCGGTCGACGCGTTCCTGGGAGACTTGCACGGTTTCCGCCGCGCCGCGCTTGGGCTCTTTGATGTAGAACATGAACACCGCGAGGATCATCCCCGGCACGGCGGCAATGAAAAACGGTGCGCGCCAACTGTCGAACGCCTTGACCATCCAACCGATGGTAAAGAACGCCAGCAGCAGGCCCAACGGCAGGCCCAGCATGAAAATTCCCATGGCCCGCGCACGGCGATGGGCGGGAAACAGGTCGCCAATCAGCGAGTTGGCGGCCGGCGCATAGCTGGCTTCGCCAATGCCGATGCCCATGCGCACCAGCAGGAACGTCCAGAAACTGCCGACCAGGCCATTGACCGCCGTCAGCCCGCTCCAGGCGAACAGGCCCCAGCCCATCAGTTTGCTGCGCGAGCCGGTGTCGGCCAACCGCCCCAGAGGCAGGCCGGCAATGGCGTAGACGATGGTGAAGGCGGTACCGATGATGCCGAGCTGGAAGTCGCTCAGGTGCCATTCCATGCGGATCGGCTCGATGATGATCGCCGGGATGGTACGGTCGAAGAAATTGAACAGGTTGGCGAGGAACAGCAGGAACAGAATGCGCCAGGCATTCGCCGCTTGGGTCGAGTTCTGCATGGGTCCGTCTCTTTTATTGTTATGAGAGCTGCGATGCCCGATGCATCCCGCCCGGTATTTGCAACATAGTCAGGCGCACGGCGCTTGTCTGTAATGATTCGTAAAGCTGATAGGGCATGATTTGACCCGGCGCTGCGGCACTTTGCCTACGAAAATATAAGTACGCGCCCCCCTTCCCAACGGCCATGGCGCGGATAGAATGGCGAGCCTTCCCCGTAGCCCCCCCTACTTACTTTCCTAATCGATGACGCCCATGTCCGAAGCCAGTCCGTGTCTGAATTGCGGTGCCTGCTGTTCATACTTTCGTGTGTCTTTTTTCTGGGGTGAGTGCGCCTCGTCAGGGGGCACGGTGCCCGACGAGCTGGTCGTGCAGATCAACCCTACCCGCGTGGCAATGATCGGCACCGATCAAAAACCTGCGCGTTGCTGCAGCCTTGAGGGTGAAGTGGGCAAAGGCACCAGTTGCTCAATTTATGAACAGCGCTCCAGCGTATGCCGCGAGTTCGATTCGTCCTGGAGCCAGGGCGTGCACAACGTCGATTGCGATGCCGCTCGCGCCGCCTTTGGCCTGGCACCATTGGAAGCACCCTTCGAGCTGGAACTGCCGATCAGCGCTTAGCACCAGACGCGATGCCAGGCATGCCAAAATAATTCAAAGCAAAATGCCATTAGCGATGGCAAATTCCGCGAGGCTTCTATACTCGACCGCATAGGTCATCGTCTCTGGCGGTGACGTGACGCTCTGACGGGACATGCTATGGAATGGCTGGGTCTGCACTTTTTTACTGAGCTTCCGGAACACGGGCATTTATTACTCAATTGCAGTCATAACCCTTTCTGGTGCTGTTGGCTTATCTGGTCGCTTGCGCGGCGGGTTTCGGTACGCTGGACATGGCTGAACGCGTCGGCCATGTCGAGGACCCCACCGCCCGGCGCCACTGGCGCTGGCTCGGCGCGGGTTGCCTGGCGGGCGGGATTTGGTCGACCCACTTCATCAGCATGCTGGCCTTCCAGGCGCCCATTGCGATCCACTACGAACTGGTGATGACGTTCGCGTCCTTGCTGATCGCCCTGATTGCTTCGTTGTTCGCGATGCAAACCCTCAGTCATGCCACCCTGCGGTTCCACCAATGTTTGCTCGCGTCGGTGTGGATGGGGATCGGCATCGCCTTGATGCACTACGTGGGCATGGCGGCCATGCGTTCCCAGGCCCAGGTGTACTTTGCGCCGGGGCTGTTCATGGCCTCGGTGGGTATTGCCATGGGCTCAAGCCTGGCGGCGTTGCTGCTGTCGAGCTACTTGCGCACCGGTACCGGCGTGTTTCACCAACTGCTCAAATACGCCGCCAGCCTCGTGCTGGGCGCGGGCATTCTGAGCATGCATTTTACCGGCATGGCGGCCATGCAATTAGTCGTCCCCACCGGAGCGGACCTGTCGTTGCCGACGGGCAATAACCCTATCCAGTTGGGCCTGTCGGTGGCCGTCATCACCCTGCTGGTGATCGGCAGCAGCATCAGCGCCGCCTTGGCCGACAAGAAGCTGCAACACAAGGAACGCGATTTGCGCCGGGTCAATGCCCTGCTCAGCGAACTCGACCAGGCTCGCGCCTCGCTGCAACAAGTGGCCCACTACGACGCCCTGACCAGCCTGCTCAATCGCCGAGGCTTCAACCAGATCTTTGCAGAGAAACTCGCCGAAAAAAGCGCCTCCCACGGCATGATGGCGGTGATTTTCCTGGATATCGACCACTTCAAACGCATCAACGACAGCCTTGGACATGACGCCGGCGACCAATTGCTCACGGTCCTGGCCGGGCATATCAAAGGCTCGGTGCGCAGCCACGCCGATGTGGTCGCGCGGTTTGGCGGCGACGAGTTCTGCATTTTGATCAGCATTCACCACCGCGACGAAGCCCGGCACCTGGCCCAGCGCATCATGCAACAGATGAAAGAACCCATCGAACTGGCCGGCCGACGCATGGTGATGACCACCAGCATCGGCATCAGCCTGTTTCCCGATGATGGCCTGACCTGCGAGGAGCTGCTGAAAACCGCCGACCTGGCGCTGTACCAGTCCAAGGACATGGGGCGTAACAGCCTGAACTTCTTCAGTTCCAACCTGAAAACCCGCGCGTCCCTCGAATTGCAATTGGAAGAAGAACTGCGCGGTGCCCTGCGCGCCCGCAATCAACTGGTGTTGTTCTATCAGCCGATCTTCGACATGAAGCTGGGCAAGGTCACGCGGCTGGAAGCCCTGGTGCGCTGGCAACACCCACAGCATGGGCTGCTGGCACCGGACCGGTTTATCGGCATCGCTGAAAGCAACGGGCTGATCGCCGAGTTGGATCACTGGGTGCTGCGCCAGGCCTGTCATGACCTGAGCCTGCTGTCTGACCGTGGCTACACGGAGCTGACCATGTCGGTGAACTGTTCGGCCCTGAACCTGGCCCGCGATGAGCTGGCGGACGAAATCGAAGATGCACTGCGCTTGAGTGGCATCGCCGCCACCCGCCTGGAACTGGAAGTGACTGAGAATGCACTGATGGGCAACATCAGCAGCACCCTGGCACTGCTGCGGCAAATCCGCGCGCTGGGCGTATCGCTGGCCATCGACGACTTTGGCACCGGCTACTCGTCCCTCGCCTACCTCAAGCGCCTGCCGCTCAATACCTTGAAGATCGACCGCTCGTTTATCCAGGATATTCCCAAGTCGATTGCCGATATAGAAATCGTCCAGGCGATCATCGGCATGGCCCACACCCTGCATTTGCAGGTGGTCACCGAAGGCGTGGAAACCCAGGCGCAGTTCGACCTGCTGCTCAAACTCGGGTGTGATTTCGTCCAGGGCTACCTGCTGAGCCCGGCGGTGGCGGCCAGCGATATCATCGGTGTGATCCAGGGCATCAACATGCGCAACCCGCTCTACCCGCAAGGCGCGGTGGGCGCCAAGGACAGCGGTCCGGCAAAAGAGCCCTCCCCAAACCGCGACAGCCCCACTTCCATCGTCAGGCCCATTCGCTGACGCCGGCATTTCGCCATCACTTGCCTAAAGAAGGCCGCCCGACCGCTAGCCACCCAGCAATACTGCATAAACCGAGTGGGCCGCATCGCAGCAAGCCAGCGCCCACCCCTTGGAATGCATTTCAAAGGTGGGAGCTGGCTTGCCTGCGATGGCGGTCTATCAAGCAACAACCCTAGCCAGCATTGGCACACCTGGAAACAATTCCCCAACGACTTTATGACGGCTCAAACTGTTCCCATGACGTTTACGTCACGCCCACCTGTGACCTTTCTTCACGGCAAGATGCCATCACCGCTGCAGCGGTTACTCCGCTACACACTTTTACGGCGCAGCAGCATGCACCGTTTCGGTGCTTATGGCGCGGACGTCGCCCTTTCCTGGACCAGTATCCACGGCGAAACCACCACCGCCCATAAGCTCGGATCGCGCTCCACCAAGTCCAGCGCCCGCGTCGCAGACACCTCGCCCAAGGTGCCAGCGGCCAGCCAGGCAGCGACTTTGTCACGGGTGTCTTTGGCCATTGCCTCGGCGGCCTCGATCAAATCCAGGCTGGCGTCGACCCACAATAGGGCACCCTTGGCAAAGAACGGCTCAAGCTCCTTCCAGGATATTTCGGCGGTTTCACCGAGCAGCTTGGCATAGAGGGTGCTAGGTTCTTGCGTCATGGGAGTTCACCTTGGATAAAAATCGGCGCAATCATAACGTCGCGGCCGAGGTAGAAAAACCCAGTTGCAATTGAGTCACCGAGAGAAAGTGTCAGCAAAGCCAAGGATTGCCTGGAACTCTGGCATCACCCCGCCGCAATTCTGTCTTTTTCTTTCATTTAAGCGACACACTCGGGTTTCCCCCCCAGCAGCCAGCTTTTCAAGCGATCAACCGGCGCTCTACACTGTACCGGTACAGTTGCCAGGGCACTGCCGGGGGATATCCGGGATATCCGATCCGGTTCTGCAGCTCACAAGGCCGCTGGAACTATAAAAAATACAACAGCAAGAGTGGAGCACTATGAATAAGGCTACTAAGCAGATTTCCAAACTGTTTGCCGCTATGGTCCTGGCTGGGGTTGCCGGCCATTCGTTCGCCGCCGACACCATCAAGATCGGTATCGCCGGCCCTAAAACCGGCCCGGTGACGCAATACGGCGACATGCAATTCATGGGTGCCAAGCAAGCCATCGCTGACATCAACGCCAAGGGCGGCGTTGACGGCAAGATGCTTGAGGCCAAGGAATACGACGACGCCTGCGATCCTAAACAAGCCGTGGCCGTCGCCAACAAAGTGGTCAACGACGGCGTCAAGTTCGTGGTCGGCCACCTCTGCTCCAGCTCCACTCAGCCTGCGTCCGATATCTACGAAGACGAAGGCGTGATCATGATTACCCCGGCCGCCACCAGCCCGGAAATCACCGCCCGTGGCTACAAGCTGATCTTCCGCACCATCGGCCTGGACAGCGCGCAAGGCCCTGCCGCCGGCAACTACATCGCTGATCACGTGAAGCCCAAAGTCGTTGCGGTCATCCACGACAAGCAGCAATACGGTGAAGGTATCGCCACCGCCGTCAAACAGACCCTTGAGAAAAAAGGCGTGAAGGTTGCCCTCTTCGAAGGCATCAACGCTGGCGATAAAGACTTCGGCTCGCTGATCCAGAAGCTCAAGCAAGCCAACGTCGACTTCGTCTACTACGGCGGCTACCACCCTGAGCTGGGCCTGATCCTGCGCCAAGCCAAGGAAAAAGGCGTGAACGCCAAGTTCATGGGCCCTGAAGGCGTCGGTAACGACTCCATCTCGCAAATCGCCCAGAACGCTTCCGAAGGCCTGCTGGTAACCCTGCCGAAGTCTTTCGACACCGATCCGGCCAACAAGGCCATCGTTGAAGAGTTCACCAAGAACAAGCAGGACCCAACCGGTCCGTTCGTGTTCCCGGCGTACTCGGCTGTTGAAGTCATCGCCGGTGGTATCAAGGCGGCGAAGAGCGAAGACACCGCCAAAGTGGCTGAAGCCATCCACGCGGGTACCTTCAAGACCCCAACCGGCGACCTGAGCTTCGACGCCAAGGGCGACCTGAAGGACTTCAAGTTTGTGGTCTACGAATGGCACTTCGGCAAACCAAAAACCGAAGTTTCCCCTCAGTAAGCCAGGCGTTACTGGTCCTGCAAGCCCACTGTGAAAGCAGTGGGCTTTGTTTTACGAGGTTTATGGGCCTGTCACCCGCGATCCGGGCGCTGGCTCACCTGAAAATCTTAAAACCGTCACCAGCGGTTCGCTGGCAAACGCCTTGTGCAACCTGGTCATAGAACAGGGCACGGGCCGGAAATGACTCCACCAGTGAAATGCGTATCGGGTTTTTAGGAGCGCTGTAATGCCTGAGATCTATCATTTTTTCCAAACGCTGGTTAACGGCATGACCGTTGGCAGCACCTATGCCTTGATAGCCATTGGCTACACAATGGTTTACGGCATCATTGGAATGATCAACTTCGCCCATGGCGAGGTGTACATGATTGGTTCCTACGTGGCTTTTATCGCCCTTGCCGGGCTGGCCATGATGGGGATCCACTCCCTGCCGCTGTTGATGACCGCCGCGTTCCTGGCGTCGATCATCGTGACCAGTGCCTATGGCTACAGTATCGAGCGCGTTGCCTACCGCCCCTTGCGTGGCAGCAACCGTTTGATCCCGCTGATTTCCGCCATCGGCATGTCGATTTTCCTGCAGAACACCGTATTGCTGTCCCAGGACTCCAAGGATAAATCCATCCCCAACCTGATTCCGGGGAGCATTTCCTTCGGCCCAGGCGGCGCACAGGAAGTGCTGGTGTCCTATATGCAGATCCTGGTCTTCGTCGTTACCCTGGTGGCCATGCTGGGCCTGACCCTGTTTATTTCCCGCTCCCGTCTGGGCCGCGCCTGCCGCGCCTGCGCCGAAGACATCAAGATGGCCAACCTGTTGGGCATCAACACCAACAACATCATCGCCCTGACCTTCGTGATCGGTGCCGCGCTGGCAGCCGTCGCGGCGGTACTGCTGAGCATGCAGTACGGCGTGATCAACCCCAACGCCGGTTTCCTGGTAGGCCTCAAGGCTTTTACCGCGGCGGTATTGGGCGGCATCGGCAGTATTCCGGGCGCGATGCTCGGCGGCCTGGTGCTGGGTGTGGCCGAAGCCTTTGGTGCCGATATCTTCGGCGACCAGTACAAGGACGTCGTGGCGTTCGGCCTGTTGGTTCTGGTGCTGTTGTTCCGTCCGACCGGCATCCTGGGCCGTCCGGAGGTTGAGAAAGTATGAGCAGATATCTTAAATCGGCGTTTTTCAGCGCCTTGCTGGTCTGGGCCGTGGCCTTTCCGGTACTGGGCCTCAAGCTGAGCATTGTCGGCATTAATCTGGAAGTGCATGGCACCGGTCCCGTGACCCTGACCATCATCGCCCTGTGCTCGGTGCTGATGTTCCTGCGGGTGCTGTTCACCCAACAGGTCGGCGCATTGTTCAAGCGTAACCGTGGCCCCTTGGTATCGCCCAAGGTCAGCCAATTCCTGACCCTGCCGCGCACCCAGCGCTACATCATCATCGGCTTGATCGTCGCCGCGTTGATCTGGCCGTTCTTCGGTTCGCGCGGCGCAGTCGATATCGCCACCCTGATCCTGATCTACGTGTTGCTGGGCCTTGGCCTGAACATCGTGGTCGGCCTGGCCGGCCTGCTCGACCTGGGTTACGTGGGGTTCTATGCCGTGGGTGCCTACACCTACGCGCTGCTCTCGCATTACCTGGGCTGGAGCTTCTGGATCTGCCTGCCACTGGCGGGCATGGCGGCGGCCACGTTCGGCTTCCTGCTGGGCTTTCCGGTCCTGCGCCTGCGCGGTGACTATTTGGCGATCGTGACCCTGGGCTTCGGTGAAATCATCCGTCTGTTCCTGCGTAACCTCACCGATATCACCGGTGGCCCCAACGGTATCAGCAGCATTCCCAAGCCGACGTTCTTCGGGCTGTCGTTCGACCGTACCGCCGCAGAGGGCATGCAAACCTTCCACGAGTACTTCGGGATTGCCTACAACCCGGTGAGCAAGGTGGTGTTCCTGTATCTGGTGGCACTGCTGCTGGCACTGGCGGCGCTGTTCGTGATCAACCGCCTGCTGCGCATGCCGATCGGCCGTGCGTGGGAAGCGTTGCGCGAAGATGAGATCGCCTGCCGCGCATTGGGCCTGAACCCGACCATCATCAAGCTCTCCGCCTTTACCCTGGGGGCTGCGTTCGCCGGGTTCGCCGGCAGCTTCTTCGCCGCTCGCCAAGGCCTGGTGACGCCGGAGTCGTTCACCTTTATCGAATCGGCGATCATCCTCGCCATCGTGGTACTGGGTGGCATGGGCTCGCAACTGGGCGTGATCCTGGCGGCGATCGTGATGATCCTGCTGCCGGAAATGATGCGTGAGTTCAGCGAATACCGCATGTTGATGTTCGGCGCCCTCATGGTGCTGATGATGATCTGGCGCCCTCAAGGCCTGCTGCCCATGCAACGTCCACACATGGAGCTGCGCAAATGAGCCGCGAGATCCTGAAAGTCGAAAACTTGAGCATGCGCTTCGGCGGCTTGCTGGCGGTCAACGGCGTGGCCCTGACCGTGAAAGAGAAACAGGTGGTGGCGCTGATCGGCCCCAACGGCGCCGGCAAGACCACGGTGTTCAACTGCCTCACCGGCTTCTACAAGCCGAGCGGCGGCAGCATCCTGCTCGATGGCCAGCCGATCCAGGGCCTGGCCGGTCACGAAATCGCCCGCAAGGGCGTGGTACGTACCTTCCAGAACGTGCGGTTGTTCAAGGACATGACGGCGGTCGAGAACCTGCTGATCGCCCAGCATCGTCACCTGAACACCAACTTCTTCGCGGGCTTGTTCAAGACCCCGGCGTTTCGCAAAAGCGAGCGCGAGGCCATGGAATACGCCGAGTACTGGCTGGACAAGGTCAACCTCACCGAGTTTGCCAATCGCCCGGCCGGCACCCTGGCCTATGGTCAGCAACGTCGCCTGGAAATCGCCCGCTGCATGATGACCCGCCCGCGGATCCTCATGCTCGACGAACCGGCCGCCGGCCTGAACCCCAGGGAAACCGAAGACCTCAAGGCGCTGATCAGCGTGCTGCGCGAAGAAAACAACGCCACCGTGCTGTTGATCGAGCACGACATGAAACTGGTCATGAGCATTTCCGACCACATCGTCGTGATCAACCAGGGCACGCCTCTGGCCAACGGGACACCGGAGCAGATCCGCGACAATCCTGACGTGATCAAAGCCTATCTGGGGGAAGCGTAAAATGCTGCAATTCGAAAACGTTTCCACTTTCTACGGCAAGATCCAGGCCTTGCACAGCGTCAACGTGGAAGTGCGCCAAGGTGAAATCGTCACGCTGATCGGCGCCAACGGTGCTGGCAAGTCGACCTTGCTGATGACCTTGTGCGGATCGCCCCAGGCCCACAGCGGCAGCATCCGTTATATGGGTGAAGAACTGGTGGGTCAGGAGTCGTCGCACATCATGCGCAAGAGCATCGCGGTGGTGCCGGAAGGCCGTCGCGTGTTCTCGCGCCTGACCGTGGAGGAGAACCTGGCCATGGGCGGGTTCTTTACCGACAAGGGCGACTATCAGGAGCAGATGGACAAGGTGCTGCAGCTGTTCCCCCGTCTCAAGGAACGCTTCAGCCAACGCGGCGGCACCATGTCCGGCGGCGAACAGCAAATGCTCGCCATCGGCCGTGCGTTGATGAGCAAGCCCAAGTTGCTGCTGCTGGACGAACCTTCCCTGGGCCTGGCGCCGATCATCATCCAGCAGATCTTCGACATCATCGAACAACTGCGCAAGGACGGTGTGACGGTGTTCCTGGTGGAGCAGAACGCCAACCAGGCGCTGAAGATCGCCGACCGCGCCTATGTGCTGGAAAACGGCCGGGTGGTCATGCAGGGCACGGGCGAGCAATTGCTGACGGACCCGAAGGTGCGTGAGGCGTACCTGGGCGGCTAAGCAGCCAACGCTGGAGAAACGGCCTGAAAGGCCGTTTTTTTATGTCCGTTATTTGGCAGAAATATAAAAATTAATCCCGTTTCCTACAAATTTCTAAGAGTTTTCAAGCTATTTGTAACGAACCAATCCCGGCAGTCTCTACAGGGTCAAGAGAGCACAGCGCTTTCTTGACCAACCCTTTATTTACGGAGAGACACCATGAGTAACAAAACCCGTTCGCTGTCCGCCGCCTCGCTCGTTCTGGCCCTGGGCTCCGCCTTGAGCCTGTCCACCCTGACCACCACCGCGCACGCCGCCGACGAGATGCAGAAGTGCTTCGGTGTCGCCGAGGCCGGCAAAAACGACTGCGCCGCGGGTGCTGGCACCTCCTGCGCCGGCACTTCCAAAACCAAAGACCAGGCCAACGCCTGGAAACTCGTCCCAGCCGGCACCTGCCTCAAAACGCCAAGCTCCACCTCGCCGACCGGTTTCGGCCAGGAAGCCGCCTTCACCGCGAAGTCCTGATACAACCCGCTGCCTGAGTACAGATGATGACACTTTCCCGCCACGCTCTGGCTCAGGTGCCCGGCCTTCCCGGTCGGGCAGGGCTTGGGTTGAAAAACGAGCACTTCATCGACGTGCTGGAGACCGCTCCCGACATTGGTTTTTTTGAAGTGCACGCCGAAAACTACATGGTGGCCGGCGGCCCGTTTCATCACTACCTGGGGTTGATCCGCGAGCGGTACCCGCTGTCGTTGCACGGCGTAGGCCTGTCCATCGGCGGCGAAGGGCCGCCAGACCGTGAGCACCTGGCACGCCTGGCCGCCCTGATCGAACGCTATCAACCCCAGTCCTTTTCCGAACACCTGGCCTGGTCAAGCCATGGCCCGGTGTTTCTCAACGACCTGCTGCCCCTGGCCTATGACAGTGCCACGTTGCAACGGGTATGCGAACACGTGGATCAGGTACAGAGCACCCTCAAGCGGCCGATGCTGCTGGAGAACCCATCGACCTACCTGCAATTTGAGCGCTCCACCCTGGACGAGACCGACTTCATCAGCGAAGTCATCCGTCGCACCGGCTGTGGTTTGCTGCTGGACGTGAACAACGTCTATGTGTCCTGCGTCAATCACCAGCGCGATCCAATCTCCTACCTCGACGCATTGCCATTACAGGGGGTGGGTGAGATTCATCTGGCCGGCTTCGCCGAAGACACTGACAGCCTAGGTGATCGCCTGTTAATCGATGATCACGGCGCCCCTGTCGATAACGCCGTGTGGCAACTGTACGAAAAGGTACTGGCGCGCGTCGGCGCGGTGCCGACGTTGATCGAACGGGATAACCAGGTGCCAGCGTTCAGCGTATTGCTGGCCGAAGCGCAACAGGCCGAATGGCATCTGTCGCAGGTGGCTCCATGAGCCTTTATGACGAGTTTGCCTCAGCCCTGTTGACGCCGGACCAGCCCTGCCCCGAAGGGCTGGTCAGCCGCAACGGTGCCGACCCGGCCAGCCGCTTCGCGGTGTATCGCAATAATGTGCACAGCTCGTTGATCAACGCGATGGCAACCGCTTACCCGGTGACGTTGCAATTGGTGGGTGAGGCATTCTTCCGCGCGATGGCCGGCCTGTTCGTACAGGCTTGCCCTCCCACCAGCCCGCTGATCAGCGAGTACGGCAGTGCGTTCCCGGCGTTTATCCAGGACTTTGAGCCCGCCGCCAGCGTGCCCTACCTGGCCGATATCGCGCGCCTGGAACGCCTGCGTGTGCGTGCCTACCATGCGGCGGATACCCAGGCGCTGGACCCGCAAAAGATTCTTCAAGGACTGCAAAGCCAAGCAAACCTGGGCAACCTGCGCCTGCAATTGCATCCATCAGTGGCCACCTTGAGTTCTGCCTATGCGGTGGTCGCGCTATGGGCCGCGCATCAGTCCGATGGAGCCCTGGCCACTCTGAACCCCTGGCACGCCCAGGCTGCGCTGGTGTTGCGCCAGGGGCTGGAGGTCAGGGTGTTTGCCATCGACAGTGGCTCAGTGACGTTTATCAACAGCCTGGCCCATGGCAGCCCATTGGAAAAAGCCGTGGAGCATGCGCTTGAAGCAACCGCCGAGTTCGATCTGCACCACTGCCTGACGCTGTTGGTCAGCCACAACGCCATCACTCATCTGTATCCTGATCAAAAGGTATCGCCATGAACACGCGTCCATCAGGCCTGATCAACTGGGCCATCACGCTTTTCGAACAAATCCCCTACAGCCTGATTGCCTTTCTCGCACGGTTTTCGATTGCCGCGGTGTTCTGGAAATCCGGGCAGACCAAGGTTGACGGTTTCGCAGTGGATATCATCAGCGGCACCTTCCAACTGGGCGAACCGAAATTGGCGGCCTCGACACTGCCGCTGTTTCGCAGCGAGTACCCGGTGCCATTGCTATCGCCGGAGGTGGCGGCGCACATGGCGGCGTTTGCCGAGCACTTTTTCCCGGTGCTGATCCTGGTTGGCTTCGCCACGCGTTTCTCGGCCCTGGCCCTGGTCGGCATGACGCTGGTGATTCAACTGTTCGTCTACCCGGATGCCTACCCGACCCATGGCACCTGGATTGCCCTGCTGTTGCTGCTGGTGGCGAAGGGTCCGGGGCGCTTGTCCATCGATCACTTGATCGCACGTCGCTATGCTTAAAGCCGACCCAAGGCCTCGCCGCTGCGCTTGAACCAGTCCACCAGGTAATCGGCCAATACCTGGGTGCGACGCGGCAGGCCGCCCTGATAGGGATGCACCAGGTACATTGGCAGGCTCCGCGTCTGATAATCGCGCAGGAGCCAACGCAAGCGGCCGTCAGCCAATTCCGTCGGCAGCAGGTACGACGGCAGGCGCGCGATACCGGCGCCGACCAACGCGGCCTTTTTCAACAGGTTGTAGTGGTTAGAGGCAAAGGTACCGCTCACACGCACCCGCAGCAGTTCGTGCTGCTGGTGGTACAGCCACTCCTCACGGCCGCTGTAGTGGCTGTTGAGCAGGCAGAGGTGGGCGGCCAGGTCGGCCGGCGTCTCCGGTTCGCCGTAGTGCTCAAGGTAGGCCGGGCTGGCGCAGGTCATCTCGTGCCAGGCCAGCAATGGCGTGGCCACCAGGCGCTCGTTTTCAATCGAGCCTGAGCGTACCCCCAGATCAAAGCCGTCCCGCGCCAGATCGCAATAGCGATTGTTGAGTTCCACCTCGACCTGCACCTGCGGGTACTGCTTGGAAAACTCCAGCAGCAAGCCGTCGAAGAAGGTTTCGCCCAACGAGACCGGAACCGTCATACGCACAGGTCCAACCAGATCGTCCTTGAGTCGGGCCAAGGCCTGACGGGCACGTTCCACCTGTATCACCAGAGCCTGGGCCTGGGGCAGCAACGCCGCACCGGCTGCCGTCAGGCTGAGTCTGCGCGTGGTGCGATGCAGCAACACCACGTTGAACCGCGCCTCCAATTGACTGATGCGCTTGGATAATTGCCCTTTGCTGCAGCCTAATTGTTCTGCGGCCACGGTAAAACTGCCGGCGTCGATCAGCACAGCAAAGGCCGCCAGATCATCATTTCGCTCATGGATTGTTTCCAAATGAAAACCAAAGGTTGCCTATTAGTGCGTTTATCCAAGGAAAAAGCCACTTTAGACTGATGCCTGTCCCTTACCTGTAGGCACGAGCAAGCTCGCGCCTACAGTTTCCCAACCCCCCGGAGGAACAGCATCATGAAAATCCTGTTGATTGGCGCCAATGGCACCGTCGGCTCGGCGATCAAGGCCGAACTGGCCCAGCGTCACGAAGTGATCGGCATTGGCCGCAGCAGTGGTGACTTCCAAGTGGATATCAGCGACAGCGCATCGATCCGCAGACTGTTTGAGCAGACCGGCCCGTTCGATGCGCTGGTGTGTGCGGCGGGCAGCGTGAACTTCGTGGCGCTGGGCGACATGAACGAAAGCGATTTTGAATTGGGCTTGCGTGACAAGCTGATGGGGCAGGTCAACCTGCTGTTGATCGGTCGTGAGTACGCCAACGATGGCGCCTCGTTCACCTTCACCAGCGGCATTCTCAACCGCGATCCGATCCGCACCGGCGCCTCGGCGGCCCTGGTCAACGGCGCACTGGATGCCTTCGTCAAGGCGGCGGCGCTGGAGCTGCCAAGGGGTTTGCGCATCAACTCGGTGAGCCCGACGGTCTTGCTTGAAGCCATGGATAGCTACGCGCCGTACTTCCGCGGTTTCAAACCGGCGACTGGCGCCGACGTGGCATTGGCCTACGCAAAAAGTGTCGAAGGCTTGCAAACGGGTCAGACCTTTATCGTTGGTTGAATCCGTCGTCTGTCAGAAACGCCTTAAGCTGCCGGGTGGGGTTGTGATGCGACGCCGGCCTGCGTAACGTGGCGGCACTTGTCCGGAGACCCGATCATGCGTGCCGCCCATACCCTTGCTTTGTTCGCCTTGTTCCCCCTGTTCGCCGCCTGCCAGATGTTCGACAAGGAGCCGGCCACCCCGTCTCTGGCCGGGCTGACCCGCATGCAGGGCGAACTCACGGCGGTCGGCGGCAAACTGCTGTTCCAACCGTGCAATGACAAACGCAACTACGTGGTCAACGACACGGGCGGCACCAGCATCCTGCAGGAAGCGGCGTCCCTGGCCGGCCAGCAAGGTGCGTTGTTCGCCGACCTGCGTGGCAAATTCTCCGGCGTCGCCAGCGGCACCCAGGGCAGCGTCGACCTGCAGCAGCTTTACCGCGTCGAGCGTTCGACCTCGGCCTGCGATGATCCGGATTTCAAGCGCATGATCCTGCGCGCCAACGGCCACAAGCCCGCCTGGGCGATGAACGTCACGGCCAAGGGCATGGTGCTGCTGCGCGAAGGCCAGCCCCCCTTGGCGGTGCCGTATGTGGAAGAACAGATCGGTGAAGGCCGCTTCAACCTGATGACCGAAGCCAACAACCAGCACGTCGAATTGTGGGTCGCCCCGCAACGTTGCATCGACAGTGTCAGCGGCAGCCTGCAACACATGACCGCCGAGCTGCGCGTCAACGGCCAGGTGCAACGGGGCTGCGCCGCGTTTGGCGGCTCGCGCGACGACTGACTCGGCACTGCGCTGTTTTAACATGACGGGAAACGGCCATTGGGGCTTATAATCGCCGGTTTGCAAAACAGCCGGCCACTCAGCCCGCCGCCTACCGGATCCTGTCATGTTACGAATCACCGAACTCAAGCTGCCCATCGACCATCCCGAAGAAGACCTGCGCCCTGCCATCGTGCAGCGCCTGGGCATCGCCAGTGATGACCTGCTCGATTTCACCCTGTTCAAACGCAGCTACGACGCGCGCAAGAAATCCTCGGAGCTGTGCTTTATCTACACCATCGACCTGAACGTGCAGGGCGAAGCCGCCCTGCTGCTCAGGTTTGCCGATGATCGCAACGTCAACCCGGCGCCGATGTCAGCTACCACGTCGTGGGCCAGGCCCCGGAAGGCCTGGTCGAACGCCCGATCGTGGTGGGATTCGGCCCGTGCGGCATCTTCGCCGGGCTGTTGCTGGCGCAGATGGGCTTCAAGCCGATCATCCTCGAGCGCGGCAAGGAAGTGCGCCAGCGCACCAAGGACACCTGGGGCCTGTGGCGCAAAAGCGTACTCAACCCCGAGTCCAATGTGCAGTTCGGTGAAGGCGGTGCCGGGACTTTTTCCGACGGCAAGCTCTACAGCCAGATCAAGGACCCGAAGTTCCACGGCCGCAAAGTCCTGCACGAGTTCGTCAAGGCCGGTGCGCCGGAAGAAATTCTCTACGTCAGCAAACCGCACATCGGCACCTTCCGCCTGACCGGTGTGGTCGAAAACATGCGCGAGCAGATCATCGCCCTGGGTGGTGAAGTGCGCTTCGAGCAGCGGGTTACCGACGTGTTGATCGAAGACGGCCAGTTGAACGGCGTGGTCATCGATGGCGGCGAGCAGATCCTCTCCAGGCATGTGATCCTGGCCCTGGGCCACAGTGCACGCGATACCTTCCGCATGCTCCACGAACGTGGCGTGTACATGGAAGCCAAGCCGTTCTCGGTAGGCTTTCGTATCGAACACCCACAGTCGTTGATCGACGCCGCCCGCCTGGGCAAATACGCCGGGCACCCGAAACTCGGGGCCGCCGACTACAAACTGGTGCACCACGCCAGGAACGGCCGCTCGGTCTACAGCTTCTGCATGTGTCCGGGCGGCACCGTGGTGGCAGCGACGTCCGAACCGAACCGCGTCGTGACCAACGGCATGAGCCAGTACTCGCGTAACGAACGCAATGCCAACTCCGGCATCGTGGTCGGCATTACCCCCGAGGTGGATTACCCGGGCGGCCCGCTGGCGGGGATCGAGCTGCAAGAGCGCCTGGAGTCCCACGCCTACATCCTCGGCGGCAGCAACTACGACGCCCCGGCGCAGTTGGTCGGTGATTTCATCGCCGGCAAGCCGTCCACGGCGATCGGCAGCGTGGAACCTTCCTACAAGCCCGGCGTGTCCCTGGGTGACTTGGCCCTGGCCTTGCCGGCGTTCGCCATCGAGGCGATCCGCGAAGCACTGCCGGCGTTCGAGAAGCAGATCAAGGGCTACTCGCTGCACGACGCGGTGTTGACCGGTATCGAGACGCGCACCTCCTCGCCGCTGCGGATTACCCGTAACGAATCGATGCAGAGCTTGAACGTCAAAGGCCTGTTCCCGGCGGGTGAAGGCGCCGGTTATGCCGGCGGAATTCTGTCGGCGGGCGTGGATGGGATCCGGATCGCCGAGGCGTTGGCGCGGGATATGTTGGGCATTGAGGCCTGAGAACACCGCAGCTTAAATGTGGGAGCGGCCCGCTCCCACATTTGGTTTTGTGTTGTGTCAGATGTTGCGCGCAGGATGCTGTCGGGCAGCGGTTCGCCCTGCTCGACACTGGCAGCAACGGCGGCAATCAAACCGCCCAACTCATACCCCTGCCCTGCCAACAGGCCTGGTCGTAATAGGTTGTGGCGTACCGCTCGCCGCCATCGCACAGGATCGCCACGATCGATCCCGACTCTCCCGCTGCCTTCATCTGCTGCGCCGCTACCAGCGCGCCAATCAGGTTGGTTCC
>JAFHKH010000729.1 GCA_016937595.1 Pseudomonas cedrina subsp. fulgida | reverse complement strand
CGCTCCCACATTTACCGAGGTGTACCCACTTTATTTGGGATAACCCGCCCGCTTCATTTCCCGCTCGGTGGTGGTCTGCGCAGCGGTCAACGCCGCCTCCACCGTCTGCTGACCGGTCAGCGCACCCGAGAAGAACTTGCCGACCTGGGTCCCGATTGCCTGGAATTCAGGAATGGTCACCAACTGGATACCGATATACGGCACCGGCTTGAGCGTCGGTTTGGTCGGGTCCGCCACTTTCAGCGATTCCAGGGTCACCTTGGCAAACGGCGCGGCTTTCATGTACTCGTCGCTGTAGGTCGACTTGCGCGTGCCTGGCGGTACGTTGGCGACGCCGTCGGTCTTGGCGACCAGGGCGGCATATTCCTTGGACGTGGCCCAACTGGTGAACACCTTGGCGGCGTCCTTGGCCTTGGAACTGGTGGGGATGGCCAGGCTCCAGGAGTACAGCCACGAGGTGCCTTTGTCGGTTTTCTCGTGCGGGGCGAAGGTAAAGCCGACGTGGTCGGCCACTTTGCTCTGGGTCTTGTCGGTGACGAACGAACCGGCGACGCTGGCATCCACCCAGATCGCGCACTTGCCGCTGTTGAACAGCGCCAGGTTTTCGTTGAAACCGTTGCTGGACGCACCCGGTGGGCCGGACTTCTTCATGTTGTCGGCGTAGAAGTTCAGCGCATCCTTCCATTCAGGGCCGTTGAATTCGGGCTTCCACTGCTCATCGAACCAGCGCGCACCGTAGCCATTGGCCAGGGTGGTGATCAGTGCCATGTTCTCGCCCCAACCGGCCTTGCCGCGCAGGCACAGGCCATATTGTTCTTTGCTCTTGTCGGTGAGTTTGCTCGCGAATTCGCCGATCTGGGTCCAGGTCGGGTGCTCGGGCATGCTCAGCCCGGCGTTCTTGAACAGGTCGGTGCGGTAATAGGTGATCGAGCTTTCAGCATAGAACGGCAGGGCGTACAGCGAACCTTTGACAGACAGGCCGTCACGGACCGAAGGGAATACATCGTCGAGGTCGTAGGACGCCGGCAGATCCTTCATCGGCTCCAGCCACCCCTTGGCACCCCAGAGTGCAGCTTCGTACATGCCGATGGTCAACACATCGAACTGCCCGCCCTGGGTCGCAATGTCGGTGGTCAGGCGTTGGCGCAGCACGTTTTCTTCGAGCACCACCCAGTTCAGCTTGATCTCCGGATGCTCGGTCTCGAAGGTTTTCGAGAGCTTTTGCATGCGAATCATGTCGCTGTTGTTGACGGTGGCAATGGTCAGGGTTTGCGCGCCAAGGCTGACGGCGCTGAGGGTCATGCAAGAAAAGGCAAGCAGAGCTTTTGCTGTGAACTTCATCGCGCACTCCATTTCCGCGCCCAAGGGGCTACAGAAGGACAGTTATTGTTGTTGTGTCTTCCTACAGGGAGTCAGGAAGAGTGTGCGTTGATTACAGCCCTGAAATGCGCTTGTGACAAATCCTTGGGAACACTGGGACTGATACTTTTTTGCACTCGATGATCGTTCCCACGCTCCGCGTGGTAGCGGTGGAAGACCTCGATGCCGGCGCGCAGGCGCGTCAGTGCCTGGGCTTCTGACAATGGGTAAAACTCGCCCTCGTGGGTATAGACACGGCGCATGAACCAGTCTTTTGGCGTGCGCGGCGCCGGTTGGTCGTCGCTATGAAAGTAGCCATGCAGGGCCAACTCATCGCCCCTGGCGACGCGGCTGTCCAGCAATCGCCGGAAATCCCCTTCGGCAGGCAGCGCATCATGATGATGAAAATCCGGTACCACCAGCCA
>JAFHKH010000728.1 GCA_016937595.1 Pseudomonas cedrina subsp. fulgida | reverse complement strand
GTGACGCTCCGCGTCACCATTGCGCATTCAGGCCAGGTTCTGTTCGGTCAGCCGCTGCACCGCCAGGCGGCGGTAGTGGGAAGGGGTCATGCCCTTAAGCTGCTGGAAGCGCCGATTGAAGTTGGAGATGTTGTTGAAGCCCGACTCAAAACACACATCGGTCACGGCTTTGTCACCGTCGGCGAGCAACTCGCAGGATTTGCTGATGCGCAGGCGATTGACGAACTCGACAAAAGTGCGCCCGGTCGCCTGTTTGAAGACCCGCGAAAAGTATGTCGGTTTCATGCCCAGGTGCTCGGCCACTTCTTCCAGCGAGAGCTCCCGTGCGTAGTGGGCGAAGATGTAATCGACGGCGCGGTTGGTGCGGTCGATGCTGTGTTCGTCGGCCAGTTGCAGCGTGGTAGAGCCGGACAATAGCTGGTAATCCTCACACGCGCTCAATACTTCCAACAGGATAAAGAAGTGCCCCAGACGCGCCATGCCCTGGGTGTCCTCGATGCGCTGCATCAAGGTCATGGCCTGGGCGATGGTCTTTTTGCAGCGAAACTCGATGCCGTACTGCGCCCGGTCCAGCATCGGCGCCAGGCTCTTGAGTTCGGTGAAAATCTGGCTGCCACTGTCCAGCAGTTCATCGGTGAAATTCACCAGCATGTCGCGCTTGGGCACCACTTCATCCTCTTCCACCTGGCTGATCCAGTTGTGGGGCAGGTTGGGGCCGGTGAGGAACAGGCTTTGCGGGTAGAAGTTGCCGATGTAGTCGCCGATAAACACTTTGCCCGAGCTGGCGACGATCAGGTGCAGCTCGTATTCCTTGTGGAAGTGCCAGCGCACCAGCGGGCAGGGGAAGCCGTGCTGGCGATAGATGATGGACAGGCCGTTGTGATCGTCCATCAACTCGTAGGAAGGGTCGGTGATTCGCGTTGCTCGGGTCATGCTGCCGTCGCTTTATTCTGGTTGCTGCGTAGGATAATGCTCCCTCATGGGCGCCCTCGCCAGCGCTGGTGTCTACAGGTTGCGGTTTTTCGCCTCGATCCACTGGGACATGTACTGCGTACTTTTATGCGCGTGGTGGCGCAGCATGCCGCCGGTGAAGTTGTCGCGGCGATGGGCGAGCAGGTGGCTGCGGCATTGCTCCAGGCACGCTACCAGTGCGCGGCCATGGATAGTCCGGTCATAACGGCGTTTCAACAATTGACGCCCGTTTTCCTGGGCCTCGGTCCACGCTCGCGTGCCTGATACAGCGCCACGCGGCGGCGGCCAGGGCCGCTGCGCTCTGTTCGATCGCGCCCGGCCACGGCTGCTCATCGCCCGGCCTCGGCGCCGATGGGCGTGGTGATATTCGGCGTGCCACACAGCATCGCATCCGCCAGTTTGCCCTTGATGCCGGCACCGAAACGCAGGGCGCCAGGCAGATACGCGCGGCGGTCATCACCTGCAAGGCATCTTCGGCCCAATTCATCACATGAAAACCCTGCGCCGGGTTATGCAGTGCGGTGGCCTTGGGCGGCGTGTAGGCGCCATAAATGTGCAACTGCGCGCCGGGCAGTTGCTGGCGAATCAGCGGCCACAGGCTGTTTTTCATCCACAGCACCGCATCCCAGTTGGGCGCATGGCGGAAGTTGCCGATGCTGAGGAAATGCGCACGGTCTTCATACGGCGCAAAGGGCTCGGCCGGCGGCTCCAGCATCAGCGGGCACCAGTGGAGCAGGGCGGCGGGGACCTTGAAGTGCTCAGTGAGCAGGCGAATTTCCACGTCGGAAATCATCAGGCTGATATCGCAGCGGTAAATTGCCGCGATTTCGCGCTTGGCCAGGTCGGTGTCGGCCATCAGCTGGAATTCTGCCTGCAACGCCGGGGAAAACAGCGCGTTGAAATCGTCGCTGTCGGGGTGCGCCTTCAGGTGATCCTTGAAACGCTGGTGCCGGGCGTCGCGCAGGCTTTGCAGGTCGGAGGTTTCCAGCACGCGCAGGGCGTCGGGGCAGCACTTTTCGACACGCCAGCCGAACTGCTCTTCCATCATGAAACGGTCGAACAGCACGATATCCGGGGCGAGTTCGCGGATAAAGTCATCGAAACTGCTGTTATTGAGTTCGATGGCGCATTCGGCGATGCCCAGCGCGGGCAGATCGGCCTTGTGTTCGCCGATAGTCGCCGGGCTGCTGAAGGTAATCTCCCAACCTTGCGTAAGAAAACGCTCAAGAATCTGCATCATATGCCCGCCCGCGGCCGAGGAACGCGGCTCCGGCCAGACGTAACCAATGACCAGGACTTTGGTGGCAGGCGGATTCATTTAGAACGAGTTCCTTGAAGGAGGGGACGAAAGGCGCGCAATTAAACCATAACCGCTCATGACAATTTATCGCTGACGGTAGGTAGCCACCGCGCTTTGTGGTTAACTTCGGCCTCTCGAATTCGTTTAACCAAAACCAGCATAAGGATTCTGTTCATGGCTCACGTCACCCTTAAAGGCAACCCGGTCCAGGTTGAAGGCGAATTGCCGAAAGTCGGCACCCAGGCTGCTGACTTCACCCTGACCGCCGGCGATCTGTCGAACGCTACCCTGGCGACCTTCGCCGGCAAGCGCAAAGTGCTGAACATCTTCCCAAGTGTCGACACCCCAACGTGCGCGACGTCGGTACGCAAGTTCAACGCCCAGGCCAACGATGTGGAAAACACCGTGGTGCTGTGCATCTCCACCGACCTGCCGTTCGCCCAGGCGCGCTTCTGCGGCTCCGAAGGCCTGGAAAACGTGAAGAACCTGTCGGACTTCCGCGATTCGGATTTCGCCGTTGATTACGGTGTGGCGATTGCCGACGGCCCGCTCAAGGGCCTGACCGCTCGCGCTGTGGTGGTGCTTGACGAGAACGATAACGTGCTGCACAGCGAACTGGTCAAGGAAATCGCTGAAGAGCCGAACTACGAAGCCGCCCTGGCTGTTCTCAAGTAACTGTTTCGGTACGTTACTGTCGTTTTGCAGTAACACGCTTGATGCATGATTGCGGCCTGGCCTAGTCCAGGCCGTTTTTATTTGTGCGTCAGACGCTTAGCGAAATAGGCGATGGACTAAGCTCAACAGTTAAACGTTGTAAGCCCAAGGTAAATAGCCGGTAAAGGCGCTTTTCTTAATGCGCCCCAGTGCTTATCTTTCAGCCTCCCAAAGTAGAAGCGCTCGCGCCCAATGGTTGATCACTCCATGCAATCCACCCCCCGTCACTCCCGCCGCTGGTTGTTCGGCCTGCTCGTGCTGCTGCTCATCGCCGGCCTGTGCTGGAAATTCTGGCCCGGCGGTGCCGCCCATAAAGACGCGCCGGCCGGCCATGCGAGCAAGACCGGCATGGCGCGCCCCGGTTTCGGCGGCGCCACCGGCCCGGTGCCGGTGCGCGTGGCGCCTGCGGTACTGGGC
>JAFHKH010000727.1 GCA_016937595.1 Pseudomonas cedrina subsp. fulgida | reverse complement strand
AACAGGGCTTCGGCCTGGCGCACAATGCCCTGGCGAATATCCAGCTTGGGCTGGTAGTGCAGCAGCAGTTGGCCATGGCCGGGGGCGTGGCGCAGGTCGCGGATCAGGCTGATCTGGCGGCGGTGCGCAAGGTCGCGGCCGTGCTCGTAGACCTGCAAGCGGTCGGGCATTTGCGCGGCGTCCTTCATGGCGATGGCCGCGCGCTCCAGCAGGGTATGGGGGCTTTCGCCATCCGCCGGGTACGCGACGATGCCCAGGCGGCAGTCCAACGCCAGGTCATGACCGTTGATGCGCTGGGGGCGCAGTAACAGTTGCTGGAGTTTATCGGCCAGGCCCACGGCCTCGTCGCGGCCGGCGCCTTCAAGCAGCAGCAGGAACTCATCGGCGATCAGGTGCGCCAGGGTATCGCCGGGGCGCAACGCCGCTTGCAGGCGCTGGCTCACGGTCAAGAGCAGTTGGTCCACCGCTTCGGGCCCGACGGTTTCGCTGGCCGTGCGCAGATTGTCGATGCCCAGGTAGATCAGCGCCATCGGCCGTTGCAGGGCAATTGCACTGCCCAGGCGCTCCA
>JAFHKH010000726.1 GCA_016937595.1 Pseudomonas cedrina subsp. fulgida | reverse complement strand
GAGCTGGCTTGCTGCGATGGCGCCAGTCCAGGCGCCATCAAATCCTCAGCTCCACCTCACCCAGCCTGCCACCCTGCGGCCCAAAACTGCGCTCCACCATTCGCCGCGTCCCGTCGGCATTCACAATCAGCGCCGTACTCGCCCGCGTCCCGTAACTCGGGCTGGCAATAAACACACTCGACAGCAGGCTCTCAGTCGCCAGGCCCACGCCGGTATCCGGCAGCTCGGCAAATGGCGCGGTGTGCGGGTCGCTCAATATCTCCAGCAAGATTTGCGGCTGTGGATCATCCAGCACTTCACTCAACGCCGCCCTGGCCTTGAGCAACTTGGGCCACGGCGTATCCAACCCGGCATTGGACAGCCCATACACGCCGGCTTCCAAGCGCGTGGGTGCGGTTTGATGGGCGTTGTAATGCCACAACTCATCCCGCGTGCCCACCAGCAGGTTAAACCCGGCATATTCAAGCGACCGGCCGTTAACATCCGCTAGATAGTCGTCAATCGGCATCGAACCGCTGAGAAACCGTGCCACCAACTCACCGCGTGATTTACGTGCCGGTGGCTGGTGCGGGTCGCGGATATTGGTCAAGGCGGCGAAGCGTCCCTCGGCATTCACCCCCAGCCAGGTGCCGCCCGCTTCCTGGTCGCGGCCGGCGTACACGTGCGGCGCATCCGGCCATTGGGCCAGCGGCAGGCTGGGGCGGGCGTAGAACTCGTCGCGGTTGGCCGCAACGATCAGCGGCTGGGCGTGGCCCGGCCGCCAGGCAAAGACAATCAGGCACATCGGGCGATCCCTTTTGTGTTTTTTGCCACTCTACCCACTCAGGCAGGGGCGTTCCATCGTATCCAGTTGGGTCGCATGCCTTCCATCCGTTAACATGCCGGACCTGGTTTGGGGGCTCCCATGGAATTTCTCCTGTATTTACTGCTCGGCGCCTGTGCGGGTGTGCTCGCCGGGCTGTTGGGCGTGGGTGGCGGGATCATCATCGTGCCGGTACTGGTGTTCAGCTTCACCGCGCAGGGCTTCGACCCGCAGGTGCTGACTCACCTGGCCGTGGGCACTTCGCTCGCGACGATCATCTTTACCTCGGTGAACGCCGTGCGTGAGCATCACCGGCGTGGTGCGGTGCGTTGGTCGATCTTTGTGTGGATGACCGTGGGTATCCTGATCGGCGCGGGCTTTGGCGCGCTGACCGCCGAGGCGATTTCCGGCCCGCACCTGCAAAAAATCATCGGCGTGTTTGCCTTGCTGGTGGCCGTGCAGCTTGCGCTGGAGGTCAAGCCCAAGGCCAGCCGAACGGTGCCGGGCAAGGTCGGCCTGACCGTGGCGGGTACGTTTATTGGTTGGGCCTCGGCGATCTTCGGGATTGGCGGCGGCTCGCTGACCGTGCCGTTCCTGACCTGGCGCAGCGTGCCGATGCAGCAGGCCGTGGCCACTTCATCCGCCTGTGGCCTGCCGATTGCGGTGGCCAGTGCATTGAGTTTCATGATTCTGGGCTGGCATGACCCGTTGTTACCCGCGCATAGTCTAGGGTTCGTATATTTGCCGGCGCTGTTGGGCATCGCCCTGACCAGCATGGTGTTCGCGCGCTTCGGCGCGCGCCTGGCGCATCGGTTATCGCCGCGGCTGCTCAGGCGGTTGTTCGCCGGGCTGCTGTTCTGTGTCGGTATAAACTTTTTGCTTTAAAAAAACTGAGTAATGCAGGCTTAATCGCGCCCGGGCATGGTCCGGTCGCTATAACGAACGATTAACGAGGAGTCGCAATGCTGCCTTACCCGCAGATCGACCCGGTGGCCCTGGCCATTGGTCCGCTGAAAATCCATTGGTACGGGTTGATGTACCTGGTCGGCATCGGCGGTGCCTGGTTTCTGGCTTCCCGACGCCTGAACCGTTTCGACCCGACCTGGACCAAAGAGAAACTCTCCGACCTGATTTTCTGGCTGTCGATGGGCGTGATTGTCGGCGGGCGCCTGGGGTATGTGCTGTTCTACGATCTTTCCGCCTACATCGCTCATCCAACACTGATCTTCGAAGTGTGGAAGGGCGGCATGGCGTTCCACGGCGGCTTTATCGGCGTGATGATCGCCGCGTGGTGGTTCGGCCGCCGCAATGGCAAGTCATTCTTCCAGTTGATGGACTTCATTGCGCCGATGGTGCCGATCGGCCTGGGCGCCGGGCGTATCGGCAACTTCATCAATGCCGAATTGTGGGGCAAGCCGACCGACCTGCCATGGGCCATGGTCTTCCCGCCGTTCAGCGACCCGGCGCAACTGCCGCGCCACCCGTCGCAGCTTTACCAGTTCGCGTTGGAAGGCGTGGCCTTGTTCCTTATCCTGTACCTCTTTTCGCGCAAGCCACGCCCCACCATGGCGGTGTCGGGCATGTTCGCGTTGTTCTACGGGATCTTCCGCTTTGTCGTCGAGTTCGTGCGTGTGCCGGATGCGCAGCTGGGCTACCTGGCGTTCGGTTGGGTGACCATGGGCCAGATCCTCAGCCTGCCGATGATCCTGGGCGGCCTGGGCCTGCTGTGGTGGGCGTACAATCGCCCGCAACCGTTGAAGAACACCGCGCTTTGAATTCGAATGCCGAGGCTTTGCGCTAGAGCCTCGGCTGCAACGATACGGGTACACACATGAAGCAATACCTCGAACTCCTGAACGACGTCGTGACCAACGGGCTGACCAAGGGCGATCGCACCGGCACCGGCACCAAGGCGGTGTTCGCCCGTCAGTACCGGCATAACCTGGCCGACGGCTTCCCGCTGCTGACCACCAAGAAGCTTCACTTCAAGAGCATCGCCAACGAGCTGATCTGGATGTTGAGCGGCAACACCAACATCAAGTGGCTCAACGAAAACGGCGTAAAAATCTGGGACGAATGGGCCACCGAAGACGGCGACCTGGGCCCGGTGTACGGCGAGCAGTGGACCGCCTGGCCGACCAAGGACGGCGGCACGATCAACCAGATCGATTACATGGTGCACACGCTCAAGACCAACCCCAACAGCCGCCGCATCCTGTTCCACGGCTGGAACGTCGAGTACCTGCCCGACGAAACCCGCAGCCCGCAGGAAAACGCGCGCAACGGCAAACAGGCCTTGCCGCCGTGCCACCTGCTGTACCAGGCGTTCGTGCATGACGGCCATCTGTCGATGCAGCTGTACATCCGCAGCTCCGATGTGTTCCTGGGCTTGCCGTACAACACGGCCGCGCTGGCATTGCTCACCCATATGTTGGCCCAGCAATGCGACCTGATCCCGCACGAGATCATCGTCACCACCGGCGACACCCACGCCTACAGCAACCATATGGACCAGATCCGCACTCAACTGGCGCGTACGCCGAAGAAACTGCCGGAACTGGTGATCAAGCGCAAACCTGCGTCGATCTACGACTATAAGTTCGAAGACTTCGAGATCGTGGGCTACGACGCCGATCCAAGCATCAAGGCTGACGTGGCGATCTAAAGCCTGCCTCGGTCCAATCTGTGGGAACTGGCTTGCCTGCGATAGCGGTGCATCAGTCACATATCAGGTGCTGATACACCGCTATCGCAGCAAGCCAGCTCCCACCTGTGGATTGCATTGCACTCAGTGGCCGTGGCTTCTTCCCACATGCGAAGGCTCAGCCTCGCTGGCCTGCACACTCCCGCTGACCTCCAGGCGCTGCAGAATCCCGCATTCCGGCCCGCCGCCACAGCGCTGGCGCAGGTCCAGCAATTGTTCCTGCAACGCCAGCAGCCCGTCGATCCGCGCTTTTACATGGTGGATATGCTCATCGATCAACGCGTTCACGCTTTCGCACTGGTCCTGGGGGCTGTCGCGCAGCGCCAGCAGGCTGCGGATTTCTTCCAGGGTCATGTCCAGGCTGCGGCAGTTGCGAATAAAGATCAGCCGCTCAGTGTGCGCCTGGGTGTACACGCGGTAGTTGGCGTCGGTGCGCGCCGGCGGCGGCAGCAGAGCCTCCTTCTCGTAGTAACGGATGGTTTCCACCGGCAGTCGGTGAGTTTGGCCAGTTCGCCGATCTTCATCGCAGCAATCTCCAAATGGGTGCTTGACCCTATAGTGGCTACAGGGTCTTTACTTGGCAACAGGCACCTTTACGGACGCGACCTGATGAGCGATTCGATCCACACCCCGCACAAACATAACCATGACCACGGCCAGAAGAAGCTCACGCCTGTGCATAACCACGGCCATGGCGGCGCATGCTGCTCCAGTACGCCGGCCCCGGCGGTGGTGCAACTGAGCGAAGCGCCCAGCGCCGCGCGCGCCTGAGCACGTTCCGCATCGAAGCCATGGACTGCCCCACCGAGCAAACGCTGATCCAGAACAAACTGGGCAAGCTGGCCGGTGTGCAGCAACTGGAATTCAACCTGATCAACCGCATCCTCGGCGTCACTCATGACTTGCCGAGCACCGCGCCGATCGTCGACGCCATCAAATCCCTGGGCATGCAAGCCGATCCGCTTGAAGAGGGCGCGCCCGCCGCCGAGCCTGTCGCCAAGAAACCTGGGTGCCGCTGGCGTTGTCCGGCATCGGCGCACTGGGCGCCGAAGTGCTGCACTTCACCAACGCCGCGCCCACCTGGGTGATCGCGGTCGTCGCGCTGCTGTCGATCTTCAGCGGCGGCCTCACCACCTATAAAAAGGGCTGGATTGCCCTGAAAAACCTCAACCTGAACATCAATGCCCTGATGAGCATCGCCGTGACCGGCGCGATCCTGATCGGCCAGTGGCCGGAAGCGGCCATGGTGATGTTTCTGTTCACCGTGGCCGAGTTGATCGAGGCCAAATCCCTGGACCGTGCGCGCAACGCCATCAGTGGCTTGATGCAGATGACGCCGGAACAGGCCACCGTTCAGCAGGCGGATGGCGCGTGGGTTGAAAAAGAGGTCAAAAGCATCGAACTTGGGGCCGTCGTGCGGGTAAAGCCGGGCGAGCGCATCGGCCTGGACGGCGAGGTCACCGCCGGCCAATCCACCATCGACCAGGCGCCGATCACCGGTGAAAGCCTGCCGATTGAAAAAACCGTCGGCGATAAAGTCTTCGCCGGCACCATCAACCAGGCCGGCGCCCTGGAATACAAAGTCACGGCTGCGGCCAACCACTCCACCCTGGCGCGCATCATTCATGCGGTGGAACAGGCCCAAGGCGCGCGCGCGCCCACTCAGCGCTTCGTCGATCGTTTCTCGAAGATCTACACCCCGGCCGTGTTCTTGTTCGCATTGGGCGTGGCAGTGATTCCACCCTTGTTGATGGCGGGCGCCTGGTTCGACTGGATCTACCGTGCCCTGGTGCTGCTGGTGGTGGCGTGCCCCTGCGCCTTGGTGATTTCCACCCCGGTGACCATCGTCAGTGGCTTGGCGGCGGCGGCGCGCAAAGGCATCCTGATCAAGGGCGGCGTGTACCTGGAGGGCGGTTACAAGCTCGACTACCTGGCTCTGGACAAGACGGGCACCCTCACCCACGGCAAGCCGGTGCAAACCGATTACCTGGCATTGTTCCCGACTGTGCAGGACCGCGCGCAGGCCCTGGCCGCCAGCCTGGCCGGGCGCTCCGACCATCCGGTGTCCCTGGCCATCGCCAATGCGGCTGTGGATAAAAACCTGCCGGGCCACGTTGTGGATAACTTCGAAGCCCTGCCTGGGCGCGGTGTGCGCGGCGACATCGATGGCCAAACCTATCACTTGGGCAACCACCGCCTGGTGGAGGACCTGGGCCTGTGCTCGCCGGCGCTGGAAGAAAAACTCTTCGCCTTGGAGAAACAGGGCAAATCCGTGGTGCTGCTGCTCGATACATCCGGCCCGCTGGCGCTGTTCGCCGTGGCCGATACGGTCAAGGACAGCAGCCGTGAAGCCATCCGGCAGCTGCACGAACTGGGCATCAAGACCCTGATGCTCACCGGCGACAACACCCACACCGCCCAGGCCATCGCGGCTCAGGTCGGCATCGACCAGGCCCAGGGCGACTTGTTGCCCACCGATAAACTGCAGGCCATCGAGGCCCTTTACGGCCAAGGCCACCGCGTGGGCATGGTCGGCGACGGCATCAACGACGCTCCCGCGCTGGCCCGCGCCGAAATCGGGTTTGCCATGGCCGCCGCCGGTACCGACACCGCCATTGAAACCGCCGACGTGGCGCTGATGGACGATGATTTGCGCAAGATCCCGGCTTTCATTCGGCTCTCCAGGCAAACGTCGAGTATCCTCAAGCAGAACATCGCCCTGGCGCTGGTGATCAAGGCGATCTTCCTCGCGGTCACCTTCCTCGGCATGGCCACCATGTGGATGGCGGTGTTCGCCGACATGGGCGTGAGCCTGCTGGTGGTGTTCAATGGCCTGCGCTTGTTGCGCAAATAAGGATGAGAGGATGGTGTGCTGAGTGCTGAGCTGAAGGCGTTTTTCATGGTCGCCCGCCTGGGCAGCATTACCCAGGCGGCGAAGAAACTCGGCCTGAGCCAGCCCACAGTCACCACCCAGATCCGTAACCTGGAAAGCCAATACGGCGTCGAGCTGTTCTACCGAGGTGGCCGCCGCCTCACGGTCAGCGACGACGGCGCGCGTCTACTGCCGATGGTCAAGACGCTGCTGCAGCAGGAAGCGGATATCGAGTTTTTCCTGCGCAACAATGGCCAGGTTCAGGGGGCATTGCGCATTGCCGCGACGGCGCCGTATTACATCCTTGACCTGGTCAAAGCCTTCCGCGAACGCCTGCCGCAAGTGGAGGTGTCGGTAGAGATCGGCAACTCTCAACAGGTGCTTGAAGCACTGGATGACTACCGCGTCGATGTCGCCGCCTCGTCGCAACTGCTCGAAGACCCGCGCCTGATTCGCCGCGTGCTGGGCTCCGACCCACTGGTGTTGGCAGTGCATCGCAACCATCCCCTGGCTGCGTTCGACCATGTGCCGCTGAGCGCGCTCGCCGGGCATACGCTGTTGATGCGCGAGGCAGGCTCCACCACGCGACGCTTGACGGAAGACATGCTGCACGGCGCCGGCGTGGGGTATGGGCCGCTGCTGGAAATCGGCAGTCGCGAGTCGATTCGCGAGGCGGTATTGCGCAATATCGGGATCAGCATCATTGCGCGGCAGGAAGTGCCGCACGATCCACAGTTGCGGGTGCTGACCCTGGAGAATGCGCCGCAGATTCCGGAGTATCTGTACTGCCTCAAGGAAAGAAAAAGTGCGCGGCTGCCGGCGGCGTTTCTGGGGTTGGCGCAGGAAATGTCGCCGCTCTGATTTTTGGCTGGCATTGAGGGCCTCTTCGCGAGCAAGCCCGCTCCCACCGTTGACCGAGTGGCCCTGAAGAAACCGGATCAACTGTGGGAGCGGGCTTGCTCGCGAAAGCGGTAGACCAGACAACCATTCTCTATAGGTCCTACACAAATCCACCAATACCACTATCACCCCCTTTTGCCTTCCTGCCACACCAGCGACGCATTGCCTGCCTAGCATGGCCTTCATCCGTTTGATGAGGTGCCCCCATGAACACAGCCCTGACCCAACCCGGCGCGCCCATGAAGGTGCGGGGTATTCAGAAACGCTTCGGCGCGTTTACCGCGCTGGATAACGTCTCGCTGGATGTCGCCGCCGGCGAGCTGGTGTGCCTGCTGGGCCCGTCGGGTTGCGGCAAGACCACCTTGCTGCGTTGCATCGCCGGCCTGGAGCGCCAGGACAGCGGCGAACTTTACTTGGGCAGCCGCGACATTTCCCTGCTGCCGCCACAGGCGCGGGACTACGGCATTCTGTTCCAGTCCTACGCGTTGTTTCCCAACCTGACGGTCGAAGCGAACATCGCCTACGGCCTCACCGGCAGCGGCCGCGACGAAGTGCGCAAGCGCGTCGGGCAGATGCTCGAACTGGTCGGCCTGGTCGGCAGCGAAAAGAAATACCCCGGCCAACTGTCCGGCGGCCAGCAGCAACGCGTGGCGCTGGCTCGGGCGCTGGCACCGGCGCCCTCATTGCTGTTGCTGGATGAGCCGATGTCGGCCCTTGACGCCCGTGTGCGCGAGCACCTGTGCACCGAATTGCGCCAACTGCAACGGCGCCTGGGCGTCACCACATTGATGGTCACTCACAACCAGGACGAAGCCATGCTGATGGCCGACCGTATTGCCGTGATGAACAACGGCAAGGTCGAGCAATACGCCACGCCCCAGGAGATCTACGACCGGCCGGCCACGCCGTTCGTGGCGGAGTTTGTGGGCCAGGGCAACTGGCTGCCGTTCAGCCGCAACAGTGCCAGCCATGCCCAGGTCGGCGGAATGAACATGCGCCTGGCCAACGATGCCGGTGTGGCCACGTCCGGGCGTCTGTTCTGTCGCCCGGAAGCGATCAACGTCAACCCGCCGGTGCACGAGGAAAACCTGTTCCCGGCCAAGGTCCGTGAGATCACCTTCCTCGGCAACCGCTGCCGCATGAGCTTTGAGCTAGAGCAGTTGCCCGGTCATCCGCTGCTGGCCGAAGTGGCTCCACACGCATTGCCGCGCCTGGGCGCCCAAGACATCTGGGTCGCCTTGCCGCCGAGCAGCCTGCAGGTGTTTGCCTGAGATGGCCGCTGTCATGACATTGCCCATGCCACGGAAGGTGTCCCGTGCCGAACTGGGTGATCGTATTTTTGTGGTCGGCGGCAAATGGCTCTGGCTGTGCCTGTTGACGGTGGCGGTGTTGCTGCCATTGCTGGCGATCTTCTGGCGTGGCTTGAGCAGCGAAGCCGGGCAGGGCGGCGGCCTGGTCGCTGCGCAGGCATTGCTCGCCAGCGCCAACTTCCACTGGCTGCTGGGCAACAGCCTGAAGGTTTCCCTCAGCGTGGCGGCCATTGTCGTACCACTGGCTTACTTGTTTGCCTACGCCCTGCAACGCACCTTGATTCCCGGCAAAACGCTCTGGCGCGGTCTGTCACTGCTGCCGCTGATGGCACCGTCGATGTTGCCGGGCATTGCACTGGTCTATCTGTTTGGTAACCAAGGCCTGTTGCGCGGGCTGCTCTCGGAGAATATCTACGGCTTCTGGGGCATTGTGCTGGGCGAGGTGATCTACACCTTCCCCCATGCCTTGATGATTCTGCTGTCGGCGCTGTCCCTGGCGGATGCGCGCCTGTTTGACGCAGCATCGAGCATGGGCGCCAGCCCGGCCCGAGCGTTTCGCAGCATCACTTGGCCGGCCACGCGCCAGGCGGTTTTCGCGGCGTTTTGCCTGGTGTTCACCCTGACCATCACCGACTTCGGCGTGCCCGTGGTGGTGGGTGGCGACTATCAGGTGCTGGCGCTGGAAGCCTACAAGGCGGTGGTCGGCAGCAGCAGTTCGGTCGCGGTGCCTTGATCGGCATGGTGTTGCTGCTGCCGGCGCTGTTCAGCTTTGGTGTGGATGCCTGGCTGCGCCGTCGTCATGGCGATTCCATGAGTGGCCGCGCCCAGGTGTTCCAACCGGCGCCATCACGGGTGAGAGACGGCTGCTACCTGGCGATTGTGCTGCTGGTCTGCGCCGTGTTGCTGCTGGTGTTCGGCATGGCGGTGTATTCCTCGCTGGTGAAATTCTGGCCGTACAACCTGTCGCTGTCGCTCAACCACTACCAGTTCGAAGACACGGCGGGCGGCGGCTGGCTGGCCTATCGCAACAGCCTAACGCTGGCGTTGTGCACGGCGTTGGTCGGCAGCGTGCTGATCTTCACCGGCGCGTACCTGATGGAAAAAACCAAGGGCCAGCAGGGCCTCAACCTGGCGCTGCGCCTGCTCAGCTTTGTGCCGATGGCCGTGCCGGGGCTGGTGCTGGGCCTGGGCTACGTGTTCTTTTTCAATCTCAACGATAACCCACTGCATGTGTTCTACGGGACCATGACCCTGCTGGTGGTGTGCACCATTGCGCATTATTTGACCACCGCGCAGATGACCGCGACCACCGCGTTGCGCCAACTGGATGCCGAGTTCGAAGCCGCCGCGCTGTCCCTGAAAGCGCCGCTGTACCGCCACTATCTGCGTGTCACCGTGCCGATCTGCCTGCCGGCGCTGCTGGACATCCTGCGTTACCTGTTTGTGTCGGCGATGACCACCGTGTCCGCCGCGATTTTCCTCTACAGCCCCGACACCATTCTCGCCGCCGTCGCCGTGTTGAACATGGACGACGCCGGCAACGTGGGCGGCGCGGCGCCATGTCCACCCTGATCCTGTTCACCTCAGCCAGTGTTTCGCTGCTGCTGGCGTGGGCCTCACGTGGCGCACTGCGTCGCTCCCAAGCCTGGCGCCAGACGACGCCCGGCCAATAAACATCCCGAAGGAGGTGCTCCATGTTCAAGCCCCTGGCGCTGGTCGCTGCCGTACTCACCGCATTCAGCCTGAATGCCTTCGCCAAGACCGAGCTCACCGTGTACACGGCCCTTGAAGCCGAGCAACTGAAGACCTAC
>JAFHKH010000725.1 GCA_016937595.1 Pseudomonas cedrina subsp. fulgida | reverse complement strand
AGCGTGAGCAGCAACACCAGGTCCAAAGCCCACGCCCAGCTTGGTTTTGACGCTGACATTCCCCAGCTTTTCGGCTAACCAACGATACATGCTGCAAACTCCCTTGGAACAAGGTTTGGACTTATTCAAAGTTTGTCGGCATGAACGCTTAATTCTGTAGCGACACAATCAAATGTGGGAGCGGGCTTGCTCGCGAATGCGGTGTATCAGTTAATGCATGTGTTGACTGACACTCTGCATTCGCGAGCAAGCCCGCTCCCACATTGGATCTGCATCGTTTCAGATTGTGTATTCATTCCATGCTTTCCGGAGTTCTCCCATGACGGCCCACGCCGAGCTTTCGCCGACCCTTCAACTCGCCATCGACCTGATCCGTCGCCCCTCCGTGACGCCGATCGACGCCGATTGCCAGAAGCTGATGATGCAGCGCCTGGGCGACGCCGGGTTTGCGCTCGAGCCGATGCGCATCTTCGAGGTGGACAACTTCTGGGCCACCCATGGCAAACACGAAGGCCCGGTGCTGTGCTTCGCCGGCCACACCGACGTGGTGCCGACCGGCCCGGTGCAGGCGTGGCAGAACGACCCGTTCGACGCACTGATCGATGAGCACGGCATGCTCTGCGGGCGTGGCGCGGCGGACATGAAAGGCAGCCTGGCGGCGATGCTGGTCGCTGCGGAACGTTTTGTCGCCGACTACCCGGACCACAAGGGCTCGGTGGCCTTCCTGATCACCAGCGATGAAGAAGGCCCGGCGCACCACGGCACCAAGGCCGTAATCGAACGCCTGGCCGCGCGCAAGGAGCGCCTGGACTGGTGCATCGTCGGCGAACCGTCGAGCACCACGCTGGTGGGCGATGTGGTCAAGAACGGCCGGCGCGGCTCCCTCGGC
>JAFHKH010000724.1 GCA_016937595.1 Pseudomonas cedrina subsp. fulgida | reverse complement strand
CTGGGCGCCGATCCTGCTGTGTGTGCTGCGCTTCGGCCAGGGCCTGGGCCTTGGCGGGGAATGGGGTGGCGCGGCGCTGCTGGCCACCGAGAATGCGCCCAAGGGCAAACGCGCCTGGTTTGGCATGTTCCCGCAACTGGGCCCTTCGATCGGGTTCCTGGCGGCCAACGGTTTGTTCCTGATCCTGGCCATGAGCCTGAACGACGAGCAATTTCGCAGCTGGGGCTGGCGCATCCCGTTCATCCTGAGTGCGGCGCTGGTGATGGTTGGCCTGTACGCGCGCCTGAAGCTGCATGAAACCCCGGTGTTTGCCAATGCGGTCGCCCAGCAAGCGCCGGTCAAAGTGCCGCTGGTGGAACTGTTCAGCCAACATGGGTTGCCCGTGTTGCTGGGCGCCCTGTCGATGGTGGTGTGCTATGCGCTGTTCTACATCACCACCGCCTTCTCCCTGAGCTACGGCGTTTCAACCTTGGGCTACAGCCGTGAAACCTTCCTTGGCCTGCTGTGCTTCGCCGTGTTGTTCATGGGGTTGGCGACACCGCTGGCGGCGCTGGCGAGTGATCGTTGGGGGCGCAGGCCAGTGCTGATCGTCGGTGCAGTCCTGGCAATTTTGTCGGGCTTTACCATGGAGCCGCTGCTGACCCACGGTTCGACCTGGGCGGTGGCGTTGTTCCTGGCGCTGGAACTGTTCCTGATGGGCGTGACCTTCGCGCCGATGGGCGCCATGCTGCCGGAATTGTTCCCGACGCGCGTGCGTTATACCGGTGCTTCGGCAGCCTATAACCTGGGAGGAATCGTAGGGGCTTCAGCGGCACCGTTCTTTGCGACGAAGCTGGTGGCGATGGGTGGGCTGAGTTATGTCGGCGGGTATGTGTCGGCGGCGGCGTTGCTCAGCTTGATTGCGGTGCTGTGCCTGAAAGAGACGCGGGATAATGATTTGAACAAGGTCGCCTGACCGCTGATCGTTCCCACGCTCCGCGTGGGAATGCAGCCCCGGACGCTCCGCGTCCCAAAAGCGTAACGCGGAGCGTCACAAGAG
>JAFHKH010000723.1 GCA_016937595.1 Pseudomonas cedrina subsp. fulgida | reverse complement strand
GCCTGGGTAGAACACCGTGTCGAAGTCAGAGGCGTTGACCGCGTCCAGTTTCAGCGTAGTGGCCAGGGCCTGCTGCGCCAACGGGTCGGCGGCAAAGCGCCGGGTTTGTTCGGTCTGGGCATCCGGCTGGTCGCTCACCGGGTCCAGCGGCGGCTGGCCGCCGGGCCGGGGAAGCCAGCACCACGTCGGCGCCGGCGTCCTTGAACGCGTAGTACGGTGCGGCAAACTCTTCGAGCCAGAAGCCAGTCTTGCGCCCGGTATCGCCGAGCTGGTCGTGAGAGGTCAGTACCATTAATACTTTCATTTTCCAGTGCCTCGATAGGTGGGAGTGTCGGTGTGGTCAGGCTGGCCCAACAACTGTCGGGTCAACCGCAGCGCCTCGTCGAAAGGTGCCGATGTACGGGTGATCTTGCTCATGACGCTGGTCCCCAACCACAACGCATACAGGCGTTGGGCGAGGTTCTCGGGCGGTTGCGCAAGCGTTACCGAGCCGTCTTCGATGCCCGCCTGCAAGGCCTTGGCGAGCAAGCCGATGGTGCGTGCGGTGCCGCGCTGCAGGGCCAGGCGCATCGGCTCTGACAGGTCTGACACCTCGGCGCCCAGTTTGACGGCAAGGCATTTGCCCGCGTCGGTGCAGCCGGTCTGGTTGTCGATCCAGCAATCCCAATAGCACATCAACTTGGCGTGCTGAGTTAAACCCGGCTGGTCGAACAGTTGCTGCATGCCGTGCACATAGCTGTCGAAGTAATGGTCGAGCAGCACAACGCCGAACGCATCCTTGGAGCTGAAGTAGTGATAAAACGAACCCTTGGGCACTTCGGCGGCTTGCAGTATTTCGTTCAGGCCCACCGCAGAAAAACCTTTGCGGCCGACGATCAACTGCGCCGTGTCCAGAATGGCCTGCCGTGCACTTTTAGTTTGGCTGTTCATGCTTCACCCCATCCGATTAGACCAGTCGTCTAGTTCGTTGAGGGAATGGTAGGAGCCGGGCAAAATTCGCACAATGTCAGATCCGCAAGGATTCCGGACATGACGCGAAGGCAGTTGCCGTTTACCCGGCACGCGCCGACAATCGCCGCTCCCGCGCCCCTTGGAGAATGACGATGCACAGCGTTGCGCTGATGGTTTACCCGAACTTCCAATCCCTGAGCCTCAGCCTGGGTTCGGTGTTCGAGTGCGCGAACCTGCTGCGCGGCGAGCCGGCCTATGAGTTTCACCTGGTGTCGGAGCGTGGCGGCGCGGTGATGACCTCCCAGGGGTTTTCGGTGAACACCACGCCGATCCGGCCCGAGGGTTACGACACGCTGATTGTCAGCGGTTACCTGGAATTCCGCCTGCCGGAAGCCAACCTGCTGGAGCTGGTCAAGGCGCCTCGGCCCAGTCGCGGCGGGTTGCCTCGCTGTGCATGGGCATCTTCGTGCTGGCCGAGGCCGGCCTGCTGGAGGGCAAGCGCACCACCACGCACTGGATCCACGCACCGGCGTTTCGCAAGCGTTACCCGCACATACGCCTGGAAGAAGACAAGCTGTTCATCGTCGACGGCCAGGTGTGGACCGGCGCCGGCATGAGCGCCGGCGTGGACCTGGCGCTGGCCATGGTGGAAAACGACCTGGGCGGCGACCTCGCCCGGCGCATTGCGCGCAAGCTGGTGATCGCTCAACGCCGGGGCAGCGAACAGTCGCAGTTGTCGGCGCTGTTGGAGCTGGACCCCAAGTCAGACCGCGTACAACTGGCCCTGGCCTACGCCCGCGAGAACCTGACCCACGACCTCTCGGTGGAGGCACTGGCCGGTGTCGCCCGGCTCAGCCCGCGCCAGTTCAGCCGGGTGTTCCGCGAAGAAACCGGACAAACGCCGGCCAAGGCCATCGAATCCCTGCGGGTGGAAGCCGCGCGGTCGATGATGGAAACCAGTCGCCACCCGGTCGAGGTGGTCGCACGCGAAACCGGGTTTGGCGACCGCGAACGCATGCGTCAGGCGTTTCTGCGCGCCTTCGGGCAGCCGCCGCAGGCGATGCAGCAGGCGTTTAATGCAGCAACACCCGCGTAATCAAGTAACTCACCAGTTGCGGCTCGTCCCCCAGCTCAAGCGTCTGCACCGGGCGCGGCAGGTTATCCAGCACCGTGCGCCAGAATGCCTGTGACACTTCATCCTGGTCATAAAAGCGCACCAGCCAATCCGCCTCGCCGCTGCACAGCACTTGGCTGGCGATGGCACGGCCGATGCCTTTGCGCCGATAACGCTTGAGGATAAACAGGTCTGCCAGTTCCAGCGCGTCGATGCCCGGCAGTTCGCTGCCCTCGATCAACAGGAAACCGGCGATATAGCCGTCGACCAACAGCAGGTTGGCACTCCATTGCGGGTCCTGCCAGTAACGGTTCAGGTGCTCATCATGGATGTAGAAACGGCCGTCCGCCTCGACATCTTCCTGTTCCCAATCCGAGGACTCATAGGCGTAATACTGATAGAGATTGCGGATCAGCTCGACGGCTTCAGGGCCGGTCTGGATCAATTCGACGGTGGTTTCAGGCATGGGACCCTCAGTGGCAAAACGCAGGGCGCCATTGTTCACAAATCGCGGGAACAGTCCAATAGAGCCGCCGATCTGGCTTCTCTTGATCGTTCCCACGCTCCGCGTGGGAATGCAGCCCTGGACGCTCTGCGTCCGAACCGTGACGCGGAGCGTCACAAGAGGC
>JAFHKH010000722.1 GCA_016937595.1 Pseudomonas cedrina subsp. fulgida | reverse complement strand
TGTTCGCCGAAATCCTCCATCAGCTCTGGGCCAGCAGCGTCGCGCAACTTGACGTCAGCTACGCCGGCGACCGCCCGTTGCGCGAACAACTTCGCGGGTTGCTGGAAGCGAAGATGAAAATGATGGCGGATACCAATTTCCTCGACCTGGCCCGGGTCGCCATCGCCGCCACCATTCATTCGCCGGAACGTGCGCAAGACATGGTCAACCGCCTGAGCCAGCGCGAAGAAGGCTTTACCCAATGGGTGCGCGCCGCCCAGGCGGATGCCGGCTCCGCTGCGCCGACCCGGCCTTTGCCGCGCACCAGATACAGAGCCTGCTCAAGGCCTTCGCCTTCTGGCCGCAGATTACCTTGGGCCAACCGGTGCTCGACGCCGCCAGCCAGGCCAGCGTGATCGAGTCAGCCATTGACCTGTTCCTGGCCGGTTACGAGATCCTCCCTTAAGAAAGCCATTGCACGGCCGACATCCTTGGTCGTTTTTGACGTATTCGCACGGTGTCCTGCACAAATGGCTTGGAAGGACAGTGATTATTCCTGCGCGGATCACTGACAATATTCCTCAATTATCCGATCAATGGCTCTCCCAGCCGATGCGCCTGCAGAACGAGAACGACCCCAGGAATTTATGGACAACAGACGAGGCAAAGGCCTTTCATTTGCCAGACGTATCTACAGACCACGGATCATCGGTACAGCCATGTGCTGTATCAGCATAATCGCTACGCTGCATCCGCTCGCGAAGCCGCATTGGGTCTGGGCGTTGTTGTTGGTCAATGCGTTTGTCTGGCCGCACCTGGCGTACCAGTTGGCAATCCGCTCCAAATTCCCTTATGACACCGAACAACGCAACCTGATGTCCGACGCCCTGTTCTGTGGGTTCTGGGTAGCGACCTTGCAATTTACTCCGCTGACCACGGTGACCTTACTGTCGATGGTCACCATGAACAACGTCGCGGCCGGTGGTAAACGCCTGCTGATACGGGGTGTTCTGGCCCAGGTGCTCGGTGTCGGCATCAGCGCCTTGCTGTTCGGCTTGCAGTTCAACCCTTCGGTCAGTCTGGTGCAGGTCTACGCCTGCCTGCCCATGCTCACGCTCTACCCCATGGCCATCGGCATGGTCTGCTATGAACTGGCGATCAAACTGTCGGAGCATAAGCGCGCCCTCGGCGCCCTCAGCCGCACCGACAGTCTTACCGGCTTGTTGAACCATGGCTCATGGAAAAACCTGTTGCACCTCAAGTTCCAAAGGTGTCAGCAGCAACATAGCCACGCCACGATTGCCTTGATCGATATCGATCACTTCAAGCCGATCAACGACACTTACGGGCATATCGTCGGCGACACCGTCCTGCGCCAATTGAGCCTGGAACTGCGGCGCAACCTGCGGGAAAACGACCTGGCCGGGCGTTACGGTGGCGATGAGTTCTGCGTGATTCTTCCGAAAGTGCCGTTGAAAGAAGCAGCGCAGGTGATGGAGCGCATGCGCGAAACGCTGAGCAATTATCGTCACCCGCAGATCCCCGAATTGCGCGTCAGCCTGAGCATCGGCCTGGCCGATTTCCAACCCGGTTTCAGCGATGCCGCGATGTGGCTGAATGCCGCGGATCGGGCTTTGTATGCGGCCAAGGACACCGGGCGCAACCGGGTCAATGTCAGCGAAAACGTCATGGCCCATTTCGCCTGAAGTTGTCCTACGACTTCTCGTCTGAATTTTCCTCCTTGAGCGGAAGAAAGAAGCAAAATGCCACCACTGGTCACCTATCCAAAAAAGGTCCTCCCCTTGGGCGAACTTCTTGTCAGGCTGATCACTCTGAACCCGTTGTTCCACCCTCTGTCGGCACAAGGAAGCTGACAATGAGCAAGTCAACCGTATGGCGAATGCCTTACGGGGCAGGCGTATACCAGGGAACCCCGAGAAGTCTGCTTGCCCGAGCATCCGAATATGCTATTCAACGCCCATAAAAGAACCATCAACACCCTGCAACACACCGTTGCGCAACAGGCCAGCCTGCTGGACGCCATCGAGCGCGCCATGGCGGTGATCGAATTCGACCTGTCCGGCACCGTGCTGCGGGCCAACGCCAACTTCCTCCAGACCATGGGTTACCGCGCCGAGCAGGTCGAAGGCCAGCCCCATCGGATGTTCTGTACGCCCGCGTTCGCCGGCAGCGCGCAGTACAGTCAACTGTGGTCGAACCTGCGCAATGGCCAGTTCCAATCCGGCACCTTTGAACGGGTGGCCGGCGATGGCCAGTCGGTGTGGCTGGAAGCCAGCTACAACCCGGTGCGTGACGATGCAGGCCAAGTGGTTAAAGTGGTGAAGTATGCGATGGACGTCACCCCACGGCTGCAGGCCGAAAGCGAAGCCAATGCCAAGCTGGAAGCCATCGGCCGTGCCATGGCGGTGATCGAGTTCAACCTCGACGGCACCATCATCACCGCTAACGCCAATTTCCTGCAGCGCATGGGTTACAGCCTGGCGCAGATCCAAGGCCAGCATCACCGTCTGTTCTGCACCGCCGAGGTGGCCAACAGCTCGGCCTACAGCGATTTCTGGCGACGCCTGAACCAGGGCGAGTTGTTCAGCGGCCAGTTCGAACGCGTGGACAAACACGGCCGGACCGTATGGCTCGAAGCCAACTACAACCCGGTCTACGACGCCAGCGGGCGCCTGTGCAAAGTGGTCAAGTTCGCCTCGGACGTCACCGCCATGGTGCAACAACACAGCGCCGACGCCGCCAGTGCTGCCCAGGCGTACCACATTTCCCTGAACACCCGGGACATCGCGGAAAAAGGCGCCGACGTGATCCAGCAAACGGCCAGCGGCATGCGCGCCATTGCCGCAGACATCGACGGCTCCTCGCAATTGATCGCCAAGCTGGGCGAGCGTTCGCAGCAGATCACCACCATCGTCAACACCATTCGCGGCATTGCCGACCAGACCAACCTGCTGGCACTCAACGCCGCCATCGAGGCCGCACGCGCGGGCGAGCAAGGCCGCGGGTTTGCCGTGGTGGCAGATGAGGTACGGCAACTGGCGTCGCGCACCAGCGGTTCCACGACGGAAATTTCCAGCATGATCGCGATGATCCAGGATGAAACCCGCCAGGCCATCCACAGCATGGACGGCACCCGCGACCGCGCAGCATTGGGTGTCGACCTGGCCAACCGCGCCGGCACGGTGATCCTGCAGATTCGCGAAGGCACCAGTGAAGCCGTGCAGGCAGTGAGTGCGTTTGCCAATGAGCGGGGCGGCAACTGACAGAACCTGTGGGAGCGGGCTGAAATTCACGACTTCATGCGCACATGCCGGCCCAACTCATCAAACAAGGTCACCACCGAGCGCAATGCCCGGCAATCCGGGCGCGTGAGCAACCACAGCGCCGTATCGTGCCCCGTCAATGCGGGGCTCAGCGCTTGCAGACCGGCCTCCAGCAGAAATCCGGCAACGCCGCCACCCCCAACCCGGCCCGCACCAACTCGGTGACCGACAGCATGCTGTTGCAGCGAATAACTGGGGCGCACGCCAGGCAGATGCTCGCGGCGCCAGGCAACTGAGGGGTGGTCGGGCAGGAAATCATCCGGCGCGATCCAGGGCAGGTCCGCCAACTCGCGCCCCGCGTGCTGGCGAGCGAACCCCGCGCTGGCGCAGACCTGATAGGCCACGCGCCCGAGGCAACGGCCCACCAGGTGCTCCGGCGGCGAGCGGGTCAGGCGCAGGGCGATATCCGCGTCGCGACGGCTGAGGTTGGCGAAATCATTCGACGTGCTCAGCTCAAGGGTCAGCGCCGGGTAATGCGGCATGAACTGGGCCAGCGCCGGCAGCAACAAGCCTTGCAGTACCGAATCGGTACAGGTCAGGCGCACCGTGCCGCTGATCACTTGCGCGCCCTGTTCCACGCCGATGCGCGCCGCTTCCAAGGCATGTTCGGCGCGTTCCGCCTGCTCTGCCAGGTTGCTTGCCAGGCTGGTGGGCAGGTAGCCGGCACGGCTTTTTTCAAACAGCGTCTGGCCCAGCGCCGCCTCCAGACGCCGCACCGCGCGGAACACCGTGGACACATCCACCCGCAATAATGCCGCAGCCCGTGCCAGGGTGCCGCCGCGCACCAGGGCCAGGATCAGCGACAAGTCAGGGTAGTCAATTGAATAGTGCGTGGCTGCATTGAGCATGTGGGCAAACGCCAATATTGAGTGCGTGGACGCCAATCTATAATGCGCCCCAGGACACCACAAGCGAAGGGATGTACACGATGAACGCCACGCCTCTGCACCTCGCCCTGATCGGCGATTACAACCCTGATGTGACCGCCCACCAGGCGATTCCCGTGGCGCTGCAACACGCGGCCGATGCCTTGGGCCTGACCGTGCATATGCAATGGCTGGACACCGATGCCATTCCGGCAACACTCCATGGCTTCGACGGTTTCTGGTGCGTGCCCGCCAGCCCCTACCGCGATACCGACGGCGCCCTGCGGGCGATCCGTTTTGCCCGCGAGCAAGGGCGACCATTCCTCGGCACCTGCGGCGGGTTTCAACACGCGGTATTGGAATATGCGCGCAATGTGCTGGGCTGGGCCGATGCCGAACATGGCGAACTCGCCCCAGCGTCCAAGCGCGCCGTCATCACGCCGCTCAGTTGCGCGCTGGTGGAAGCCATCGACACCCTGCGCCTGGTGCCCTACACCCGCATTGCCAACGCCTACGGCAGCCTTGATGCGCAGGAAGGCTATCGGTGCCGCTACGGTGTGAATCCTGAATTCCTCGATGCCCTGCTGGAAGGCGACCTGATCCCCAGCGGTCACGATTCGGCAGGCGACCTGCGCGCGGTGGAGCTGCTCAATCATCCGTTCTTCGTGGCCACGCTGTTCCAGCCCGAACGCGCCGCGTTGAAGGGCATCACCCCGCCCTTGGCGCTGGCCCTGCTCCAAGCCTGCCAGGCGCTGTCGGCATGATCGCCAATACGCCCGCCCCACCCTACTACGCGGTGATTTTCAGCTCACAGCGCACTGCGGACGATCAAGGCTACGGCCAGGCTGCCAAGCGCATGCTGGAACTGGCGCGCGAACAACCGGGGTTTCTCGGCGTGGAATCGGCGCGCGAAGACGGCCTGGGGATCACCGTGTCGTACTGGAAAAGTGAGGCAGCAATCCTGGCCTGGAAGCAGCAGGCCGAGCATCGAGCGGTGCGTGAGCAGGGACGCGCCACGTGGTACGCGGCCTTCCACACGCGGGTGTGCAAAGTCGAACGGGCCTACGCATTCCAAACCTGAAATGCATAACCCGCTCCCACATTTTGGATCTTCACAAGACCAGAACTTTATATCGATTCAGCTCACCAGGCTGCGCACCGCACGGATTTGTGGAATCTCCACCCGCCGCATATAAACCCGCAGCGGCTCGGTAATGTTGATGCGGTCGTCGATGTGCTGCTCCAGCAGCAACTGGACGCGCTCGCGGGACAAGGTCATGGTCTGCGCCGAGGCCGGCAGCCAGACGAATTCGGCGGTGGGGATGATGCCGTTATCGGCCACGTCCATGCCGAACGCGTCTTCGCTGAAACGCACGATGTATTGGCCGGTCTTGCGGTTGAGGCCGACAAACCCATGGAGTTGGTCGGCGGCCTGGCAGATAAGCTCGGAGGTGATGCGCATGGTAAACCTCACTGAAAAGTCCTACATGGACTGGAAAGATGGTTTACACGCGTGGCGGAAAGTACTGCCCTCTGACGGGGCAGCTAGGGCTAAGAATACGGCAATGGGTCCCCAGCGACCCCGAATTTTTTTTGCCCGTGCGCACGTTAATGTCGGTTTGGTGATAGCGCCTTACGCAATCAATTGTTAAAAAGGAAGCCTTCTCAAAGCTACCTTCATGAAAGGACTTCGCATATGCCTGCCACGTTTACCAAGAGCGCCCTGCTGCTGGCCCTGATGCTCGGCCTTGGCCAGGCACAGGCCGCCGACCCGATCAGCCCGGCTGAACTGGCGACCAACGAAGGCATCCCCTACCCTGCCGTGATCGCCCACCGTGGCGCGTCATACGATGCCCCCGAGTCCACCGCCGCGGCCTACAAGATCGCGCGTGACCTGGGCGCCGACTACCTGGAAATGGACCTGCAGCGCAGCAAGGACGGCGTATTGTTCGCCCTGCACGACAACAACCTGCAGCGCACCACCGACGTGGCCACCAAATTTCCCGAGCGCAAGGATGCCCCGGCCAACGAGTTCACCTGGAAAGAACTGCAAAGCCTCGATGCCGGCAGTTGGTTCAACGCCGCCTATCCGGACCGTGCGCGCCCGGGTTTTGTCGGCCTGAAGATCCTGAGCCTGGACGACATCATCAAGATCGCCGAAGGCAACCCGCAGCACAAACCCGGCCTGTACATCGAAACCAAAGAACCCAAGCAATTCCCAGGCATCGAAGCCGACCTGAAAAACAAGCTGCTGGATAAAGGCTGGCTGAGCTCCGCCGGTTCCAAGCTGGGCAAGAGCAACACCGGCGTCGGCCAGGGCAAGGGCCGCGTGGTACTGCAAACCTTCGAAGTGGCCAGCCTCAAAGAGCTGCAGAAAGAAATGCCCAACACCCCGAAAATCCTGCTGTTGTGGGTGGGCGAAGGCAGTATCGAACCCAAGTCCAAGGTGACCTTTGCCGAATCCGGCGAACCGACCAAGGCCGCCTATTACGCCAAGCAAGAGCCGAAGGATGCCGCCGAGTTCGAAAAATGGGTCGACCAGGCCAAGAGCCTTGGCGCCATCGGCACCGGCCCATCCGCCGAGCTGACCGATCACGGCGACCAGAGCTACACCGACCTGGTCAAGCCTGAAATGAACAAGCTGACCCACGACAAAGGCCTGCTGGTGCATGTGTACACCGTGGATGAGCCGGTCGATTTCGACAAAGTGATGAAGGCTGGCGTCGACGGCATCTTCACCAACCGTGCCGCCGAACTGCTGAAGTTCTACAAGCGCTGGCCGTCGTCCAGCGTGCAGGACCTGCTCAACGACTATAAGTACTGATCGGTCGGCCTTGGTGTCAGTGAGCCATTAAGGATGAGTTAAGTTGCGCCGGTTAATCTGGCGCCACTTAAACAGCTCAACCAGAAGGACACACCTTATGAAAACCCTGACCGCCCTGTTCACCGCCACCGCCCTGACCCTGACCGCCGGCCTGGCCCAGGCGGATGTGCGTCCCGACCAAGTTGAAGGTTTGATCAAGTCCGGCGCTGTGATGCCGTTCGAGAAACTCAACGCTGCCGCCGTGGCCAAACACGCTGGCGCCACCATCAACGACACCGAGCTGGACCACAACAATAAAGGCGTGCTGGTCTACGAAGTTGACCTGACCGACACCGCCGGCAAGAACTATGAAGTGAAGCTCGATGCCAAGACCGGCGCCGTGCTGGAAGACAAGCTGGACACTTGATTCGAACCGCAAAAAAAACGCCACCTCGTGTGGCGTTTTTTTATGCTCGGTCGTGCCGTGCCAGTGCCTTGTTGAACGGTTGCTGAAAAGCAGACAAGTAAATGTCATCACTGCGGGGTAAGCCGCAAACGGTCACAAAACTGTCAAACATCCTTGCAATGATCGCCCACGCGAACCTGTGAACCCTACAGGCGCTTTCTTTGCGAGCCTTCATGAACCACTGCATCGATTACAGCCATCAGGACTCCGACCTGTTTGGCCTGCTTTACGGTTTTCGTTTTCGCCCGGGTGAAAAAGGCGAACAGATCGACTCGGCCACGGCGCTCCAGGCCCTGCAACAACCGGGCGACCCGGAAGAGTTTCTGTGGCTGCACCTGAACCTGGCCCACGCCGCGTGCGAGCGCTGGATGCAGACGCACCTGGACCTGCCGGAGGAGTTCTTCGAAGCCTTGCATGAAGGGTCGCGCTCCACCCGCATCGAACACGTCGACTCGGCCTTGCTGGCGGTGGTCAACGATGTGGTGTTCAACTTCAGCAGCATGGTGTCGTCGGATATTTCCACGCTGTGGGTGTGCGCCCGCAGCCGCCTGTTGATCAGCGCGCGCCTGCAACCGCTGCACTCGGTGGACAAATTGCGCTCGTCGGTCAAGGCGGCGAGAGCTTTCGCTCGCCACTGGCCTTGCTGGTGCACCTGCTGCGCGACCAGGGCGAAGTGCTGACCCAGATCGTGCGCAAGACCAGCATCAGCATCGACCATATCGAAGACCAATTGCTGTCCTCGCAACTGTCCACCAACCGCGCCGAACTGGGTGCATCGCGCCGGGTGCTGGTGCGTTTGCAACGCTTGCTGGCGCTGGAGCCGGGCTCGCTGCTGCGCCTGCTCAACCGCCCGCCGCAATGGCTGCAAAAGGAGGACGTGAAGGAGTTGCGCAAGTCCACCGAAGAGTTTGCGCTGATCATCAACGACCTGACGGCGCTGGGCGAACGCATCAAGCTGTTGCAGGAAGAGATTGCCGCCAACCTCAACGAGCAAAGCAACCGCACGCTGTTTACCCTCACCGTGGTGACGGTGCTGGCGCTGCCGATCAACATCATCGCCGGTTTTTTCGGCATGAACGTGGGAGGCGTGCCGCTTTCCCAGGACCCGGAAGGGTTCTGGATATTGGTGGCGTTGGTCGCGACGTTTACGTTAATCGCAGGACGTTGGGCCTTCCGCCGATTCTCGACTTGAAATGAAATCCCCCTGTGGGAGCGGGCTTGCTCGCGAATGCGGTGTGTCA
>JAFHKH010000721.1 GCA_016937595.1 Pseudomonas cedrina subsp. fulgida | reverse complement strand
GACCTGCGGCGCCGCCGCCAACTGATCCAGGATCACCTGAGCCAAGCGCCCATCCGGACCGTCCTCGGCATACTTGGCCGGCAGTTCGCTGAAACTGCGGATCAACTCACGCAGCAAACTACTCACCGCCAACACATGACAGCGTTCGACCGCCCACGCCGTGACGCTGCAGTCGAGGTACAGGCTGCGCATTTCCGTATGGGGCGAGCTGAAGACGCGGTGCGGCATACCCGCCGGAATCCAGACGGCCCGCTGCGGCGGCGCGACGAAGCGGCCGACGCTGGTCTGGATCTCCAGCACCCCGGAAATGGCGTACGACAATTGCACCCAAGGGTGGCTGTGCCGACGGGTCAGTGCACGGTTTGGCAGGGATTCGGTGCGTCCATACACCGGTCGCGGCAGGCTGGAAAGCCCAGGCACACTGCGGCGGACGGTTTTTTCATGTCCTTTAGGCGGCATTTACTGGCTCATTGGCGTTAGTCGGTAACAGGCCATTACGTTAGAGTCGCCGTGACGCTCTTGGCAACCCCGGAAGATCCTGCTTATGACTCGCCCCCGTTTTCTGCCCGACAACTTCACCCTGACGCTGATCGCCACGGTGATCCTCGCCTCCCTGCTGCCCGCCAGCGGCCAGACCGCGGTGGCGTTCGGCTGGGTCACCAACCTGGCGATCGCGCTGCTGTTTTTCCTGCACGGCGCCAAGCTGTCGCGCCAGGCCATCGTCGCCGGCGCCGGCCATTGGCGCCTGCACCTGCTGGTGTTCAGCCTGACCTTCGTCTTGTTCCCGCTGCTGGGCCTGGCGCTCAAGCCGGTGCTCTCGCCGCTGATCGGCAAAGACCTGTACATGGGCATGCTCTACCTCTGCGCATTGCCGGCCACGGTGCAATCGGCGATTGCCTTCACCTCGCTGGCACGGGGCAACATCCCGGCGGCGATTTGCAGTGCGGCGGCGTCGAGCCTGTTCGGGATTTTCCTGACCCCGTTGTTGGTGACGCTGTTGATGAATGTTCACGGTGAAGGCGGTTCAACCGTCGACGCCATTCTCAAGATCAGCGTGCAACTGCTGCTTCCATTTGTCGCAGGGCAAATTGCCCGGCGCTGGATCGGCGCATGGGTCGGGCGCAATAAATCCTGGTTGAAGTTCGTCGACCAGGGTTCGATCCTGTTGGTGGTCTACGGTGCGTTCAGCGAAGCGGTGAATGAGGGTATCTGGCACCAGATTCCACTCTGGGAACTGGGTGGCCTGGTGGTGGCCTGCTGCGTGTTGCTGGCCTTGGTGCTGGTGGCTGCGACCTTGCTGAGCAAGGCTTTTGGCTTCAGTCAGGAAGACCGCATCACCATTTTGTTTTGTGGTTCGAAGAAAAGCCTGGCGACCGGCGTGCCGATGGCCCAGGTGCTGTTTGCCGGCGCGACCATGGGCGTGTTGATCCTGCCGTTGATGCTGTTTCACCAGATCCAGTTGATGGTGTGCGCGGCACTGGCCCAGCGTTATGCCAACCGGCCGGAGACGATTGCGCAGATGACGGCGCAAGTCGATCCTTGAGGCGGCGTGTTACTATTTTTCCGCGCTGCTCAAGGGCCGGCACTGGGCGGCTTGATCAGCGCGGAAACCGAGTAGACCGACCCGTCAATGAGCATTTCAGCCGCAACCCCGCAAGCCAATTGGCAACCGGTCATCGCCCTCGCGCTGGCCGCCTTTGTGTTCAATACCACCGAATTCGTGCCCGTCGGGCTGCTCAGCGCTATCGGCGCCAGCTTCGACATGCCGGTTTCAAGCGTCGGGCTGATGCTCACCATCTACGCCTGGATCGTGTCCCTGACGTCGTTGCCGGTGATGCTGCTGACCCGCAACATCGAACGGCGCAAGCTGCTGATCGTGCTGTTCTGCCTGTTTATCGTCAGCCACATCCTGTCCAGCGTCGCCACCAGTTTCGGCCTGCTGATGTTCAGCCGCATCGGCATTGCCTTGTCCCACGCCTTGTTCTGGTCGATCACCGCCTCGCTGGCGGTACGCCTGGCGCCTGAGGGCAAGCAGGTGCAAGCCCTTGGCCTGCTGGCCACCGGCACCTCCCTGGCGATGGTCCTGGGTATCCCGCTGGGCCGCCTGCTCGGCGAAGCCATGGGCTGGCGCACCACCTTCCTGGTCATCGGCGCGTTCGCCGCCGCGCTGGTGTTCTGGCTGGCGCGCACCTTGCCGCTGTTGCCGAGCCAGAACTCCGGTTCCCTGCGCAGCCTGCCGCTGCTGTTCAAGCGCCCGGCGCTGGTGGCGCTCTACGTGCTCACCGCCATGACCGTGACCGCGCAATTCACCGCCTACAGCTACATCGAGCCCTTTGTCGAAGGCGTGGCCGGCATGAGCGGCAGCGCGGTGACCCTGATTCTGCTGGTATTCGGCGGCGCAGGCATCATCGGCTCGCTGCTGTTCAGCCTGGTGCACCGCTTCAATCCTCACCTGTTCGTGGTCGGCGCAGTGTTTATCCTGGCCGCCTGCCTGGCGCTGCTGCTGCCATTGAGCGGTGCGCAGTCCTACCTGGTGGTGCTCAGCGTTTTCTGGGGCATGGCGATCATGGGGTTTGGCCTGGCCATGCAATCCAAGGTGCTGGTGTTGGCACCGGATGCGACCGACGTGGCCATGGCGATGTTCTCCGGCATCTACAACATCGGTATCGGTGGCGGCGCCCTGATGGGCAGTTGGGTCGGCAGCCAGTTCGGCTTCGCCTGGATCGGCGCGGCGGGCGGGTTGCTGGCGGCGCTGGCGTTGGCGGGGTATTGCCTGGCGATCAGGAAGTTCGGGCAGGGCGTGCCCAGGTAGGAGCGAGCTTGCTCGCGAAGAACTCACAGACACTGCGTTCAACCAGGATGCACGCGTTTTCGCTGACGGTTTTCGCGAGCAAGCTCGCTCCTACAGTGCCAGGCAAGCGCCCTTGCCACAGGACCTGTGCAGCACCGAACGTTGTGTAAGGTACCTATGGCGACAGGGGCATCACAGCGCAGCCAGTACTGCTTCGAGTTTTTCCTGGTCGCGCGCAAACTGGCGAATGCCTTCGGCGAGCTTTTCGGTGGCCATTGCATCTTCGTTGGAGGCCCAGCGAAATTGTGCTTCGTTGATGGACTGGCGCGCTTCGCCAGCCGCACCGGGCAGCAGTTTACGTTCGAGGCTGCCCTGGTCTTCATCGAGTTTCTGCAGCAGCTCGGGGCTGATGGTCAAGCGGTCACAGCCCGCCAGTTGTTCGATCTGGCTGAGGGTGCGGAAGCTCGCGCCCATGACCACGGTCGGGATGTCATTGGCCTTGTAGTAGTTGTAGATGCGCGTCACCGACTGAAAACTGGTCGCAGGCCAGGCCGAGATCGCCCTTGGACAGGTCGAGCGCTTCGCGCAGGATGTCAGCGTAGTGTGCGATCGCCGAGGCTTTGAGCAGCAGCGACGGGTTGGTGGTGGCATCGACCGGTTTCAGCCGGCTGATGGCCTCCAGGTCGCCGGTGTCGCAAACCACGGTGGTAAATTGCTTGAGTTGTTCGAGCTTGGATGTCATGAGCGTCGTTCTCCAGAAATGGGGTTACTGATTCAGCGCCTGAGCGGTATCCAGGTCGTGATCAGGATGTCCAGATAGCCGCCCTTGAGCGCGCCGCGAATCGCCTGGACCTTGTTCAACCCGCCGGCCAGGCCGAGCACGCGCTGGATATTGCGCAATTTTGGCAGCGCCACCGATACGACGAATTCTTCATCTTCTTCCAGTACTGGCTGGCCCTGGGCATCGAAGTAGCGCAGGCAGATATCCCCCACGGCACCGCGCTCGGCCAGCAGGCGCAGCATGTCTTCAGTGTAGTAGTTGCCGCTGTTGCGCAGCAGTTGCGAGGGCTCCAGCTCGCCGATGCCGACAATCGCCAGGGTGATGCTGTCAAAGCGTTGCAGCACTTCCTTGACCTCTTCCATCTGTACGATGCGCTGCTTGCTCTGCACCGATTGCTCGATGCTCTGCGACGGCAGTAAATACGCCGGGCAGTTGAGCAGGGTGGCCAGGCGCTGGGTGAGCAGGGTGGCCTCAAACGCGCCCTTGTGGCCGACACCGCCCAACAGCTGCACCACTTCCTGAGCGGCCTGTTTGCCCGGTTGCGCGTGCAAGTGGCCGACCATGGCGCGGATGGTGCTGCTCCACGACGAGATGCCGATATGGTCCTGCGACGACAGGCTGGTTTCCAGGTAGTGCGCGGCCGCCGAACCGATGGCCTGCTTGATGCTTTCATCACTGCCCGGCTCGGTGGCTTCCACCACGATCACCCGGCGCACGCCATAGCGGCGTTGCAATTGGGTTTCCAGCTCCAGGTGCAGGCCTTGCAGGCGCATCACGCTGATCTTCACCACGCCGTCCTGCAGCGCCCGGCGCAGGGCGCGGCTGATAAAGGACTGGGACAGGTCCAACTGGGCGGAAATTTCGGACTGCTTGAGCCCTTCTTCGTAATAGAGGCTCGCGATCTTGGTGATCAGGCGCTGTTCTTCGATCTGGCTCATGAAGGCCTCAGTGATGACATCAATGCGGGTGAGGATACCAAACCCTTACGACATGATCAGGCCGCCGTCGATATTGATCGCCTGCCCGGTCAGGTACGCCGCGTCGTCGGAGGCCAGGAACGTTACCAGCCCCGCGACATCCGCCGGTTTGCCGGCGCGGCGCAGGGGAATGTTCTTGACCCATTCGGCCATCAGTTCACCCTTGCCGTAGCGTTTCTCGTCGGTGCTGAGAATCTCGCCCCATACGCGGTCGTTGTAGTCCCACATCTCGCTTTCGATGATGCCGGGGCAAAAGGCATTCACGGTGATGTTATGCCGCGCCAACTCCAGCGCCAGGCTCTGGGTGATGCCGATCACGCCCATCTTGCTCGCGGCGTAGTGGGGCGTGTAGATGAAACCCTGGCGGCCCTGGCCCGACGAGGTATTGATCAAGCGGCCGCTGCCTTGCTTGACCATGTACTTGGCCGCTTCCCGGCACCCCAGCCATACGCCGGTGGTGTTGACCTGCAGCACCTTGTCAAAGTCGGCGCGGGGCATTTTGTCGTAGTGATCGATGGTGATGATGCCAGCGTTCTGCACCGACACGTCGATACTGCCAAAGCGTGCGTGGCCTTCGCGGTAGAGTTTTTCGATATCGCCTTCGTTCGTGACGTCGATGCCCAGGGCCAGTACGTCGACTTTGTGCGCCTGGGCCAACTGGTCGGCGGTGAACGTCACCCGCTCCAGGTCGTTGGAGGCGAGTACCAGGTTGGCGCCTTCCTGGGCGAAACGCTCGGCAATGCCGGCGCCGATGCCACGGCAGGCGCCGGTGATGACGATGGTTTTACCGCTGAAACGTTGCGACATGACTTACTCCTACCAGCACACGAAGCCGCCATCGACCAACAGGTCGACACCGGTGCAGAAAGACGATGCCTGGCTGACCAGGAAGATCGCCGGGCCGACCATTTCTTCCACGCTGGCCATGCGGCCCATGGGCGTGGTCTGTTCAAAGATCTTTACCTGATCGGCCACTTCCGGCCGTGAATTCATCGGCGTGGCGGTGTAGCCGGGGCTGATGCAGTTCACGCGCAGGCCCTTGTCGGCCCACTCCATCGCCAGGCTTTTGCTCAGGTGAATCACCCCGGCCTTGGAGGTGTTGTAGTGCGCCTGCAACAGGCCACGGTTGACGATGCTGCCGGACATGGAGGCGATGTTGACGATGGCGCCTTTGCCACGCGGCAGCATTACCGCAGCCTGCGCCTGGCAACTGAGGAAGATGCCGGTGAGGTTGATGTCCAGCGTGGTCTGCCAGCGCTGCAGCTCCAGGTCCTCGGCGGCCTGGGCGTTGGCGATGCCGGCGCAGTTGACCGCCACGCTGAGCTCGCCCAATTCCGCCTCGGTACGGGCGACGGCGGCGTCCAGGGCGGCGCGTTCGGTGACCGTGCCGCTCAAGGCGAGGGCGCGACGGCCGAGGGCCTGGATGCGTTCGACGGTGCTGGTGATACCGGGGCTGCCCGGCAAATCAAAACACGCCACATCCGCCCCGGCTTCGGCCAGGCCGACGGCGATGGCTTGGCCGATGCCGCTGCCGGCACCGGTAACGAAGGCCACTTGGCCTTGAAGACTGAAAAGTTGCATGAACGACTCCAAATTTTGAATACACCCTAGATCCAAACTGTGGGAGCGGGCTTGCCCGCGAATGCGGTGTATCAGTCACTAAATTTATTAACTGACCCACCGCAT
>JAFHKH010000720.1 GCA_016937595.1 Pseudomonas cedrina subsp. fulgida | reverse complement strand
ATGAGCGACGCGACCGCCCGTTCATGGGCGCGGGCCGTCAGATCCTTGGAGAGCAGCGGCACCTGTGGATAACGCTCCTCCAGATACTCGACGATCGCCTGCGACTGAATCAACAGCGCCCCCTCGTCCGTGCGCAACGCCGGCACACGACCCTGCGGGTTGATCGCCAGGTACTCGGGTTGACGATTCGCACCGCCCGCCGGCACCAGCAGGTTGACCGGCACGGCGGTGAAATCCAGGCCCTTGAGCGCCAGGGCGATGCGCACCCGGTACGATGCGGTGGAACGGTAGTAGGTATAGAGTTCCATGCCCTGCCCTCTTAACGCGCCGCGACCACGGTGCCACGGCATTCGCCGAAGCCGATGGAGGCAAAACCCTCGCGACTGCAGCGGGCGCGCAGGATGATTTCGTCGCCATCCTCGAGAAACTTGCGCACCTCGCCGGACGGCAATTGCACGACGTTCTTACCGCCTTCGGTCATTTCCAGCAGGCTGCCGAACTGCCCCGCCTGCGGGCCGGACAAGGTGCCGGAGCCAAACAGATCGCCGGCCTGCAGTTGGCAGCCGTTGACGCTGTGGTGCGCCACCAACTGTGCGACGGTCCAGTACATGTGCAGGCTGTTGCTCAAGGCCAGGCGATGGGCCGGCAGGTTCTGTTCGCGCATCGCGGCGCTGGTCAGCAGCACTTCCAACTCGATATCCAGCGCACCGGCGGCCTGGTCACGTGGGTCCAAAAGGTACGGCAGCGGTTGCGGATCACCGTCTGGCCGTGGCGGTTGCGCCTTGCGAAATGGCGCCAAGGCTTCAGCCGTGACGACCCAGGGCGAAATCGTGGTGATGAAGCTTTTCGACAGAAACGGCCCCAACGGCTGGTATTCCCACGCCTGGATATCCCGCGCCGACCAGTCATTGAGCAGGCAGAAACCGGCGATGTGCTCGGCCGCGTCTGCGATGGCAATCGAATCGCCCATCGCATTGCCCTGGCCGATCCAGATACCCAGTTCCAGTTCGTAGTCCAGGCGCGCACACGGGCCAAACGTCGGCTCGGCCTGGCCGGCGGGCAAGGTCTGGCCTTTGGGACGGCGCACCTCGGTGCCCGAGGGGCGAATGGTCGAAGCGCGGCCGTGGTAGCCAATCGGCACGTACTTGTAGTTGGGCAGCAGAGGATTGTCGGGGCGGAACAGTTTGCCGACGTTCTGCGCATGTTCGATACCGACATAGAAGTCGGTGTAGTCATTGATCTTGGCCGGCAGGTGCATCTGGCAATCGGCGGCGCGGTGCAGCACCTGCGCCTCACGCGTCTGCAGCGTGCTGCCTTCGGCAAGCAATTCCAGCAGACGCTCGCGCAAGGCCACGCGTGGGCCACGGCCCAGTTCGAAAAAGCGGTTCAGTTGGCCGCCGGCAGTCGCTTCAACTGCGCGCCGGGCTTCACCGGTGAACGCGTCGATTGCCGCATGAAGGTCGAGGATCGAATCGCCGATCGCCACGCCACTGCGCGGTGCCGAACCGTTGATACTGAACACCCCCAGCGGCAGGTTCTGCAATGGAAAATCCGAGTGGCCATTGGCGGAAGATACCCAACTGCGGGTCAGTGTTGGCTGCGTCATGGGTTATCTCCGGTTCGGGTTGAAGGTGGCGGGCAGCGAGGCCCAGCACGCGTCATAAGTGGTTTGCAGCTGCGCGCATTCCAGGGCGAACTGCGTGGGACGCAACACTTGGCTGGTCTCGAACATAAAGGCCATGGTGTTATCGATCTTGTGCGGCGCCAGCTCGACGTTGATGGCTTTGGTGCAGGTCTCGCCGTCCGGGCCGTGGGCGCTCATGCAACTGTGCAGCGAGGCGCCGCCGGGCAGGAAGCCTTCGGCCTTGGCGTCGTAGGCGCCCTGGATCAGGCCCATGTATTCGTTCATCAGGTTGCGGTGGAACCAGGGCGGCCGGAAGGTGTTCTCGGCCACCATCCAGCGCGGCGGGAAGATCACGAAGTCGAGGTTGGCCAGGCCGTGCACGCTGGTGGGCGAGGTCAACACGGTGAAGATCGACGGGTCCGGGTGATCGAAACTGACGGTGCCAATCGTGTTGAACCGGCGCAGGTCGTATTTGTACGGCACATTGTTGCCGTGCCAGGCGACCACGTTGAGCGGCGAATGGTCCAGCTCACAGGCCCAGAGTTCGCCAAGGAATTTCTGCACCAGCGTCGTGGGTTGCTTGAGGTCTTCGTAATGGGCGACCGGCGTGAGAAAGTCGCGCGGGTTGGCCAGGCCATTGCTGCCGATGGGCCCCAGGTCCGGCAGGCGCAACGGCGCGCCGTGGTTCTCGGCAACGTAGCCACGCGCCTGGGCATCGAGCAGTTCGACACGGAACTTGAGGCCGCGCGGCAACACGACAATGTCCAGCGGCGCCACGTCCAGCACGCCCAACTCAGTGGCGATGCGCAGGCGACCTTGCTCGGGGACGATCAGCAGCTCGCCGTCGGCGTTGAAAAACACGCGCTGCATCGAACGGTTGGCGCGGTAGCTGTAGATGCGGGTGCCAGAGGGGTTTTCCGACGCGGCGTTGGCCACCATGCCTACAAGGCCGTCGATAAAGTCGGTCGGCTCGCCGGGCATATCCAGGGGGTTCCAGCGCAAGCGATTGGGCGTCACAGGCCCCAAGGGTCCACCGGCCAACTGGCGCTCAAGCTTGACGAACGCCGGGTGATTGGCCGACGGCTGGATGCGGTACAGCCAGGTCCGGCGGGCTTCGCTGCGCGGCATGGTAAAGGCGGTGCCGGAGAACAGTTCGGTGTACAGCCCGTAAGGCGCTTTTTGCGGGGAGTTCTGGCCAACCGGCAATGCGCCGGGCAAGGCTTCGCTGGCAAATTCATTGCCGAAGCCCGACAGGTATTCGAGGTTCATGGACCATCCTCTGCACGGAAGTTGTTTTTATCGTAATCCAGTTACGCATAACGTAATTTGATCGCTACCCACCGTCAAGCTATAAAGACGCCCATTCATCTCTCGGATTCTCGCCCCTCCATGGAAAAGCCCCGCGACACCGGTAAACAGAAAGTCCGCTCGGCCGAGGTGGGCACCGATATCCTCAAGGCCCTGGCCGAATTGTCGCCCGCCACGTCGCTGTCGCGCCTGGCCGACCATGTGCAGATGCCGGCCAGCAAGGTGCACCGTTATTTGCAAGCGCTGATTGCCTCAGGCTTTGCCGAGCAGAACGCCGCCACCAATCATTACGGCCTGGGCGCGAAGCCTTGCGCGTAGGCCTGGCGGCGCTGGGCAGCATGGACGTACTGAAAGTCGCGCCCTGCCCCTGGCGCAGCTGCGCGATGAGCTCAATGAAACGTGTTTTTTGGCGGTGTGGGGCAACCAGGGCGCCACGGTCGTGCAGATCGAGCCGGCGGTGCGCGCGGTGACGGTGGTGACGCAGTTGGGTTCGGTGCTGCCGCTGCTCAGTTCGTCCACCGGGCTGGTGTTCAGCGCTTTCCTGCCGACACGGGAAACCGTCGAATTGCGCGAACGGGAAATCCACGCCGGAACCGCCCACGCGCTGGCAGACGACCAGGCCTACACCACCCTGTGCGAACAGATTCGCAGCCGGGGCCTGCATTTTGTGCATGGCCTATTGATGCCCGGCGTGGATGCGCTGTCGGCACCGGTGTTCAACGCCATCGGGCAGGTGGCCGCCGTGATGACGGTAGTCGGCCCCACCTCGTTATTCCACGCCGATGAAGGCGCCCGGCGGCACAGCGTTTGCTCGCAGCGGCCCGGGCCGTCAGTTGGCGGATGGGCTATCAGCCTTGAGTCAGGGGTGCCAGGTCGCGAGGGCCAAGGCCACGCGATCCTCCAACGCACGGATCGGCGCGGCGTCGTCCAGGTAGTTGTTGCTGATCATCGCAAACACCAGACGCCGTCCCTCGACATCGGTGAGGTAGCCGCTCAACGATGACACGCCGGCCATGGAGCCGGTCTTGCCGTGCAGGTTGTTTTCGGCGGCCGTCCCGCGCAGGCGATAGCGCAGGCTGCCACCGGTCATGCGGTCCGCGTTGCCGGCAATTGGCAGGGCGTTGTACCAGGTGTTGAACCAGGGTTGCCGGGCCGTCGCCAGCAGCAGGTCGCTCAGGTTGTGCGACGACACCAGGTTGCGCCGCGACAAGCCCGAACCGTCCACTTGGCTGAGTGTCGCCGGGTCCAGGCCCTGACGTTTCATGAACGCCGCCACCGCTGCCACCCCCGCCTGCGCGGTGCCCGCATTGACGGTCTTGCGCCCCATGGCCTTGAGCAGTGCTTCGGACATGTTGTTGTTGGAAAGTTTGAGCAGCGGCGTGATCAGTGCCTGCAACGGTGCCGATTGGTGCTCCGCCAGGAGCGTCGCGGTGGTCGGGCTTGGCCCGCCGATCACGCGCCGACCCAGCACCTTGATGCCCTGCTGCGCCAGCGCCTGTTCGAACAGGTTGGCCACCAGTTGCGTCGGCTCCCACACACTGACCCATTGCCGGCGTTGCTTGCCCGGCGCCAGCGCGCCCGTGAGCTGCAGCAGGTTGGTGCCGTGCTGGCGGGTGATGCTGTAGGTGTCGCCCGGGCCGCTGACCGCGCGGTTGTTGATCTGCAGGTAATCGGTGGGTGGAAACACCTGAACGCTGACAGGCTGCCCAAGCGCACCCGTCGCCTTGGCCGTGACGATGACAGTGCCGGCATCGAAATCGGTATTGGGCGACACGGTCAGCGCGGAAATCTGCGCGCCGTAGTAGGTGCTTTCGTCATCCTGGGCCCAATCGAGCCCCAGGCGTTCAGCGTCGAACCAGGTGTCGTCGAACACCAGGTCGCCTTGCACCTGGCGCACGCCCTGGCGCGCCAGTTGTGCGGCCAACGCCTGGTAATCGGCGAACTGCGTGGTCGGGTCGCCCAGGCCGCGCAGGTACAGATTGCCGCTCAGGCGCTCGCCTTGCACTGCGCTGTCGCTTAACAATTGAGTCGAGAACCGGTACTGCGGGCCCAGCACGTCCATCGCCGCTGCCGTGGTCAGCAATTTGAGGTTGGAGGCCGGAACCAGGCGCGTGCGAGGGTTGTGCTGGTAGAGGGTGTTGCCAGTGCGGGCGTCGCGCACCGTCAGGGAGACGGTGGCGCCTTGCAGCGTCGGGTCGGCCAGCAACTGATCGAGGATCGCCGGGGTGGAGGTCGGTGAAACGCTGGCGCAGCCACCCAGCAGAAACAGCATGACACTGGCGCATAGCCATTTTCCGAAGTCCATCAGTCGCGTTTTCCGCAAAGCTATCAAAGGCGGCAACGCTAACAGCTCCTAACTCCTGTGGCGAGCGAGGTTGTTGTGACCAGCGGGCTTGTTGTGGCGA
>JAFHKH010000072.1 GCA_016937595.1 Pseudomonas cedrina subsp. fulgida | reverse complement strand
ATTTGGAATGCATTTCAAACTGTGGGAGCGGGCTTGCTCGCGAATGAAGTCACTGCGGAATCCCTGAAAAACGCGCAAAAAAAACGGAGCCCCAAAGGACTCCGCTTTGTCAAACCAACCCGAATCAGGCCAGCTTTTTATGCCGTACGCGGTGCGGCTGGGCCGCCGCTTCGCCCAAACGCTTCTTGCGGTCCGCTTCGTACTCGGTGTAGTTGCCTTCGAAGAACACCGCCTGGGAGTCGTCTTCGTACGCCAGGATGTGCGTCGCCACACGGTCAAGGAACCACCGATCGTGAGAGATCACAATGGCGGCGCCCGGGAAGTCCAGCAGGGCTTCTTCCAGGGAACGCAGGGTTTCTACGTCGAGGTCGTTGGACGGTTCGTCGAGCAGCAGGACGTTGCCGCCCTCTTTCAGGGTCAGCGCCAGGTGCAAGCGGCCACGCTCACCACCGGACAGGTCCTTGACGAACTTCTGTTGGTCGCCGCCCTTGAAGTTGAAACGGCCGACATAGGTACGCGCCGGGATTTCATAGTTGCCGATGCGGATCTGGTCGGAGCCGTCGGAGATCTGCTGGAACACGGTCTTGCTGCCATCCAGGTCTTCACGGCTCTGGTCCACACAGGCCAGTTGCACGGTTTCGCCGATTTCGATGCTGCCGGAGTCCGGGGTTTCCTTGCCCATCAGCATGCGGAACAATGTGGATTTACCCGCACCGTTACCGCCGATAACGCCGACGATCGCGCCTTTTGGCATGGAGAACGACAGGTTGTCGATCAGCACGCGGTCGCCATAGCCTTTGCACACGTTCTTGAATTCGATGACCTTGTCACCCAGGCGCGGGCCGGCCGGGATGTAGATCTCGTTGGTTTCGCTGCGCTTCTGGAATTCCTGCGATTGCATTTCTTCGAAGCGTTGCAGACGGGCCTTGGATTTGGACTGGCGGGCCTTGGCGCCTTTGCGCACCCACTCCAGTTCTTCCTTCATGGCTTTTTCGTGGGCCGATTGCTGCTTGGATTCGGCGGCCAGACGGTCGGACTTGGCTTCCAGCCAACCGGAGTAGTTGCCCTCGTAAGGGATACCGGCGCCACGGTCGAGCTCGAGGATCCAGCCGGCGACGTTGTCCAGGAAGTAGCGGTCGTGCGTGATCGCAACCACGGTACCCGGGAAATCGTGAAGGAAATGTTCCAGCCAGGCGACGGAATCCGCATCCAGGTGGTTGGTCGGTTCGTCGAGCAGCAGCATGTCGGGGGCCGACAGCAGCAGGCGGCACAGGGCCACGCGGCGTTTTTCACCACCGGACAACACCTCAACCTTGGCGTCCCACGCCGGCAGGCGCAGCGCGTCGGCGGCCACTTCCAACTGGCGCTCCAGGTTATGGCCGTCGCCGGCCTGCAGGATGGCTTCGAGCTTGGCCTGTTCGGCGGCCAGCTTGTCGAAGTCGGCATCCGGTTCGGCGTAGGCGGCGTAGACCTCGTCCAGACGCGCCTGGGCGTCCTTGATCACGCTGACGGCCTCTTCGACCACTTCACGCACGGTCTTGGTCGGGTCCAGGATCGGCTCCTGCGGCAGGTAGCCGATGTTCAGGTCGGGCATCGGGCGGGCTTCGCCTTCGAACTCGGTGTCGACGCCGGCCATGATTTTCAACAGGGTGGATTTACCCGAGCCGTTGAGGCCGAGCACGCCGATCTTGGCGCCAGGGAAGAAGGACAGCGAAATGTTTTTAAGGATTTCCCGCTTCGGCGGAACAACTTTGCCCAGCCGATGCATGGTGAAGACGTATTGAGCCAAAATGTGGACCTCATGAAAAAGTAAGAACAGGCCTACGTAGCGTCATGGCGCTGTACATAGCATTGCGAATCCTCAAGGTTAACCCAAGTGACCGGGCGGATCGAAATCTATCTGTTAGATTAGTCGGCCATGCCTCAATGCCGATCAGTTAAGCGAACGCAATGCTCCAAAGCAACGAAGATCAAAATGTGGGAGCGGGCTTGCTCGCGAAAGCGGTGT
>JAFHKH010000719.1 GCA_016937595.1 Pseudomonas cedrina subsp. fulgida | reverse complement strand
GCCGGCCCTGCGCCTGGCCCATAAGCTGATCGACGCCACCTTTGCCGAGCGTGTGTTCTTCTGCAACTCCGGCGCCGAGGCCAACGAGGCCGCCTTCAAACTGGCCCGCCGCGTGGCGTTCGACCGTTTCGGCAGCGAGAAATACGAGATCATCGCCGCGCTGAACAGCTTCCACGGCCGTACCCTGTTCACCGTCAACGTCGGTGGACAGTCCAAGTACTCCGATGGCTTCGGCCCTAAAATCACCGGCATCACCCACGTTCCCTATAACGACCTGGCGGCGCTGAAAGCCGCCGTGTCGGACAAGACCTGCGCCGTGGTACTCGAACCGATCCAGGGCGAAGGCGGTGTACTGCCGGCCGAGCTGGCCTACCTGCAAGGTGCCCGCGAGCTGTGCGACGCCAACGACGCGCTGCTGGTGTTCGACGAAGTGCAGACGGGCATGGGCCGCAGCGGCCATCTGTTCGCCTATCAGCATTACGGCGTGACCCCGGACATTCTCACCAGCGCCAAGAGCCTGGGCGGCGGTTTCCCGATCGCGGCAATGCTCACCACCGAAGCGCTGGCCAAGCACCTGGTGGTCGGCACCCACGGCACCACCTACGGCGGCAACCCGCTGGCGTGCGCGGTGGCCGAGGCGGTGATCGACGTGATCAACACCCCCGAAGTGCTGGCCGGCGTGAAGGCCAAGCATGCCCAGTTCAAGGCGCGCCTGGAGCAGATCGGCACGCAATACGGCATTTTCAGCGAAGTGCGCGGCATGGGCCTGCTGATTGGTTGCGTGCTCAGCGAGGCGTTCAAAGGCAAGGCCAAGGACGTGTTCAACGCGGCCGAGAAAGAAAACCTGATGATCCTGCAAGCCGGCCCGGACGTGGTGCGTTTCGCCCCAAGCCTGGTGGTGGAAGAGGCGGACATCAACGAAGGCCTGGACCGTTTTGAACGGGCCGTGAAGGCGTTGACGCAGGCCTGATAGCGCCACATTGGGGCCTGTGTTGATTCAGAACGAGTTCGGTATTTTTCCTTCTGTGAGTTTTTCGAGTTAAGGAGTGACACCATGCTGGTGATGCGCCCCGCGCAAATGGCTGATCTGGGCGAGGTACAGCGTCTGGCTGCGGACAGCCCGATTGGTGTTACTTCCTTGCCGGACGACGTGGAACGCCTGAGCGACAAGATCGCCGCCAGCGAAGCGTCGTTTGCGGCCGAGGTCAGTTTCAATGGCGAAGAAAGCTATTTCTTCGTGCTGGAAGACACCGACACCGGCAAACTCGCGGGCTGCTCGGCCATCGTCGCTTCGGCCGGTTACTCGGAGCCGTTCTACAGCTTTCGTAACGAGACCTTCGTGCACGCCTCCCGCGAGCTGAAGATCCACAACAAGATCCACGTGCTTTCCCAGTGCCACGACCTCACCGGCAACAGCCTGCTCACCAGTTTCTATGTGAAGCCGGCGCTGGTTGGTTCGCCGTGGTCGGAACTCAATTCCCGGGGCCGCCTGTTGTTCGTCGCCAGCCACCCCGAGCGCTTTGCCGACTCGGTGGTGACCGAGATCGTCGGCTACAGCGACGAGAACGGTGACTCGCCGTTCTGGGATGCCATCGGCCGCAACTTCTTCGACCTCAACTACGCCGCCGCCGAGCGCCTGTGCGGGCTGAAAAGCCGCACCTTCCTCGCCGAGCTGATGCCGCATTACCCGATCTACGTACCGCTGCTGCCGGACGCCGCCCAAGAGGCGATGGGCCAGGTGCACCCGCGTGCGCAGATCACCTTCGACATCCTGATGCGCGAAGGCTTCGAGACCGACCACTACATCGACATCTTCGACGGTGGCCCGACGCTGCACGCGCGGGTCTCGGCATTCGCTCGATTGCCCAGAGCCGCGTGGTGCCGGTGAAGATCGGCGAGAGGGTCAAGGGTGTCGGCCGCCAGTACCTGGTGAGCAACGGCCAGTTGCAGGATTACCGGGCGGTGATGCTGGAGCTCGATTATGCGCCCGGCAAACCGGTGACCCTGGACCTGGACGCGGCCGAAGCACTGGGCGTCGGCGAAGGTGCCAGCGTGCGCCTGGTTGCGGTTTAAGCAGAGTTTTGCGGGTGGCCTGGAGCAGGCGGCCCGTTTGAGGAGATAGCATGATTGTTCGTCCCGTACGCAACAGCGATTTACCGGCCCTGATTGACCTGGCGCGCAGCACCGGCACCGGCCTCACCACCTTGCCGGCCAACGAGGAACGCCTGACCCACCGCGTGGGCTGGGCCGAAAAAACCTTTCGCGGCGACGCCGGGCGTGGCGATGCCGACTACCTGTTCGTGCTGGAAAACGACGAAGGCCGGGTGGTGGGTATTTCCGCCATTGCCGGCGCGGTCGGCCTGCGCGAGCCGTGGTACAACTTCCGGGTCGGGCTGACCGTCAGCGCCTCCCAGGAGCTGAACATCTACCGCGAAATCCCGACGCTGTTCCTGGCCAACGACCTCACCGGCAACTCCGAGCTGTGCTCGTTGTTCCTGCATGCCGATTACCGCACCGGCCTCAATGGCCGCATGCTGGCCAAGGCGCGGATGTTGTTCATTGCTGAGTTCCCGCAACTGTTCGGCAACAAGATCATCGCCGAAATGCGCGGGGTGTCCAACGACGCCGGGCATTCGCCGTTCTGGGAAAGCCTGGGCCGCCACTTCTTCAAGATGGAATTCAGCCAGGCCGACTACCTCACCGGGGTGGGCAACAAAGCGTTTATCGCTGAGCTGATGCCGAAGTTTCCGCTGTACAGCTGCTTCCTCTCCGAAGACGCGCGCAATGTGATCGGCAAGGTGCATCCGGATACCGAACCGGCGCTGAGCATGCTCAAGAGCGAAGGGTTCAGCTACCAGGGCTATGTCGATATTTTCGATGCGGGCCCGGCGGTGGAATGCGAAACCGGCAAGATCCGTGCGGTGCGCGACAGCCAGTTGCTGGTGCTCGCCATCGGCACGCCGGGGGAGGACGCCACGCCGTTCCTGATCCATAACCGCAAGCGCGAAGACTGCCGCATCACGGCCGCGCCGGCCCGCCTGGCCGCGGGGACATTGGTGGTCGATCCCCAGACCGCCAGGCGCCTCCAGTTGGTGGTCGGTGATCAAGTGCGCGCCGTACCGTTGTCCGCAGCCCGGGAGTCGAAATAATGAATGCGTTGTATATCGCAGGTAGCTGGCTGGCGGGCCAGGGTGAACTGTTTGAGTCGCGTAACCCGGTGACCCAGCACGTGCTGTGGGCCGGCAACGGCGCTACGGCCGAGCAGGTCGAGTCCGCCGTGCAGGCCGCGCGCCAGGCGTTCCCCGCCTGGGCTCGACGGTCGTTGGAAGAACGCATCGCCGTGCTGGATGCCTTCGCTGCCATCCTGAAAAAACGCGCCGATGAAATCGCCCGTTGCATCGGTGAGGAAACCGGCAAGCCGCTGTGGGAATCGGCCACCGAAGTGACCAGCATGGCCAACAAGATCGCCATCTCGGTGCAAAGCTACCGTGAGCGCACCGGCGAGAAGAGCGGGCCACTGGGCGATGCCACCGCGGTGTTGCGCCACAAGCCCCACGGTGTGGTGGCGGTGTTCGGCCCTTATAACTTTCCTGGTCACTTGCCGAACGGGCATATCGTCCCGGCGCTGCTGGCGGGTAACACCGTGCTGTTCAAGCCGAGCGAGCTCACGCCCAAAGTCGCCGAGCTGACCGTGCAGTGCTGGATCGAAGCCGGTTTGCCGGCAGGCGTGTTGAACCTGCTGCAAGGCGCGCGGGAAACCGGGATCGCCCTGGCGGCCAACCCCGGTATCGACGGCTTGTTCTTCACCGGTTCCAGCCGCACCGGCAATCACCTGCACCAGCAGTTTTCCGGGCGTCCGGACAAGATCCTGGCCCTGGAAATGGGCGGCAATAACCCGCTGGTGGTCGACGAAGTCGCCGATGTGGATGCGGCGGTGTACACCATCATCCAGTCGGCGTTTATCTCTGCCGGCCAGCGCTGCACCTGCGCCCGCCGTCTGCTGGTACCGGAAGGCGCCTGGGGCGATGCCTTGCTGGCGCGCCTGGTGGCGGTGAGCGCGACGATTGAGGTCGGCGCGTTCGACCGGCAACCGCCGCCGTTCATGGGCTCGGTGATTTCCCTCGGCGCCGCCAAAGCGTTGATGGATGCCCAGGAACTGATGTTGGCCAATGGCGCCGTCGCGCTGCTGGAAATGACCCAGCCCCAGCCTCAGGCGGCGTTGCTGACCCCTGGCATCATCGACGTGACCGCGGTGACCGAGCGTGAAGACGAGGAGTTGTTCGGCCCGCTTTTGCAGGTGATCCGCTACGCGGATTTTGCCGCCGCGATTGCCGAGGCCAACAACACTCAATACGGCTTGGCGCGGGGTTGCTGTCGGATTCCGAAGCGCGCTACCAGCAGTTCTGGCTGGAGAGCCGCGCCGGTATCGTCAACTGGAACAAACAGCTGACCGGCGCTGCCAGCACCGCGCCGTTTGGTGGGGTAGGGGCCTCGGGCAACCACCGCGCCAGTGCTTATTACGCGGCGGATTATTGTGCGTATCCGGTGGCGTCGCTGGAAACCCCGAGCCTGGTCGTGCCGGCCGCACTGACCCCGGGCATAACACTGGACTGAAAGTGGAAGGGATCTAGTGTG
>JAFHKH010000718.1 GCA_016937595.1 Pseudomonas cedrina subsp. fulgida | reverse complement strand
CCAGGCGGGCCAGGGTCGCAAAGGATTCGGGGTAACGGAAAAACCAGGTCTCGGGAACGATCACCGCTTCGATCAGCGCCTGCTGTTCATTCTCGGAACTCTGCAGGTGCTGCCAATATTCACCGGGCGTTTGCACATTGACTGCCTGGATGCGCTGGCGCACCGCACGCTCGATGATGGCTTCGCCGACCGACGCGACGTCCAGGCCGATGCGCTCTTTCAGGAAGGCAAAGAAACGCGGGTCGTCGCTCATACGCGCAGCTCGGCAGAAAACAGCACGGCGCGCACATCATCGGTGAGCAATTCATTGACGCCGATCCACTGCATCAAGCCCAAGGCGTCCTCACGCACCGGCCCCAGGTAAGCCGCCTCGCGATTGTCCAGGCCATAGGGCTTGAACTCGCCAAGGTCGCAGCGCAGGGTGTCGGTGGCTTGTTCCAGGATAAGTCCCAGCCAGCGCGGCTGGCCCCAAGGCTGCGGCTGGTAATTGACCAATACCAGGCGCGTGCTGGTACGGGCCTGGGCCGGTTTGCCGAAGGCCAGGGCGCTGAGGTCGATCACCGGCACCAACGCGCCGCGATGGGCAAAGATGCCCGCCACCCACACGGGTGCATGCGGGATGGGCTTCAAAGGCAGGCGCGGCAGCACCTCGGCCACTTCGGTGGCCTTGAGGGCATACCGTTCGCTGCCGATGTGAAACACCAGGAATAACGCTTTTTTCGCTGCCGTGACGGCGCCGCGTTTAGCCGCGAGGTCGCTCATCAGACTTTGAAACGCGACACGCCGCTGCGCAGACCGACCGCAACCTGGCTCAGTTCATCGATGGCGAAGCTGGCCTGGCGCAGGGACTCCACGGTCTGGCTGCTGGCATCGCCCAGTTGCACCAGCGCATGGTTGATCTGCTCGGCGCCGGTCGCCTGGGCCTGCATGCCTTCGTTGACCATCAACACCCGCGGCGCCAGGGCCTGGACCTGATGGATAATCTGCGACAGTTGCTCGCCGACTTGCTGCACCTCAAACATGCCGCGACGCACTTCTTCGGAAAACTTGTCCATGCCCATCACGCCGGCGGAGACGGCCGATTGAATCTCGCGCACCATTTGCTCGATGTCGTAGGTGGCCACGGCGGTCTGGTCGGCGAGGCGGCGCACTTCGGTGGCGACCACGGCAAAACCACGGCCGTATTCACCGGCTTCTCGGCCTCGATGGCGGCGTTGAGCGACAGCAGGTTGGTCTGGTCGGCCACCTTGACGATGGTGACCACCACCTGGTTGATGTTGCCGGCCTTCTCATTGAGGATCGCCAGCTTGGCGTTGACCAGGTCGGCGGCGCCCATCACCGAATGCATGGTTTCTTCCATGCGCGCCAGGCCTTGCTGGCCGGAACCGGCGGCGACCGACGCCTGGTCGGCGGCGGTGGAGACCTCGGTCATGGTGCGCACCAGGTCCTTGGAGGTGGCGGCGATTTCGCGGGACGTGGCACCGATCTCGGTGGTGGTCGCGGCGGTCTCGGTGGCGGTCGCCTGTTGCTGCTTGGAGGTGGCGGCAATCTCGGTCACCGAGGTCGTCACCTGCACCGACGAACGCTGGGCCTGGGACACCAGGGCCGTCAGCTCGACCATCATGTCGTTGAAGCCGGTTTGCACCGCGTTGAACTCGTCCTTGCGCTCCAGGTTCAAGCGTTTGCTCAGGTCGCCGTCGCGCATGGTTTCGAGGATATCGACGATGCGCTGCATCGGCGCCATGATCGTGCGCATCAACAGCAACCCGCAGAGGCCGCGGCGATAATGGCGATGAGCAGCGACACTGCCATGCTGATCTTGGCCGACAGGACTGACGCGTCGATCGCCGCCGTGGCGCGGTCAGCCACATTCTTGTTATCGAGGATGATGTCGTTGAGCTTCATGCGCCCTTCGACCCAGATCGGCGTCAATTGCTCTTCGAGCAATACGCTCGCGCCTGGTATGTCGTGGGCTTCAAAGCGCTCCAGCACCTGGTCCAGGACCTTGTTGTAATTGGTGTGCGCCGCCTTGAAGTTGTCGAACTCCATGCGGTCGGCCTGGTCATGCACGGTTTTTTCGTAGGCGGCCATCTGCTGTTCGATGCGCCCTTCGAAGGCCTTGTAGTGCGCCCTGTCGGAATCAGTGAAGGTTTTGTCTTCCCTCAGGCCAATGATATCGATGGTTTCCAGGTAACTGTCGACCCAGGCGCTGCGGATCATCGAACTGAGGTAAACCCCCGGCACCGCGTCGTCGCGCACCGCTTCCTGGCTGGTTTCGATCTGCAGCAACCGTGAGTAGGACACCACGACCATCAGCAGCATGATCGCGATAATGACCGCAAAGCTCGCCAGAATCCGTTGGCGCAAGGTCCAATTCTTCACAGTGTTTCCTCGAAGTGCCGATCAAATGCGGGGGAGTATAGCTGAGCATTGGCCGCATTAAATCAATGGTTTCACAAAGCAGTGTGGGAGCGGGCTTGCTCGCGAAAGCGGCGTATCAGTCAGCATTGCAGTCACTGATCCAGCCCCTTCGCGGGCAAGC
>JAFHKH010000717.1 GCA_016937595.1 Pseudomonas cedrina subsp. fulgida | reverse complement strand
GCCGTAATACGCGCTGGCGGCCTGCTCCAGGCCATCGTCGGTTTCCGGCAGACGCGCCCAGGCCCGCAAGGGGATCTCGGGGATCGGCCAGGGCCAGGGCGCGAGGCCGCTGGACAGGTCCAGCCAGTCGGCCTCGGCTATGCCGTACTGAATCGCTGCCTTGCGCAGCCGGCCACCGTGTTCAAGCATAGTATTGCGCCCCCACGCACAGGATCAGCAGCCACAACCATACGCCGCGCTGCACCAGTTGCCAGCCCCGCTCAATCGAATCGGCATCCGCCGCCGGGCCTTCGCCCAGTGGCGGGCGCTGGTGCACTTCGCCGTGATAGATCGCCGGGCCGCCCAACTCAACGCCCAGGGCCCCTGCACCGGCGGCCATCACCGGCCCCGCATTGGGGCTGTCCCAGGTCGGCCCCTGGATACGCCAGCACCTGAGCGCCAGGCGCGTCTTGCCCAGCACGGCGTAGGTCAACGCCACCAGTCGCGCGGGAATGTAGTTCAGCACATCGTCGATTTTTGCCGCCGCCCAACCGAAGCGCTCAAAGCGTTCGTTGCGATAGCCCCACATGGCGTCGAGGGTGTTGCTCAGGCGATAAAGCACCACGCCCGGCACGCCGGCGACCACAAACCAGAACAGCGCGGCGAACACCGCATCGCTGCCGTTT
>JAFHKH010000716.1 GCA_016937595.1 Pseudomonas cedrina subsp. fulgida | reverse complement strand
TGGCGGCCAGGGTCAGGCGCGCCGCCTGCTGATCGACCTCGGCGGCACGCGCCTCGCCCAACGCGGCTTCCCAGGCGGCGCGCTGGCCGCCCCAAAGATCGAAGGTGTAATTGAAGCTGGCGCCGATATTGCGCACCGTCGAATAGGCATCGCCTTCGCCACGCGGGTCCTGATCCTTGGCCAGGCGCGAACGGCTGACACCGGCGCTGGCATCCAGGGTCGGCATGCGTTCGGCGTTGGCGGCGTAGGCGGCGGCTTCGGCCTGGTGCGCCCGGGCACTGGCCACCTGCATGTCGGGGCTGTTGCGCAGGGCTTCCTGGATCAGGCCGTCGAGCTGCGGGTCGCCGAGGCTTTCACCAATCGGCGGTGGGCCAGGCGGCGCTCGACAGGGTCACGCCGTTCAGGGACTGCCCGGTTTGCAGGGTATTGGCGTCGAGACGCTTGCCTTGGGTATCGAGGCCGCTGTAGTTGGCGCAACCGGCCATGCTCATGGCCACCAGCATCAGGCTCAGACTGAATAAACGTGTGTTCATTGGTCACCTACCCGCTGGATGATGAGGGCGTCACCGGCGGCTACGAGGATTTTCTTGAGGGTGCGTTCCAGGGTCTGCAACTCGCCAGGTTCGAGGACGCCGGCCAGTTCGTTCATCGCCTTGGCGCCGATGTGCGGCAGCATGTCCGCCAGGCGCTGGCCGTCTTCGGTGAGCACCAGCCGCACCTGGCGCCGGTCCTGCTCGGAACGTTGACGCGCCAGCAGGCCCTTCTGCTCCAGACGGTCGAGCATGCGGGTCATCGAACCGCTGTCCAGCGACAGGTTGCGGCACAGCTCGGCCGGCGTATCGATGGCGAACTGGGCAATGATGATCAACACCTTGAACTGCGCGGCCGTGACGCCG
>JAFHKH010000715.1 GCA_016937595.1 Pseudomonas cedrina subsp. fulgida | reverse complement strand
GCTCCGCGTGGGAATGCATAGCGTGACGCTCTGCGTCACACGAGCGGACGCAGAGCGTCCAGGGCGGCATTTCCACGCGGAGCGTGGGAACGATCAGTTGCGTTCAACTGGCGCATCTGCTCGCACCCCCACAACACCCGCTCCGGCGTCGCCGGCGCATCAATCCTGGGCTGATGACGATAGTCACCCAGACTCGCCACCGCATCCTTGATCGCACACCACGACGCAATCCCGAGCATGAACGGCGGCTCGCCCACGGCCTTGGAATGGAACACCGTGTCTTCCGGGTTTTTGCGGTTTTCCACCAGCTTCACCCGCAGGTCCAGCGGCATGTCCGCCACGGCCGGGATCTTGTAGCTGGCCGGGCCATTGGTCATCAGCTTGCCCTTGTCGTTCCACACCAGCTCTTCCATGGTCAGCCAGCCCATGCCCTGGATAAACCCGCCTTCCACCTGGCCGATGTCGATGGCCGGGTTCAGCGAGGCGCCCACGTCATGCAGGATGTCGGTGCGCAGCATCTTGTATTCGCCGGTCAGGGTGTCGACGATCACCTCGCAGCAGGCCGCGCCGAACGCGTAGTAATAGAACGGCCGGCCACGCGCCTGGCTGCGGTCGTAGAAGATTTTCGGGGTCTTGTAGAAACCGGTGCTCGACAGCGAGACCTGCGCGAAATACGCCTGCTGGACCAGCGCTTCAAAGCTCAGGATCTGCTCACGCACGCGCACATGGCCGTTGCGGAACTGCACATCGGCTTCCCTCACCTCGTACTTGCGTGCGGCGAACGCCACCAGCCGCTGCTTGATGGTTTCGGCGGCATTCTGCGCGGCCTTGCCGTTCAGGTCGGCACCGCTGGAAGCGGCGGTCGGTGAAGTGTTCGGCACTTTATCGGTGTTGGTGGCGGTGATCTGCACGCGGTCGATCTCCACCTGGAACACTTCGGCCACCACCTGCGCGACCTTGGTGTTCAAGCCCTGGCCCATCTCGGTACCGCCGTGGTTGAGGTGGATGCTGCCGTCGGTGTAGATGTGGATCAGCGCACCGGCCTGGTTGAGAAAGCTGGCGGTAAACGAAATGCCGAACTTGACCGGCGTCAGCGCCAGGCCTTTTTTCAGGATCGGGCTGTGGGCGTTGTACACGCGAATCGCTTCGCGGCGCTCGGCGTATTGGCTGCTGGCCTCCAGCTCGGCGGTCATCTCTTCGAGCAGGTTGTGCTCGACGGTCTGGTAGTAGTGGGTGACATTGCGCTCGGTCTTGCCGTAGTAGTTGGCCTTGCGCACGGCCAGCGGGTCCAGCGCCAGGTGGCGGGCGATGGCGTCCATCACGTCCTCGATGGCGACCATGCCTTGCGGGCCGCCGAAGCCGCGATAGGCCGTGTTGGAGGCGGTGTTGGTCTTGCAGCGATGGCCGTTGACCGTGGCATCGCCTAGGTAATAGGCGTTGTCGGCGTGGAACATCGCGCGGTCGACAATCGAGTTGGACAGGTCCGGCGAACAGCCGCAGTTACCCGCCAGTTCCAGATTGATCCCGTGCAGGCGCCCGCTGTCGTCGAAACCCACGTCGTATTCGATATAGAAGGGGTGGCGCTTGCCGGTCATCAGCATGTCTTCGACGCGCGGCAGGCGCATCTTGGTCGGCTGGCCGGTGAGGCGCGCGACCACCGCGCACAGGCACGCGGGGCTGGCGGCCTGGGTTTCCTTGCCGCCGAAACCGCCGCCCATGCGGCGCATGTCCACGACGATCCTGTTCATCGGCACGTCGAGCACTTCGGCCACCAGTTTCTGTATTTCGGTGGGGTTCTGCGTGGAGCAGTAGACGATCATGCCGCCATCTTCGGTGGGCATCACCGAGGAGATCTGGGTTTCCAGGTAGAAATGTTCCTGGCCGCCGATATGCAGGGTGCCCTGGATCCGGTGTTTCGCGCTCGCCAGCGCGCCGGCCGAATCACCGCGCTGGTGGGTGTGGCTGTCGAGCACGAAGTGCTTGTTGCGATAGGCCTCGACCACATCAAGCACCGGTTCCAGGTCTTCGTATTCGATGATTGCCGCCATCGCCGCCTTGCGCGCGGTTTCCAGATCGCGGGCCGCCACCGCCAGCACCACCTGGCCGACGAACTGTACGGTATCGATGGCCAGCAACGGGTCGCCGGGCAGCAGCGGGCCGATGTCTTTCAACCCCGGTACGTCTTGGTGGGTAATCACGATGCGCACGCCGTCGAAGGCGTAGCAGGGCGCGGTGTCGATGCTGAGGATTTTCGCGTGGGCGCGGTCGGACAGGCGCGCATACAGGTGCAGTTGGTTGGGAAACTCCAGGCGGTCATCGATGTACTGCGCCTCGCCGGACACGTGCTTGGCGGCGCTGTCATGCCTGACGCTGCGGCCGACGCCGCAGGTCAGGTCCTGGGCGAACAGCGCGGCCAGTTCGGCCTGGGTTTTTACCACGGCGTGATGGTTAGACATAAGCGGTCACCCGAGTCTCGATGTGCGGCGTTTGCAGTTCGATGAAGTATTTGCGCAGCAGGTTCTGCGCGCTGAGCAGGCGGTATGCCTTGCTGGCGCGAAAGTCCGAGAGCGGCGTGAAGTCTTCGGCCAGCGCGGCGCAGGCGTTCTCGACGGTGGCGGCGTTCCAGGTGGCGCCGATCAAGACCGTTTCGCAGTGTTTGGCGCGTTTTGGCGTGGCGGCCATGCGCCGAAGGCGACGCGCGCGTCACTGACCACACCCTGGTCGAGCTTCACGTTGAAGGCCGCGCAGACGGCGGAAATGTCATCGTCCAGGCGCTTGGAAACCTTGTAGGCGCGAAACAAGTCATGGCCTTTGGGCACGATGATCTTCTCGATGAACTCGCTGTCCTGGCGCGCGGTGACGCGGTAGTCGATGAAGTAGTCTTCCAGCGCCAGGGTACGGCGGGTTTCGCCCTTGCACAGCACGATCTGCGCGCCGAGGGCGATCAACAGCGGCGGTGAATCGCCGATCGGCGAGGCGTTGCCGATATTGCCGCCGAGCGTGCCCTGGTTGCGGATCTGCAGGGAGGCGAAGCGCTGCAGCAGTTCGCCGAAGTCCGGGTAGGCCTGCCGCAGTGCGGCGTAGCAGTCGGAGAGCGCCGTGGCGGCGCCGATTTCCAGGCGGTCGTCAAAGTCATCGATACGCTTCATTTCTGCAATGTTGCCGACGTAGATCATCACCGGCAGCGTGCGGTGGAACTGGGTGACTTCCAGTGCCAGGTCGGTGCCGCCCGCCAGCAGCCGGGCTTGCGGGTAGGCATCGTAGAGGTCCGCCAGGTCGGCGACGGTCAGCGGCACCAGGCAGCGCTTGTCGCCGCTGTTGAGCTCACCGGTTTGCGTCGGCGCGATGGCCTTGAGGCGGGCGATGGTCTCGGCCTGGCGGCTGTCGAACTGGTCTGGCGCTTTGTTGCAGCAGGCCTGCTCGGCGGCGGCGAGGATCGGACGATAACCGGTGCAGCGGCACAGGTTGCCGGCCAGGGCTTCGTGGGCTTTGTGGCTGTCGGGGGCGTCGCTGTTCTTTTGCAGGGCGAACAGCGACATCACAAAGCCAGGCGTGCAAAAACCGCATTGCGAGCCGTGGCACTCGACCATGGCCTGTTGCACGCTGTGCAGTTGGCCCTGGTGCTTGAGGTCTTCGACGCTGATCAATTGTTTGCCATGCAACGACGAGACAAAGGTCAGGCACGAATTGAGGCTGCGATAGCGGATCTGCTCGGCGCCCTGGTCATCGGTGTGCAACTCGCCGACCACCACGGTGCACGCACCGCAGTCGCCGCTGGCGCAGCCTTCCTTGGTACCGGGTTTGCCCAGGTGCTCGCGCAGATAATTGAGCACCGTCAGGTTGGGGTCCAGGGCGTGCTCGCTACGGAGTTCCTGGTTGAGTAAAAACTGGATCACGGAAGGCCTCGCAGACTCATTATTGTTGTAACCGCTTTGCGCCGAATCTAGTCATGTCTGACTTTTCGGTCAACGATTTTCTGACCGGAAGGTCAAGAAAGTGCGGTCGCAACCCATTCAATTATGGTCCAGTCTTCTGCAACCGGCGTTTTTGTGGGCTGATGCACAGCAAGCGCTGCTTATTCCATGCCAAATTCGCCACCGTGGGCGTAGCGCCATCAGCGGGCCAATGCGCTACACTGCCGCGCTTGTACCGATAGCAGATTTCGAAGGGAAAACATGACGTTCAAGGCGCCGGACAGTCTCGCCGAGCAAATCGCTCACCACCTCGCCGAACGTATCATTCGCGGCGATCTCAAGCCTGGGGAGCGGATCCAGGAGCAAAAGGTCACGCTGGCGCTGAATGTCAGCCGTGGTTCCGTGCGCGAAGCCTTGTTGATCCTCGAACGTCGCCACCTGATCGCGATTCTGCCGCGCCGTGGCGCCCACGTTACCGAGCTGACGGCGCACAAAGTGCAAAGCCTGTGCACGTTGATGGGCGAAATGTACATCCTGCTCGGCAATGCGGTCGCCGAAGGCTGGCAGAGCCAGGCCGACATGGCGCCGTTCCTGCAGATCCAGCAGCGCCTGCAGGCCAGTTATGAGCGCGAGGACATTCGCGCCTTCGTTGAAGAAAGCTTCAACGTGATGCGCGCCGCGTACCCCTTCGCCAACAACCCGTACCTGCAGGAGACCGTCGAGAACCTGCAGCCGGCGATGAACCGCGCCTATTACCTGGCGCTGGATCAACGCAAGGCGTCGATGAGCGAATACCTGGCGCTGTTCGAACGCCTGCTCACTGCTGTCCTGGCCCGTGACCTGGTGCAGATTCGCCTGGTGCTGTCGGCCTACTGCCAGCGCAGCAGCTCACTGGTCATCGCCGCGTTGGCGGGCGCCTAGACGTGCGGCTCAAGTGCATCAAACTGGCGGGGTTCAAATCCTTCGTCGACCCGACCACGGTGAACTTCCCCAGTAACATGGCGGCGGTGGTCGGGCCCAATGGCTGCGGCAAGTCGAACATCATCGACGCCGTGCGCTGGGTGATGGGCGAGAGCTCGGCCAAAAACCTGCGCGGCGAGTCGATGACCGACGTCATCTTCAACGGCTCCACCAGCCGCAAGCCGGTGAGCCAGGCCAGCATCGAGCTGGTGTTCGACAACTCCGACGGCACCCTGGTCGGCGAATACGCGGCTTACGCGGAAATCTCCATTCGCCGCAAAGTGACCCGCGACAGCCAGAACAGCTACTTCCTCAACGGCACCAAATGCCGGCGCCGTGACATCACCGATATTTTCCTCGGCACGGCCTGGGCCCGCGCAGCTACTCGATCATCGAACAGGGCATGATCTCCAAGCTGATCGAAGCCAAGCCCGAAGACCTGCGTAACTTTATCGAAGAAGCCGCCGGCATCTCCAAGTACAAGGAGCGCCGCCGCGAGACCGAAAACCGCATCCGTCGCACCCACGAAAACCTCGCCCGCCTGACCGACCTGCGCGAAGAGCTGGAGCGCCAGTTGGAGCGCCTGCACCGCCAGGCCCAGGCCGCCGAGAAGTATCAGGAATACAAGGGCGAAGAGCGCCAGCTCAAGGCGCAACTGTCGGCCTTGCGCTGGCAGGCGCTGAATGACCAGGTCGGCCAGCGCGAAGCGATCATCGGTACCCAGGAAATCAGCTTTGAAGCGCTGGTGGCCGAACAGCGCAACGCCGACGCCAGCATCGAGCGCCTGCGCGACGGGCACCACGACTTGTCGGAGCGCTTCAATCTGGTGCAGGGCCGCTTCTATTCGGTGGGCGGCGATATTGCCCGCGTGGAACAGAGCATCCAGCATGGCCAGCAGCGCCTGCGCCAGTTGCAGGATGACTTGAAGGAAGCCGAACGCGCGCGCCTGGAAACCGAATCGCACCTGGGCCATGACCGCACCTTGCTGCTGACCCTCGGCGAAGAGCTGGACATGCTCACCCCCGAGCAGGAAATCACCAGCGCCGCCGCCGAAGAGGCCGCCGCCGCCCTGGAAGAAGCCGAAACCAGCATGCATGGCTGGCAGGAGCAATGGGACACGTTCAACCTGCAGTCCGCCGAGCCACGGCGCCAGGCCGAGGTGCAGCAGTCGCGGATCCAGCAGCTGGAAACCAGCATGGAGCGCCTGGCCGAGCGCCAGCGCCGTCTGCAGGAAGAGCGCGTGCTGCTCGCCGCCGACCCGGAAGACGCCGCGATCATGACGCTGAGCGAGCAACTGGCCGAAAGCGAAATGACCCTGGAAGAGCTGGAAGCCAGCGAAGAACAACAAGTGGAGCGTCTGGAGCAACTGCGTCAGCAACTGCAACAGGCGACCCAGGCGCAGCAACAGGCCCAGGGCGATTTGCAGCGGCTCAATGGGCGCCTGGCCTCCCTGGAAGCCTTGCAGCAGGCCGCGCTCGACCCCGGCACCGGCACGGCCGAATGGCTGCGCGACCAGCACCTGGCCGAGCGCCCGCGCCTGGCCGAAGGCTTGAAAGTGGAAGCCGGTTGGGAACTGGCGGTCGAAACCGTGCTGGGCGCCGACCTGCAAGCGGTGCTGGTGGACGATTTTGGCGGCTTCGACCTGGCCGGTTTTGCCCAGGGCGACCTGCGTTTGCTCAGCCCCGCGGCCGATGGCACGTGGGTGCCGGGCAGCCTGCTGGACAAGGTCGAGGCGGCGATAGACCTGTCGCCGTGGCTGGGCCAGGTCAAACCGGTCGAGTCACTTGAACAGGCCTTGGCCCTGCGCGGTCAACTGGGCGCCGGTGAGAGCCTGATCAGCCGTGACGGCTTCTGGGTTGGGCGCCACTTCCTGCGCGTTCGCCGCGCCAGTGAGGCCGAAAGCGGCGTCTTGGCCCGAGGCCAGGAAATCGTCAACCTCAGCGCCGAACGTGAAGAGCGCGAGGCGACCCTGGAAAGCCTGGAAACCGAACTGCAAACCCTGCGCGCCACTCAGCGCCAGCAAGAGACCGGCCGCGAACACCTGCGCCGTCTGTTGCAGGACGAAGCGCGCCAGCAAGGCGAATTGAAAGCCCAGCTCTCGGCGAGCAAAGCCAAGGTCGAGCAACTGACCCTGCGCCGCACCCGTCTCGACGAAGAAGTCGCCGAAATGGGCGAGCAACGTGCCCTGGAACACGAACAGATCGGCGAGGCGCGCCTGCAACTGCAGGAGGCGCTCGACAGCATGGCCCTCGACACCGAGCAGCGCGAACTGCTGTTGGCCCAGCGCGACAGCCTGCGCGAACGCCTCGACCGCGTGCGCCAGGAAGCCCGCCAACACAAGGACCACGCCCACCAACTGGCGGTGCGCCTCGGCTCCCTGCGCGCCCAGCACGCCTCCACGGCCCAGGCCCTTGAGCGCCTGGAGATGCAATCCGAACGCCTCACCGAAAAGCGCGAGCAACTGAGCCTCAACCTGGAAGAGGGCGAAGCGCCGCTGGAAGAGCTGCGCCTCAAGCTTGAAGAATTGCTCGACAAGCGCATGACCGTCGACGAAGAACTCAAGACCGCGCAGATCGCCCTGGAAGACGCCGACCGCGAACTGCGTGACGCCGAAAAGCGCCGGACCCAGGCCGAGCAGCAATCCCAGCTCATCCGCGGCCAGCTCGAGCAGCAGCGCATGGAATGGCAGGCCCTGACCGTGCGCCGCAAGACCCTGCAAGACCAGTTGCTCGAAGACGGCTACGACCTGCACGGCGTGCTCAATA
>JAFHKH010000714.1 GCA_016937595.1 Pseudomonas cedrina subsp. fulgida | reverse complement strand
CGGCTCGACCAACAGGTTCAGGTTGGGCCGGTAAAAGCCGGTGGTGATGACATCGTTCGGCGCAATGGCGAACTTGGCCTGCATGTCGGCAATCACTTTGGGCGTCGCCGTAGCCGTCAACAGCAGCGCTTGCGGGATATTGAACTGACGCTGGTAGTCCGGCAGCTTCAGGTAGTCCGGGCGGAAGTTGTGGCCCCACTCGGAAATGCAATGCGCCTCGTCCACCACCAGCAACGAGATCTGCACGCTTTGCAGGAAGTTGCGAAAGCGCTCGTTCTTCAAGCGCTCCACCGAAATCATCAGGATTTTCAGCTCACCGGAACGCGCGCGCGCCATCACCTCATTGGCCTCATCGCGGCTCTGGGCCGAATCGATACTGCCTGCCGCAATACCGTGACGTCGCAGAAAACCAAGCTGGTCCTGCATCAGCGCCAACAGCGGCGACACCACCAGCGTCAAGTGCGGCAGCAGCACGGCGGAAAGTTGATAACACAGCGACTTGCC
>JAFHKH010000713.1 GCA_016937595.1 Pseudomonas cedrina subsp. fulgida | reverse complement strand
AAGGGCGCTGTGGCCCAGGCGCGGGTCCGACGAATGGCCGCTCTGGCCGAGGATGTCGATGCGCTCCATCATCACGCCTTTATGCAGGCGGATCGGCTTGAGCCCGGTCGGCTCGCCAATCACGGCGGCGCGGCCCAACGGGCGCCCGGCGTCGGCCAACGCGCGGGCGCCGGCCATGGAGCTTTCTTCATCGCAGGTCGCGAGAATCAGCAGCGGCTGCTTGAATGGCTGGTCCAGCAGCGGCAGCACGGCTTCAATGGCCAATGCGAAAAACCCCTTCATATCGCAGCTGCCCAGTCCTACCCAGCGGCCGTCGACCTCCGTCAGCTTGAGCGGATCGGTCTTCCACAGTGCGGCATCGTAGGGGACGGTATCGCTATGGCCCGCCAGCACCAGCCCACCGGGCCCGCTACCGACACTGGCGAGCAGGTTGAACTTGCCGGGGCTGACCTGCTGGATGTCGATGGCGAATCCCAGGTCCCCCAACCAGCCGGCGAGCAAGTCGATGACGGGGCGGTTGCTCTGGTCGAGAGACGCTTGGGTGCAACTGACCGACGGCGCGGCAATCAGTGCGGCGAACTGCTCTTGCATAGACGGTAACGGCATGCGCGGTCTCCCTGGTGCCCGGATGAGTCCCACTATAGAACCATCTGCACGACACAATAAACCGTTGCGGCGCGTTGCCGGGCTCAGTCCTGTACACTGCACGACCTTGGCAGCCACACTTTTCCCCGGCTGCGCTCCCGATCCTGGATTTTCCGGCCATGCAGAAAGAAACCGAAATCAAGCTCCGCGTCAGCCGCGAAACACTCGCCGCGCTGCGTGAGCACCCGCTACTGAAAAAACGCAACAAAAGTGGCTGGGAACGCCGTGAGTTGATGAACCAGTATTTCGACACTCCCGAGCGCGACCTGGCCCAGGCCAAAGTCGCCCTGCGCCTGCGCAAGGACGGTGACGACATCATCCAGACGCTCAAGACCCGTGGCCAGAGCGTCGCCGGGTTGTCGGAACGTAACGAATACAACTGGGAACTGCCCAAAGCCAAGCTCGATGTGAAGAAACTCGACGGCGAATGCTGGCCCGAGCAACTGGCCGCGCTGGACAAAAAGACCCTCAAGCCGATCTTCACCACTGACTTTGTGCGTGAACGCGCCGAAATCGCCTGGGGCCGTGGCAAGGCCAAGGTGGTTATCGAGGCCGCCCTGGACCTGGGCCATGTAGTGGTCGGCAAACAGAAAGAAGAAATCTGCGAGCTGGAACTGGAACTGCGCGAAGGTGAACCGGCTGCCCTGCTGGAACTGGCCGCCGAGCTGGCCGCGACCCTGGCGCTGATGCCTTGCGATATCAGCAAGGCCGAGCGCGGCTATCGCCTGTATGACGCCGACAGCTACTCGCTGAGCTTGCCGGCGCCGCAGATCCACGCCGAGATGCCGTTGGACGACGCCTTCGCCGCGATCATGTGGCACCTGTTGGGCAGCAGCCAGCGCCTGGCCGAGCAATACCGTTTCAATGGCCACTGGCGCCTGCTGCAAGACTGGGTCGACACCCTCGGCGAACTGCGCGCCCTGATCGGCAGCCTCGGCCAGGCGGCACCGCGCCAGTCCACCAGCGAACTGCGCAGCGCCCTTGACGCCCTGCTGGAAGACTGGCGCCCACTGGTACACGCCGGTGACGATGATGAAGACATTCGCAAAGCCGCGCCGGAGCAGTTCGTCGAAGAGCTGGAAGACGTGCGCTGGGGCCTGTTCTCGCTGAGCGCGTCGCGCTGGCTGCTGGCACGTACCTGGACCGCCGAGCGCAATGTGCGCGGCAACCGCCAGGGCGCCGCACAAATCACCAATTGGCTGCCGCGCCTGCTGGCCGACGATGCTGTCGCCCTGCAACTGCCGCGCTACCAGCAACAGCCCGAAGACCTGGCCGAGCAACTGCCGCGCATCGAGCGCATCCAGGCCTGGCTGCACCATGCACGCCATGTCGTCGAGATTCCGGAACTGGACCGTCTGTACGGCGAGCTGAACAAGTTGGTGCTCCTGGCCAACCAGCCGATCACCGATGAGGCGCTGGATGCGCGGATGCACCAAGCGATTGCGGTGTATCAAAACCGTGCCTGGAAGACCTTGTTGCGTCTGTAATCCAAAGAGCGCCTCGGTCAAAGTGTGGGAGCGGGCTTG
>JAFHKH010000712.1 GCA_016937595.1 Pseudomonas cedrina subsp. fulgida | reverse complement strand
AAAAAAGCCACCACCCTCAAGGAAGCCAGCGAAAGCGCGACCCAGAAAGGCACCCTGGCCAATACCCTGGTGCACGACGCGCTGGAAGAGATGCGCCTGTCGGCCAACGCCCGCGAAAAAGAAGGCATCAAGGAACGTGTTGCTTTCCGCCTGGAGCGCCTGGTGGCCGCCTGCGGCCGTAACATGAGCAGCGGCACCGGCGTGCTGGCGACCATTGGCTCCACCGCGCCGTTCGTCGGCCTGTTCGGTACCGTATGGGGCATCATGAACAGCTTCATCGGCATCGCCAAAACCCAGACCACCAACCTCGCCGTCGTTGCCCCAGGCATCGCCGAAGCCCTGCTGGCGACCGCCCTGGGCCTGGTTGCCGCGATTCCCGCGGTGGTGATCTACAACGTGTTCGCCCGTTCGATTGCCGGCTACAAGGCCCAGGTCTCGGACGCGTCGGCAGAAGTTTTGCTGCTGGTCAGCCGCGACCTCGATCACCTGCCTACCGAGCGCAGCTCGCAACCGCACATGGTGAAAGTGGGGTAATCGGCCATGGGCCTGCATTTGAATCAAGGCGACGACGAGCTCGTCGAAAACCACGAAATCAACGTCACGCCGTTTATCGACGTGATGCTGGTGC
>JAFHKH010000711.1 GCA_016937595.1 Pseudomonas cedrina subsp. fulgida | reverse complement strand
GAGCGCGGGAACGATCATCAACAGGGTGAATGCAGTTATATTTTTCCCCACGCAAATGCCCTCAGTTAACAAAAGATAACGTAGCGCCGATTGTCAGACGATTCGAAAGCCCGATAGGATGGCCGCTGCTTCCTCCAGGCGCTCTAGATTGCAGGTTTCAAGGCCCCGGAAGGCAGCGATAACAATAATAAAATGGGAGAAAGGTCTATGAGTGAGCCTGTCATGGGTTGGGTTGTCTGCCGCCCACGCGCCGCGCGCAAGGTTGCGTTGCTGGCCACAGCGCTCTCGTTGCTGATCGGTGGCGCGTTGTCGACACCGGTACTGGCAGCCAGCGATACCGCCGCAACGCCTGCGTTTGCGATTGAATCGCCCAAGGCCGTCAAAGGCCTGATGATCGACGTGGTGCATGCCGACAAGCGTCTGGTAGCCGTCGGTGATCGCGGGCACATCCTCTATTCCGATGACCAGGGCAACACCTGGACTCAAGCCAAAGTCCCCACCCGCCAACTGCTCACGGCGGTGTTTTTCGTCGATGCCAAGCAGGGCTGGGCGGTGGGCCATGATGCGCAAATTCTCGCCAGCGTCGACGGCGGCGCCACCTGGACCCAGCAATACCAGGACCTCAAGCGCGAAGCCCCATTGCTCGATGTGTGGTTCAACGACGCCAGCCACGGCCTGGCCGTCGGTGCCTACGGTGCATTGCTTGAAACCACCGACGGCGGCAAAACCTGGGCAGACGTCAGCGACCGCCTCGACAACGAAGACCAGTTCCACCTCAACGCCATCGCCTACATCAAGGATGCCGGCCTGTTTATCGTCGGCGAGCAGGGCAGCATGTTTCGCTCCCGCGACGACGGCCAGACCTGGGAAAAACTCGAAGGCCCCTACGAGGGCTCGCTGTTCGGCGTGATCGGCACCGCGCAACCGCAGACGCTGCTGGCCTATGGCTTGCGCGGCAACCTGTACCGCTCCACGGATTTCGGCGGCACCTGGGAACCGGTCGAATTGAACGCGGCGCGGGGAGCGCTGGAGTTTGGTCTGTCGGGCGCGACCTTGCTGGAGGATGGCGCCATCGTCGTTGTCGGCAATGGCGGCAGCGTGGTGGTCAGCCGCGACGATGGCCAGACCTTCACCGTGTTCAATCGCCCGGACCGTATCTCACTCTCGGCGGTCACCGCGGCCGGCAACGGCAACTTGATCCTGGTCGGGCAGGGCGGCGTTCGCGTCGCGACAGCTGCTGGCGCCGAACCGACAAAACAATAAGAAGGCGGGCAAAGAATGAGCAGTCATCACAACGATAAAGCGACCTTTCTTGAGCGCCTGATCTTCAACAATCGCCCGGCGTGATCGTCACCTGCCTGCTGGTGAGTATTTTCCTGTTCTGGCAGGCGACCTTGATTCGCCCGTCCACCAGCTTTGAGAAGATGATCCCCCTCAAGCACCCCTTCATCGAAAAGATGATGGAGCACCGCAACGACCTGGCGAACCTGGGCAACACCGTGCGCATCTCGGTGGAAGCCAAGGACGGTGATATCTTCACCAAGGAATACATGGAGACCCTGAGGCAGATCAACGACGAGGTGTTCTACATCTCCGGCGTCGACCGTTCGGGCCTCAAGTCGCTGTGGAGCCCCAGCGTACGCTGGACCGAAGTGACCGAAGAAGGCTTTGCCGGCGGTGAAGTGATCCCGCAAAGCTACAACGGCTCGCCGCAAAGCCTCGATCAACTGCGCAATAACGTGCTCAAGTCCGGCCAGGTCGGGCGCCTGGTGGCCAACGATTTCAAATCGAGCATTGTCGATATTCCGTTGCTGGAGTCTTACCCGGACCCGCAGGACCAGGGCAAGCTGCTCGCCCTCGATTACCGCAAGTTCTCCCATGAACTCGAAGACAAGATTCGCGACAAATTCGAAGCGCAGAACCCCAACGTCAAGATCCACATCGTCGGTTTCGCCAAGAAGGTCGGCGACCTGATCGACGGCCTGGTGATGGTGGTGCTGTTCTTCGGCATCGCGTTCGTCATTACGCTGATTTTGCTGCTGTGGTTCACCAACTGTCTGCGCAGCACCGTGGCGGTGTTGAGCACCACGCTGGTGGCGGTGATCTGGCAACTGGGGCTGATGCACTTCTTCGGGTTCGGCCTCGATCCCTATTCGATGCTGGTGCCGTTCCTGATTTTCGCCATTGGTATTTCCCACGGCGTGCAGAAGATCAACGGTATCGCGCTGCAATCGAGCGAGGCGACAATGCGCTGACGGCGGCGCGACGCACCTTCCGGCAACTGTTCCTGCCGGGGATGATCGCGATCCTCGCCGATGCCGTGGGCTTTATCACGCTGCTGATCATCGACATCGGCGTGATCCGCGAGCTGGCCATCGGTGCATCCATCGGCGTGGCGGTGATTGTGTTCACCAACCTGATCCTGCTGCCGGTGGCGATTTCCTACGCGGGCATCAGCAACCGTGCCATCGAACGCAGTAAAAAGGACGCGCACCGCGAGCATCCGTTCTGGCGCCTGCTGTCGAAATTCGCCAGCGCCAACGTCGCACCGGTCTCGATCCTGCTGGCTCTGGTCGCCTTCGGTGGCGGCCTCTGGTACAGCCAGAACCTCAAGATCGGCGACCTTGACCAGGGCGCGCCGGAACTGCGCCCGGACTCGCGCTACAACAAAGACAACAACTTCATCATCAGCAACTACTCCACCAGTTCCGACGTGCTGGTGGTGATGGTCAAGACCAAGGCCGAAGGCTGCTCGCGCTATGAAGCCATGGCACCCATCGACCAGTTGATGTGGAAAATGCAGAACACCGAGGGCGTGCAGTCGGCGATCTCGCTGGTCACCGTGTCCAAGCAGATGATCAAGGGCATGAACGAGGGCAACCTGAAGTGGGAAACCCTGTCCCGTAACCCCGATGTGCTGAACAACTCCATCGCCCGCGCCGATGGTTTGTACAACAACACCTGTTCCCTGGCGCCGGTGCTGGTATTCCTCAACGACCACAAGGCCGAAACCCTCGACCGCGCGGTGCATGCGGTGCAGGACTTCGCCAAGGACAACAACAAGGACGGCCTGGAATTCATCCTGGCGGCCGGTAATGCCGGGATCGAAGCGGCCACCAACGAGGTGATCAAGGCGTCCGAGCTGACCATCCTGATCCTGGTGTACCTGTGCGTGGCGACCATGTGCATGATCACCTTCCGTTCCTGGGCCGCGACCTTGTGCATCGTGCTGCCGCTGGTGCTGACCTCGGTGCTGGGCAACGCGCTGATGGCGTTCATGGGCATCGGCGTCAAGGTCGCGACCTTGCCGGTGGTGGCCTTGGGCGTGGGGATCGGCGTGGACTACGGCATCTACATCTACAGCCGCCTGGAGAGTTTCCTGCGCGCCGGGCTGCCGCTGCAAGAGGCGTACTACCAGACGCTCAAGTCCACCGGCAAGGCCGTGCTGTTCACCGGGTTGTGCCTGGCGATCGGCGTGTGCACGTGGATCTTCTCGGCCATCAAGTTCCAGGCCGACATGGGCCTGATGCTGACCTTCATGCTGCTGTGGAACATGTTCGGCGCGCTGTGGCTGCTGCCGGCGCTGGCGCGCTTCCTGATCAAGCCTGAGAAGCTGGCGGGGCAGAAGGGCAATTCGTTGTTTGCCCACTGATTCTGCGCCCAACACATCCCAACCTGTAGGAGCGAGCTTGCTCGCGAAAAACTCACAGACACCGCGTTTATCCAGAATGCACGCGTTATCGTTGACGTTTTTCGCGAGCAAGCTCGCTCCTACAGTTTCCGCTATCATCGCGACCTTCCTCGTAGATGACCGACTGCCATGACCGCCACTCCTCTGACCACCGCCCTTGCCACCAGCGACATGCTGATCATCAACGGCCTGCACGCCTTCGACTTCACCTTTGACCAGCACTTGCTGATCGAAAGCATGGATGGCCGGGAACTCAAGCGTTGGACGTTCAGTCAAGAACAACTGAACGCCGCCACCTTTGACGACAGCCTGCAAAGCTGGCTCTTGCGCAACGACGACGGTGAACACCGTCTGGTCTGCCTGAGCGCGATCAAGGGCGACAACAACAACGATGAGGACGAAGCGGATGATGATGCGTAAATTCTGGCCGCTGCTGATGGCCGGCAGTGTCGGTGCGATGTCGGTACAGGCCGCCCCGGCGCAGATCCATGAACTGCTGGTCGGCAGCTACACCGCCGGCACCAGCGATGGTATCTACCGCCTGCAATTCGACAGCCGCACGGCCAGTTCCAGGGCCCGCCGGTCTTGGCGGCCAAGGCCGATAACCCCTCGTGGCTGACAGTCTCCAAGGACCAGAAGCACCTGTTCGTGGTCAATGAGAATGGTCCGGGCCAGCAGGACCCGGTAGGCCGCGTGAGCAGCTACAGCATCGATCCGCGCAATTATCAGCTGACATTGGTCAACCAGGTGCAGAGCCTGGGCAACGAACCAACCCATGCCAGCGTCGCCGCCGATGGACGCTACCTGTTCGTCGCCAACTATTCGGTGGTTGAAGATCCGGGAGGAAGCCTGGCGGTGCTGCCACTCGATGCCCAGGGCAAGCTGTCGGCGCCGGTGCAACTGAGCGGGCACCCGGCCAGTCGCGTGAACCCCGAGCGCCAGGCCTCCAACCATGTGCATTCGGTGGTGTCGTCGCCGGACGGCAACTACGTGTTTGTCCAGGACCTGGGCGCTGACAAGGTGTTCGCCTACCGTTACGACTCCAAGGCCAACCCTGAACGGCCACTCACGCCGGCCAACCCGGCCTCGGTGCAACTGCCACCCGGCAGCGGCCCGCGCCACCTGTTGTTCAGCGCCGACGGCAAGCATGCCTGGCTGACCACCGAAATGAGCGCCCAGGTGGCGGTGTTCGACTACCACGACGGCCAACTGACCCAGACCCAACTGGTGGACTACGCCGTCGGCCAACCGGTGTCCGACAAGGCCGGTGCGGCGCTGCATGCGTCCAGCGACGGCAAATTCCTGTATGTGAGCAATCGCGGCACGGCCAACCAGCTTGTGGTGTTCGGCATCGACCCGGCCACCGCCCACCTCAAGGAGCTGCAACGGCGTTCCGTGGAAGGCGACCACCCGCGTGAGTTCAGCCTGGACCCGACCGGCAAGTTCCTGTTGATCGCCAACCAGAAGAGCAATGAAATCGTGGTGATCGAACGCGACCCTAACACCGGGCTGCTCGGTAAAACCGTGCAGAAATTGCCGATTGATGCGCCCAGCGATCTCAAGTTCCTGGTCCGCCAATAAGCCACAGGCCCCGCGCAACGGGGCCTGAGCCTTTCTATTAATTTTATTGATAGCGGCTAGTGTTTCAAAGCATTTCTAAGGTTCAACCCTCGGGCGTAAGTTGAGTTCCAAGGCCTTCCCCGGCCACTCAACCAAACGAACACGAGGGTTACCGCCATGAACTTGAACCTTTTCTCCGTCATCGCCGCTTCTGCCGTTTCCGCCACTGTTGCCCTGCCGGCCGCAGCCAGTGTGGACGTCAGCGGCAAGCAATCCAGCACCAGCGCCTACACCCAGAAATACCTGCAGCAAAGCGCCAATTTCTATGCCGCGCTGGATCACAAACCCAGCAATAAGCGTTGATTGACCCCTGCACACAGCAGACGCCAAACCACTGGAACGCAGCCTGTCGCGTTCGAGTGGTTTGGCGTTTGTGCATCTGCCGCATAAAAATGATTGATATCACATTGCCATGAGTTTAAATTTGGCGCTTAACTATTGACGCCTATCTTCTGGAATCGACAGCATGGCACTCCGACTCGCGGCACTCATCCTGGCCCTTTATTCCGCTCCTATCCTGTCCTCGGTGCAACGGGTGGACGGCGAGCCGGAGATTGCCCGTGAGCGATTGTTAGACCTGGTGCAGGGCTGATACGGATTAATTTAGGCCATGTGGCGAGCAGGACATGTGGCGAGCGGGCTTGCCCCAATGCCAGTCAGTTAAGCGCAGATCC
>JAFHKH010000710.1 GCA_016937595.1 Pseudomonas cedrina subsp. fulgida | reverse complement strand
AGCCCGCTCCCACAAGGGGATTGCATTCAGTTACTGATTCAGCCGGGCGTTACACCCGCCAGCACCCGCGCCGCTATCGAGGTGGCGACGGGTTTGCGCCGGGCATGCTGCGTCAATGCCTGTTCGAACGTCTGCCCCTCGTAGCGCCTGAGTGCGTCACCGAACGCGCTGGCCTGTGCGGGTGGAAGCGGTGCAGTGAAGGTCTCGATAAACTGCGCGTCGATGACCGTGTTGCGAGCGCCCTCTACCTCCGCCTGTATTGAACGGTTATCCCGAGCGGTCACCTTATCAAACAGGGCCTGATCCTTGATCACGAACGCCTTCGTATCCGGTGCGCGCTGCGCGACGAGCACGTTCTGTTGACCGTCCCACGCCGACAGTGAGTACTCCTTGAGGCTGTGCCGGCTGTTCTTGACCGACTCGATGCTCGGGCCACGATGCTCAAGGCCCGCGCGGAACAACTGGCTCAGGACGTTGAAGTCCATCACCGCCTCATCCGTGCCGCGTTTGAGAATCCGGCAGCACAACGTGATCAAATCCACCTGGATATCATGGAAGCGTAATTTGGGCGCCTGGCTCAAGCGCGAGACATCCGCGATTTTCTGGTCGAAATCCTTTGGCCACAAGTACAGCGCATCCCGTGTCAATGGCTGGCCCAGGCGCTGTTCCATGGCGCCCATGAACTGCTGAACCAGCGCCGCCCCCTGGTCGTGTACCTGCAGCATGCTGGTGCCGGGCATACGATGCTGGATCATGTTTTTTACAACGTCGGTGTTAAGCGCGAACTGGCCGCTGAGAAAGGTTGTCTTGCCCGCCGATGGCGCACCGCGAACGATCGACACGTCGTGCGACAATGCAGGCGGCGGGTCCTGGAGAATGGACTGGAACTGCGTCAGGTACGTGTTTGCCGCTTGGACCGTCAGGTTTTTCAGGAGGTTGACATTGAGGCTGTCCACCTCGGGCAGCCAGACGTTTCGCTTGACCAAGGCTTGCGCCAGTGTCGGCATGTTTCTGTCAACAGCGTCCGGGGCAGACCACCCCAGACGCTCATTGTCCTGTAGCCGTTGCAAGTAGTCAGGGTCACGCGTGAGCGCCTGCCAGGACGTGATACTCGGGTCGGCGATCATGCACGCAAGCCGCTCCCGATAATGATTTTCGGAAAGCGGCCTGCCGATCAGTTGGTTCAGCACCTCACGGGCATTGCTTTCATTGATCGTTGATACACCGGGCTCGGCGTAAACCGGCGCCGTCACGCCATGAATGGAAGTAGCAGGTTGGATAAGCATCGTCAGTCCTCCAGTCGAGCAGAACCCGGCAAAGTAGCCCGGGCGCCGAGGTTTGCTCATAGGACTTTTCTCGACGGCGGCCAGCCGCCGATTAACCGCGTGTCAGACAAGCACCTCGTTCAGAGGAATGAAATTGACTCGATCACCGATTTCCAGGGTCGTCCCCTCCAGCACCTCCACAAACCCTTGCGCCCACGCCGCGCTGCGCAGCACGCCCGAACTCTGGTTGCGGTAAATGATCGCTCTGCCCTGCTCGATGCGCCCGCGCAGGTATTCGCGGCGGTTGCCCGGCTTGGGCCAGGTGAACCCTACCGGCACTTCAAAGCGCAGAGGCTCGACGTCTTGCACGCCCTGACGACGCAGCAGATAAGGACGTGCCAGCAAGGCGAACGTCACCAGCGTTGACGCCGGATTACCCGGCAGGCCGATCACCGGCACGCCACGGAAGTGACCAAAGGTCAGCGGCTTGCCCGGCTTGATCGCCAGCTTCCATAAGGCCAGCTCACCCTCCTCGCGCAGGGCAATTCCGAGAAAATCCGCCTCGCCCACCGACACACCGCCGGTCGACAGGATCAAGTCAACGCTGCCCAGCTCGGCCAGGCGTGTGCGGGTCTGCTCCAGGTCATCCGGCAGGATGCCGGCGTCGACGACTTCGCAGCCCATGCGCGTGAGCCAGGTGCACAGCACCCGTCGGTTGCTGTTGTAGATCTGGCCGGGGCCCAGCGGCAAGCCCGGCTCGATCAGTTCGTCGCCGGTGGACAGCACCGCACGCGTGGGCGGCGTATGACCTCCAGGCGGTCACGACCGAGGGAGGCGGCGAGGCCCAGCTCGATCGGGCCCAGGCGCGTGCCG
>JAFHKH010000071.1 GCA_016937595.1 Pseudomonas cedrina subsp. fulgida | reverse complement strand
GTAGTGCGAGCCTTTGCCCCGTTCATCCAGCATGATCAGGCTGGAACTGCCGTCATCCAGCCCGATCACCTCAACCGGGATATTGCCGATCGGCACGTCATACACCGACTCGAACAGGCTCTCGATCTTCAGCTCACCGCCCACCGGACACTGGGCCACGGTGGAAAATGCAGAGTCGGACATACTCACGGAACGCTGCAAATCGCCCACCCGCAACACCCGATCTATCCCCAGCAATGACGGCATGTCCAAGCCGTGGCTCACCGAATCCAGCGCACGCGCATACCAGGCGTTCATCTGCTGGCGATAAACCACCAGGCTCTGATGAAAGCCATCCAGCTCAAATTCAATAAGGGCAATGTGGGCGGTGTGGGTCATCCGTGACGTCTCGACGAGGGGCAAGGCGTCGGAGCATGCCGCAGCAAAAAGCTACTGGATGAACGGTTGATAAATTCAGAAATGGCCGACTACACACGGGAAAAAAAACCGCGAAAAACCAACCCCAAGCGCTACACAAAAAATCGACGGAGCTGATTGCAGCAACGGACCTCAAATAAAAATCGCTCTCATCCTTGCCCGATTTCCCGACATGGCCGTCATGGTTAATAGAACCCCTATTACGCAGGATTTCCCATGTCGCGCCTCGCTCGTCCCTTGCATCCATTGGCTTTGTCTGTAGCGATGGCTTTTGCCGCTGTGCCGTTGTTGGCTGTCCAGAATGCCTTCGCCGAAGAGAGCACCGTGCGCGGTTTCTCGATTCCCTCCGGCGACCTGAGCCAGGCGCTCAATAGCCTGGCCGAGCAGGCGGGCCTGGTGCTGGCCTTCGATGCGAGCTTGACGCGGGGCAAGCGCAGCAACGGTGTGAGCGGGCGATACGACACCGAGGTCGCACTGAACCAAGTGCTCGCCGGCAGCGGCTTGCAAGCTTGAAGATCTCCGCTGACCGCTATCGCCTGGAAGCCATCGCGGATAACGGCGCAGCGATGGAGCTGCAGGCCACCACCATCAGCGGCGCGTACCCGGCCGAGAGCCCGACCGGCCCGGTGTCCGGTTATGTGGCCACGCGCAGTTTGTCGGGCACCAAGACCGATACCGCGCTGATCGAAACGCCGCAGTCGATCTCCATCGTCACCAAAGACCAGATGCGCGCACAGAACGCCGAGAGCCTCAACCAGATCCTGCGCTACAGCGCCGCTGTGATCCCGGAGACCCGTGGCGCCACTGCGTCGCGTCTTGATCAACTGTCTATCCGGGGGTTCGCCCCGGCCACTTACCTGGATGGCCTGCGCATGCCATCCAGCCGTGACGCCTTGCCGCAAAAGGACGCGTTTGACCTGGAGCGTGTCGAAGTTTTGCGCGGCCCTGCCTCGGTGCTGTACGGCCAAGGCACGCCGAGCGGGGTCATCAATATGGTCAGCAAGCGCCCGCTGGATACGCCGTTTCATGAGGTGGGCGTGGAGTACGGCACTTTCAACAAGAAGCGTACGACCTTCGACTTGAGTGGTCCGCTGGATGATCAAGGCGTGTATTCCTACCGTGTGGCCGGGCTTTTCGACGATGCTGATGGCCAGGTGGACCACACCGAGACGCGTCGTCAGTCGCTGTCCAGCGCCTTCACCTGGCGCCCCGACGATGCCACGTCGCTGACCTTGCTCGGGCATTTCCAGAAGGACCCGAAGGGCGCGTCCTACGGGTCGGTGCCGGCCTGGGGGTCGGTATTGCATAGTCCGACCGGGCGCAAGATTGATGTGGATTTGTATGATGGCGAGAAGAACTTCGAAAAGAGCGACCGCGAGTATTACTCGATCGGCTGGGCGTTTGAGCATCAGTTTGATGACGTGTGGACGGTACGCCAGAATGCCCGCTACCTGCGCACTGAAGGCCGTTACCGCAGCCTCTACAGCAACATCCTGTTGGCGGATTACCGCACCATCCAGCGTTCCACCATCGCCAGCGATGTGGACATGGATGCTTACACGCTCGACAACCAGTTACAGGCCAAATTTGATACTGGAACGTTGCAGCACACGTTGCTGATGGGGCTGGACTATCAGAACACCAGCACCGACACGCTCTCCGGTTCAGGGGTCTACAAAGCCGGGCCGACCCTGGACATTTTTGATCCGGTCTACGGTGCAGCGGTGCCGGTGCCGGCGTATACCTCCGACGGCACGTCACGTAGCGAACAGACCGGCGTCTACCTGCAAGAACAGATGAAGTGGGACAAGTGGGTGTTACTGCTCGGCGGTCGCTATGACTGGGCCAGCACCGATAACAGCACTCAAACCCTCAGCAGCGGTGCCAAGAGCACGTCGTCGCTGGACAGCAAGGCCTTCACTGGCCGGGTCGGCCTGGTTTACCTCTTCGATAACGGCCTGGCGCCGTATGCCAGTTACGCGGAGTCGTTCAACCCGCAATCTGGCACCGGCTACGGTGGTTCGGTGTTCAAACCCACCGAAGGCAAACAGTATGAGGTCGGCATCAAGTACCAGCCGCCGGGCAGCAACAGTTTTATCACCGCCGCGATCTTCGACCTGCGCCAGACCAACGTGCTGACCACCGACCCGGACCCCACGCACCTGTGCGGCAGCGGGCGTTGCCAGAGCCAGGACGGCGAGGTGCAATCCCGCGGTTTTGAACTGGAAGGCAAGGCCAGTCTCAACGATAACCTGGACATTACCGCGGCCTACGCCTACCTGGATAACCGCATCAGCAAGTCCAACAACACCGTGCGCTATGCGCCCATCGGTGATATTGGCGTAGGTCCGAACCTCGCCGCTGAAGGCACCACCCCCTATGCGATACCGCGCCACACGGCCTCGGCGTGGGCCGACTACACCTTCCATGATGGCCACCTCAAAGGCTTCGGCGTCGGTGCGGGCGCGCGTTATGTCGGGTCTTCCTGGGGGGATACCGCGAACACGCTCAAGGTGCCGGGCTACACGCTGTTTGACGCAGCGCTGCATTACGATATCCCGAACATCGCCAACCTCAAGGACAACCTGCGCCTGGCCCTGAACGCTACCAACCTGGCGAATAAAGAGTACGTCGCCTCCTGCTATTCCTACTCCTGGTGCTGGTACGGCTCGCAGCGCACCGTGCAGGCCAGCGCCACTTACCAATGGTGATAAACAAGAGATAAGGCATTTTAATGGCCCCTTTGTAACCAAATCCTCGCCAGAATCGCGTTTATTTTCAGGTGGTTAGGGTAGGGATACAGATGCGCAACGTTGGAATCATGCTGATCGCCTGCGCCCTGGCCGGCGGCGCGGCTGCCGTGCAGGCACGGGAGCTGCGCGAGGGTGACAAGTACATGTGCAGTTGGGGCGCCGGCACTGCCGCCAGGGCCCAGGAACTCAAGCTGTCGGGGGTGTCGCTGTATGCCGCGCGGCAAAAGATCCAGACCCTCAAGTTCAACAAATCCTGGATGCGCATGATGGCCATGGGCATTACCGAACAGACCTACGACAGCCGCTCACGGCTCAAGCCCGAAGCGATTCGCCAGAGTTTCTACCAGGACTGCGTGCGCTACAAAGTGGCGCGTAAATGAGCCAGCGAGCACGGGCCAACGCAAACTTGCATAAGCCTTTCCAGCGTGATTCGACCTTGTAGGCACTTACAAATCCACCCCATCGCCGTGTTTGTAGTTGCCTACAATGGCGTTTTCCAACGGAGGCAAGTATGCAAACGCTAATCCGCGCGGCGACGCAGGACGATATCGATACGCTGTTCCACATCCGCACCTCGGTGGTGCAAAACCACTTGAGTGTCGAGCAGATGGCGGCACTGGGCATCACGCCGCAAGTACTCGCCGACAATATTCGTGAGGCACCTTGCGTATGGGTCGCTGAGGTGGACGGTCGGCCCGTCGCCTTTGCCATGGTCGACCTGGCCGAGGGCGAGGTATTTGCGCTGTTCGTGCTGCCGACTCATGAGAACCTGGGACTGGGCCGTCAACTGATGGCAGTGGCCGAAGCCGCGCTGTTTGAGCACCATGACAGGCTGTTCCTGATCACCGACGGCCGCGACGAAATCCGCGCCAACGGGTTTTACAAACGGCTGGGTTGGACCGTGGTCGGCAAGGCGGAGGACCACGATGTGCGTTACGAGAAGAGCAGGGCGCAGTAGGCCATAAAGTGTGGTCTCTGCTTGATCTGACAGCCGTGTTTATAAGCGGGAGTATTGGCGGTAGTTGCACCAGAAAGTGGCACTCATCTAGCTCGCGACCTTAAAAAATATGTGGTTATTGAATGACTTACAACGCTTATAATCCGACGAACGGATTAAAATAATCTTGTTCCGCCTTTTCTCTATCGCTATTATGACGGCGCGTTCACCTCCCACGGTTTATGCATTTTTAAATCCCAAGTGTCCATCAGCTACTTGGGATTTTTTTTGCCTGCGATTTGAGCTTCACATCTGTCTTCACGTTCCGTGAACGCCACGCTCATCTGCTCGTAGCGCTTGCTTGGCAGGTGTGCGTGTAGCTGCACACTAGTCAACATCGGCCATCAACGCACGATAGTTCGCCTCATCCCAGCCTAACCCGGGATTACACAGGTTTGAAGAGTATCTGTTCGATGCTCCAACCTGATTTCTGAATTGCGCATCAAAACCAAGATCGGGGCGGCGCAGATTTGCGGTTATTGGTTAATCAGCAACGCTTTCAATGGGGGACACCGTGATGCTAGTGAAACGCCGTCTGTCGGAACTGTGAGTTTTAACAGGTATGAAATGAATTCCAGATCAGCTAAATCTATACCAGCTATCCGGATGCCTGAGGGCTCGATGTTTAAATACAAGAGGCAATTTGATTGCGTGAACGTATACGAATTTTGCTGATGGTGATGAACACTTAACGCCGGTGGATCTGAATTTAGGAGATAGGGTGAGATGATTAAGTCAACTATTCAATCGTCCAGTGACTGGCTGACACAGTTCAGTATTGCCATCAGTTCCACGGTGGCGCACATTTATCCGAATGCGCGCCAACAACTATTGATTATTTTGACGATTAACGTCAGGGCAGGAAGAACGATCTCTGAGGAAGAACTTAAAAGTCTGAGAGTTACTGCGCGCGTAGATAACGACTTTATAGTGCTGCCCGAAGGCGATAACGGCGATCTATGGTTTTATTCACCCTCAAAGAACGAGTACGACAATTTTCCAGGGGGATCGGGAGTTTCTACGATACGCGGCAGGAGCGACAAAAAACAGTTTTTTGAAAAATGGTTTTTCGTTTCGACTCGGGCAACCGCTGGTACCCGTATGACATTTTATGCTCAGATAACACGTCAACTTGAAAGCGGGCCGGTGACCTTCAATACAGCCATCGATCCCACCTTCAAGGGCAGTGTTGATGTTATTGCTGCTCCCGTTCCGCAATTTAATGTGCCTGATAACTACCATTTTGATCGGGTGTTGGTGGCCGGTAATGGGGACAGTGACTTGTATACATTTGAATATCTGTTGGCGGGACGAAATATGCAGTTGCCGGTTGTCACCTTTCGCTCGGCAGCAATGGCACCGGCAGGCATGATTCAGTGGGTTGACCGCACTCCCGGCGAAACGCGGGCATCGCATGTGGGCTATGCGGGACCGGGCGAGACGAGCATTAGTTATAATCGAGAAATTGCCTTGGGGTCGCAATTTACACCTGCGGCGACAGTAGTGCGACCCAGAGATGGTCATATTACCGTTATTCTTCAAGGCGCTAACAACGTTCCTTATGACAGTCATAGCGCGATTCATCATGGCGGTCCTTGCTACTTAAACGCTGTTGATATGTATGGGAATAATCATCTTCTTGGTGTTCGCTTTCAAGATCCAACTCCCGCTGGCAGGTTAGTGTTGGAATTGTTCTAGTTGAGACGATAACGCCCTGAGTGCGATGAGAGGATCGAAATGAATACGTCAGTATTGACCCCGGCAGCCCGTTTGGCTGCGGGCGGGCTATATACCCAGGCAGGCAACTTTTTAAGTCGTTTGGGCAGTGATGTTGACGCCCGGACCGGGCAGATGGCTCTGTTTTTTGCGTTACCCGACCTTCAGGCGAACAACCTTGCGGGACCGACAGTTCCGGTAAAACTGATTTTCAGCTCACTTTCTTCCTATGCGGATTTTGGATTTGGGTGTGGATGGCTAACGACGTTTTCCGAGTTTGACTTGCCTTCTGGTCGTTTGCAGCTTGGAACGGGTGAGAGTTTCAGTTTGGATCGAGACGCATCTGATTTCACTGATGGCGGGCTATTGGTGTTCAGGGACCAAAAGCTGCCTGTTTTCCGGGTTATTCAGGAGGGCGGTGAGGGTACGTGCTTTCGCATTGAGTACAAGGACGGTCAGACGGAACGGCTCCAGGTACAGGAGGACAGTCAGCAGGCGGTGCTTAGCCAGATCCGTTCTCCTCAGGGGTTCCAGGTCAATCTAGAGTGGCGCCCCCACGGCAGTGGCCGCGCTGTGCTTTGGGAAATTCGCGATGAGTATCGATGCCTGCTTCGTGTCGCCCGGGAATTGGAGGGTGAAGCTCAGATTCAGCTCTTCCCGGATGAAGTGCAAAAGAGCGAATACACCCTTGTGTTCAGTAATGATCGACTGAGTTCACTTACGTTTCCCGATGGCGACAGCCGACTAGACATTGTTTATGAAGAATCCGACCAGTTGTTGTACCCCTCTCGCTTGGCGAGCCCCTTAGGCGGTCTCCATGAGATAACGTATGCCACGGGGGAAAACGGACATCAACTTCCTCCTGGCGCACCTTTGGATTTCATGCCGAGGGTAATAAGCCATCGTCATGACCCAGGAGCGGATCAGCCAGCGACTACACGGACGTACGCCTGGGTGGGTACCACTAATTACTGGGGGTATGGTGCAGCGCTACCGGGTGGCTGGAAAGACAATCAGGACAACCTGTACCGTGTCGGCGATTATGAATATAAGGTCACAGAAACTTTAAGTAGTGAGACCGGAGAGGCATTGTCGGTAATCGAGCGGACTTGGAACCATTTTCATTCATTAATCGAGCAAACCACTTACCGCCGGGGCAAAACCGTGAGGAATACCACGCGCTATGGTGATATTCGTAATGCGCCGTGGGAAGCCCAGCCTGCGTTTTGCCAACTACCGATAGAAACGACGACACGCTATGAAGACAGCAGTGGCTATCGGGAGGAGACGGCGAAAACTGTCTACGATGATCACGGCAACATGTTGGAACAACACCACGTCGATGGCCGGATCGAACGATGGGCCTACTTTCTGCCTGGTTCTGAAGATGCACCTGATCCGGGACCCTTTGTACGCTGGCTGCAATTTCATTGTCTTGAACCGGCGGTAATGGATTCGGGAGACAGCGCGGGAGCCTTGGCCACACAGACCCACTATCGTTACGCAGCGTTGCCCAAGCGCCAGCCGGGTGACCGTGTGCACTTGGTCCCCATCTCCGAGCTGGCGCTGGCGATGGAGTCTGCTGGGCCGCGTTTAATTGGAAAAACAGAGCAATGCTACGAAATAGCCCCTGAAAGCCCTTTTTTTTCTCAAGTCACCAGAGCCACTACGACGCTCAACGGGCTTGAGACTACGACCGAATATCTGCGCGTCCTCACGGGCGTCGAGCTGGTCACGACGGCTACCGTGACAGGTCATGATGGGGTGGCTTTGACCACCTCGGATACGACGCGAGACAGTGTCACCGGCTTGACCTGCAGAGAGCGCGAAGACGGTTCAGACACCTGCTTTGAATATGACGCCATGGGTCGTGTGGTACGCAGCATCGTCGCACCGGGTTCCAGTTACGAAGCGATCGGAACGTGCCGGTATGTTCTGGTGGGGCGTAATCGTAATCAGGCTGTCATGGCGGAAGAAACCAACCATTCCGGAGAGCAGCGACGCGTCTACCTTGATGGGATGGGGCGACGGGTGCGGGAGGAGCGGGGCGAAGCAACCGACGGCAATATCACTTTTCGACAAACCTGGCGCGGCGCCTTCAATTCTGAAGGCCATTTGTTTGAGGAGGTTCACCAGGATTTTTTACCGGGGCAGGTCGAGCCACTGGGTCTTGTCACGGTTTATGAGGTTGATGATTGGGGGCAAGTGAATAAGGTCATTCTTCCCGACGGTACTACCGAGCACACGCAAGCGTGCCCGATCTCTTTAGTCACGCAAACCTGGAAAGAAAGCAGTGAAGGCATCGCCTCGGCCCGTACTCGAATTTTGCGCAATGCCTCGGGCGATGTACTCAGTCTTAACGTACTTGCTTGCGATGGGGCGCCCTTGCGCAGTGAAGCATGGACCCATGATGGCTTGCATCGTCCGATAGCGCACACCATAACGGTACCGGGTCAGCCCGATTCAACGACTTACACGCAGTACGACGTCCAAGGCCGCGTGACCCGTCGCGTGCTGGAGGACGCTACCGAAGTACGCTGGGAATATGCCTCGCACAGCGACGATAACCACCCGACCCGTGTGAGTTTGACGTCACCGATGAAGACTTCATGGACCCTGGGTACGCAAGCGTATGACGGTTTGGGTCGCCCGACACAGAGGAATATTGCGGGCCAGCGTGTGGAACTCAACTATAAAAGCGGACAAAAACTACCCGATTCTCGTGTGAGTGGGGGCGGACGAAAACTGTCTTATGGTTATGAAAAGTCGTTGGAAAATGCGCTCGCCCAGTTGACGCCGGGCGATGGCAGTGCGCCCAGTACTTTCACTTATCACAGTAAGTCTGGGCAGATGACCGAGGCGCTGGGGGCGCTGGGTACCATCCGCCGGGAGTATGCGGTCGATGGTAAATTGCAGTCAGAACACTGGCGTGTGAACAACAAGACGTACAGCACTACATGGCTTCAATCACTGCTGGGGCGTCTGGATACATTCACGGATGTCAACGGTACTCGGCACTGTACCTCCTATGACGCGCATGGACGCCCCGAAAAAATGACGATGGACAGCATCGAGCTATATATCACTTACGACCCCCATGGCCGAGTCAGCCAGTATCTCACCGTTGACGAAATCAAGGGGCACTCGCTTCGGCAAGAGATCGTATACGATGATTTTGACAGGGAACTTACACGCAGTTGGGAGAGCATCACGCCCACGTCCCGGCGTCTTCTGACACAGACGCTGAAATGGACGGCTCGCGACCAGATGGCCAGTCGTGAATGGACGGATGCAAGCCAGTTGCTCAGCAGTGAGGTCTTTGACTACGACATTCGCGGACGTTTAGTCGAGGTCATCTATGCTGGTGAACAGACGGCCATCGATCCAAGAACCTCGAAACAGCTCAGGCGTCAGGTCTTTACCCTCAATGAACTGGATGGTTATAAGCAGGTTTGCACGACCTACGCGGATGGCAACCAGGATTACATGGACTTTACTTACGACAATGCCGTCCCGGATAGACCTGTTGTCATTACCCATTCTTACCCGGTGCATAGCACTCAGGTATTGCGGTATGACGACGACGGACATTTGGTCAGCGATGGGAACGGCCGCACCTTTGGATGGGACGAAGAGGGGCGCCTGAAAAAGGTGACTCAAGATTCGGGTCAGCGTGATTATCAATACAGTCCAGTGGGGCGTCTGGGCCTGACGGTGTCAAGTGGCGCCGAGAAACTGTGGTTCTATCAGAACGATCAGTTGATTAGCACCGTCGCTTTGAACTCGGGAAGCAGCCTTTCTTTGATGCGTGACGGGCCAAGCGTATTTGCACAAAGCAAAGTGGCCCAGGCTGTGCGAGCGGTTTTGCTGGTAGGCAGTGATGGCCAGGCGTCGGTTCGTGTCGAAAGCGACGGGCTAACGCAGCTATTGCAGTACACGGTTCACGGTGCAAGCGAAGGCTCGGTCGAGTGCGCGATCGGCTACGCTGGCGAGGCGCTGGATGTGATTGATGGAGGCTATCAGTTGGGCGATTACAGACCCTATGATCCTAGCCTGATGCAGTTCCTTGCCAGCGATGAGCAAGTTCCATTCGGGACAGGCGGGCCAAACCGATACGCGTATTGTGGAGCTGACCCTCTCAACAGGGTTGACGGCACTGGACAGAGTTTCTGGAAGTGGTTGTTGACGGGCGTCATGATGGCCTTTGCTGCGGTGGCAACGGTGGCCTCATTTGGCATCGCTGCACCTGCGGTAGGGGCGGTCGCCGCTGGCGGGCTTGCAGCGCTTACCACCAGCGGTGCATTGGCCGTCACCTCTGCTGCGCTGGGGGTAGTCTCGCTCGCGAGCGGTGTGTCATCGATGATTCTGGAAGCTGCGGGGAATGAAAGCGCGGCGTCGATTCTGGGGTGGGTCTCAATCGGGACGGGTGCAGCGTCGGTTGTCACGGCGTTGGCCCCTGCAGCCTCCAAGGGGATCGCAAAGCTTGGGCAGTTCGTTGGGCGCTGGCAAAAAAACCTGCAGTCGGCGGGTGGCGTACCGAAGCTTGGAGCACAAGGGTTGAGGTCCGCACCGTCTGCCTCTTTGGGCGGCCTGCCTGAGCCGGCGATGGCAAACATCATTCGCCACTTGCCGGGAAGGGATCTCGCGAATCTCTCTGCAACCTCTAGATCGATGAACCAGATGGTGTCAACTTACTCTCGGCCAGCCCTGCATGCCTTGCCAGTCTCTCCCGAGCACTCACCCCATTATGTAAATGCCGTAAGGCGCATCTGGGCTGGTCAGGAGACGGGCGTTTTACCTTCCAGCCTACGGCGAAGCGGCGTACATCCGAGGAGTATCACTGAGGCAGCCCCCCTTTCTCGTCAAGTAGAAAGAAGTGGTTACGTCCCTTTAGAGTGGGTACAAAGTAGCTTGCGAGATGGCGCTTACTTTGCAACGTTGGATGAACGAAATTCCTGGTATCTGCTTGAACGGGCCGCGCGGCAGCAGAACATAGGTCGTCGCTATAGCTTTTGACCATGTACGCGATAGGCATTAAACGAGGGCAAGCCTGCAGCTCCCCCTCGGAGCTGCGTTTTGCAGTATTAAACAAGCGCCGGATTAACGGCGCTCGGCGCGTACGAACGTTTCAAGCTCCCGCCCAGTCGATGTCCATATAATAGTCATACGGACCTCTCTGAGGGTATTGGGACATGAGGGTAATGAAGAACTTGAGCGAGTTGCCGTACACGTCGACCCCATTGGTGTAGTAACTCGTTTGCATGGGGGCGAACAATTCGCTGACGCGCGCATACATCGCGACAGCCACGATCAGGCTATCACCACGCGTTTGCCGGAGAGGAGCCAGTGCCTGGTTTAATGCGCGGCCCAGTTGATTATTGTTGGGTATATTCTTTTGAGCAACAGCGCTACCTGGATTGCCAAGTGCTGTTGCTTTGTTGTCGTGCAGTGAGGATCCTGCTGCGGTGGAAGAGCCCGCGTAAAAACTCACGCTGCTCGACGTGCCGGGATGGCGCAAGCTTATATAGCTGTTTTGCACTTTTACGGTGAACCCTTCGATGGGAGCGCTGAATACTTCAATGGGAGCTGTTACCACCAGTCCACCGTTGGACAGTGTGTACTGGAGGGGCTTGACACTCCTCAAGCGAAAACTGCTATTGAAACGACCATTTTGCCCAGCACCTCCGTATTGGACATCGCGATTGTTGGTCGTAAAGGTGACATTACCTATTTTGACCTGTGCCGCGAATTGGTTCACCGTACCTTCAGGCACATTTTGATACCTGATGTAGCGCCGAAACTGCTGATAGTTTTGAGGGTGTGCCTTCGATGTCGCGAAGGTTGCGGCATATTGTTCGGGAAAGGGTTGTATGCCAGCAGGCGACGGTGTCATCGTACTGTCCCAGTTGCCGGAGGCAGCGGTATAGGGAATCACGTTGGTATTCAAGTCGTCGGGAAGAGTCACGACTTCGCCATTGCTATTTCGAGCTTGTACGGTAATCAGTACGACGCTGGTTTGTATGTTGTTGGAGTACACTCGGGCCTGAGGATCCTGTTGCCCCTGAAAGTATTCGGGTTCTATCAGTAAGTAGCTGAGCGTGACGGCCTGACGCGTGTCGGATGAAGCGATCTTCTGACGTTTCATTGCTGAAGTCTCCTCTGCGGTGCTATCTACAGTTTCAAGATTTTCATGGTTGAATAACTGTTAGAAATAACAGTTCCGATGAGTGGCGCGTGAACGGCGCGTACCGTTCGTCGTAACTGTGACTTCTAACAGGTTTCGGAAATCATCACGCTCCCTACAGTTAGCCCACGCAGTTAATGAAGTTCGTTACGAGGTGAAGCGTCATGGTATTTTTCCAACACCTGATACGGCACTGTTGGGCGCGCACGTCACTCAGTAGACAGACACTGCTTCTGGCGTTCATGGCTGCTTTATCAGCCTGTACTGTTCCGCCGGCAGTGGAAAAAAACTATCCAATGCTCCAAGTGCTGGGGCGGCGCGGAGAGCTGTTATGCATGGTGAATTTGAAGACCGGGCTTTATTACCTCACTGTTGATTGCTCAAGGACAGTTGAACCGGTGTACTTTAGAGTGGTTAATCCACGTGAGGGTATATATTTCGGATTTGCACGTCCGAAACTATATAATGTCTGCCATCACAATGATTATTTTTATTACGATATCGTTGATCCCGTCCATGGTGCGCCAACTGAAATTTTAATTATTGATGCGGTGAAAGGCATGGTGCGTGATATCGAATTGGTGCCCGGAATTTGGAGTGGTCAGCCTGCGATACCGGATGGAGCGAAGGTTTTGCCGGACTATACGTGTTTATTAGTAGTTAATAATAATGATTGAATTACCACGGTGGGGTCGATTATGAATGTTTTGTCTAGGTGTTTATCGGTGTTGCTAATAGCCTGTGGTCAATTCGCAAACGCGGCGGAGGGCGTGTTTAGGGGCGGCTATCCGACACTGTTGTTTTACGATAAAGACGGTATTACATTGGCGTGTATGATCGTGATGATTAACCGTCAAACCGACATTTATCCAGCTGACTCTCTGTGCAGCAACAAAGATATTTTTTCCCATTATTTTCGTATCCGCTATCCCAGAGAGGGGTTGGTTTTTACGTTGGGCCGAAAGTATAGCCCGTTTGATACCTGCGATTTGGTCGGTACGCCCAAATATGCCATTGTCGATCCCGTTCATAACGTGGTGACCGATTTGGTTCCCGTCGATGCCGGGGTGGGACTGCCGCCGGGCAAAGAGGTAGTCACGGGTATCCAGACGGCTAATGCCGCGACTAATCGTATCGGTGGCGTAGGTTGCCTGAAGGTTGAAGATCGAGGTCGGTGATTTTCTGAAGTCGATCTACAACGACGTAGAAATGACTTAACAATGTACCGTGTAGCATCCGTGGTATCCAACTCATCAATGGCCCCATACGGATGCCACTGACAATCGGTTATTTCATTGCAAGGTTTTGCTTCGTCGATGTTCACCACCGACGCCTCAAACACATGATGAACCGTGTCACGGGCCTTCAACTCCTGCAAATACAGCAAGCCGTCCACATTCAATCCGGTTTCCTCTTCCAGCTCGCGCTCAGCGGCGCCGACCGGGCGTTCGTTGCGTTCGACCTTGCCTCCGGGCAAGGCCCATTTCGACCTGGCCTTGCGCACGAAGAGGATATTGCCTTCGTGCTCGCAGATGACCGTTGCGCGTATTTTCATCGTCTGTGCCCCCGCAGAGGAATGAATGTCATAAAATTGTAATGCAATTGTCATGCTAACCGCTTATGGCGCTGACGGGTGGGGATGTGGATACTGCCCGCTTGATCAAAAACGGACGAGGAGAGCAGATGAGCACCGTACGCTGGGGCATGATCGGCTGTGGCAGTGTCACTGAAGTGAAGAGTGGACCGGCTTTCTACAAAGCGCCAGGTTCTGCGCTGGTGGCGGTAATGGGGCGCCGTGAAGCCGCGGTGCGGGATTATGCGGCACGCCACGGCATTGCCCGCTTCTACACCGACGCTCAAGCGCTGATCAACGACCCCGAAGTGGACGCCGTGTATATCGCCACGCCGCCTGACAGTCACCTTGAATACAGCCTGATGGTGGCCGCCGCCGGCAAGCATTGCTGCGTCGAGAAGCCCATGTCGCTGAATGCCGAGCAGAGCGCACTGATGCAGCGCACCTTCGAGCGCGCCGGGCTGCATTTGTTTGTCTCGTACTATCGCCGTTCGCTACCGCGCTTCCAGCAGGTGCGCGATTGGCTGCGCGACGGCCGCATCGGCGAGCTGCGCCACCTCACCTGGACCCTGTGCAAGCCACCGAGCGCCGATGACGCCAGTGCCGCCAACTGGCGTACGGACCCCGCTATTGCCGGCGGCGGTTACTTTGCCGACCTGGCCAGCCATGGTTTCGACCTGTTCCAGTACCTGGCCGGGGATATCATCGAAGTCTCGGGCTTTACCGCGCGTCAGGCTGAGCACTATGCGGCCGAGGATGCCGTGACGGCTTGCTGGACCTTCAGTTCGGGCGCATTAGGCATGGGCTGCTGGAACTTTGTCGCCGACCGACGTGAAGACCGGGTCGAACTGATCGGCAGCCACGGGCGCATCCAGTTTTCGGTCTTCGAGGACCAGCCCCTGCGCCTCGAAGGGCAGGCCCACGCAGTTCTGGAAGTACCGTGCCACGCGCATATCCAGTGGCACCACGTGTTGGCGATGAACGCGCATATTCGCGGCGAAGCCGAACATCCGTCACTGGCGATCGAAGCGTTGAAGACTGACCGGATCCTGGACAAGGTGCTACAACGTAACCCCAACCATCCCGGGTAACCGCGATAGGATTTTTCGTTTTCAAGGAACAGGCGGATGAAATACTGGATGGCGTTGTGGTTGGTGCTGGCCAGCAGCGCAATGGCCGCTACGCGTAGCCAAGGCACGCCTGGCGAGTTTGATTTCTACGTGTTGTCGTTGTCATGGTCACCGACGTTCTGCCTGACCCATCCGGGCAATGAGCAGTGCTCCGGCAAGGGCTACGGCTTTGTGTTGCATGGCTTGTGGCCGCAATACGCGCGGGGAGGGTGGCCGGCGTCGTGCTCGCCGCAGTCGCAACTGAGCCGCGAAGACATCGAAAAAGGCGCGGCACTGTTCCCGACCCGTTCGCTGCTCAGGCACGAATGGGCCAAGCATGGCACCTGCAGTGGCCTGGAGCCTTCGGCCTACCTGGAAAAAACCGATGAGGCGCTGGGTGTCGTGAACATTCCGCAGCAACTGCAACCGTTCAATACGCCGCCCTCGTTGCCGGCCCGTGAGATAGAGGCGTTGTTCCGCGAAAGCAACCCGCGCCTGGGCAACCATGGGCTGGCGGTGATCTGCAAAGGCAACGTGCTGTCGGAAGTGCGCGTGTGCCTGACCAAGGACCTGGCGTTCGCCGGCTGCCCGCGCAGCGTGAAAACCCAGTGCCGTGGCGGCGATATCCGGATTCCCGCGCAACGCTAAGGCAGCATCGCCACGCGGTAGCGCTCGTCAAAATCCTCGGCCAATTGCGCCAGCGTGACCTCACCCAGGCGGTTCAACAGCAGCGCCTGGGCGTGCGCGCACGTTTCGTTGATCAACGGTCAGGCCGGTGGGCAACCCAGCGTGTCTGTCCTGACCAAACCGCAGGTATCGCAATGCAATGAACGGTTCGAACCGCGAGGGGGATTTTCTTCAATACCCCGTTCGATAGGCCCGGTAACGTGGCCTTATCGCTACTTGTTCGGATAAAAAGGAACTGCAATGAGCCTGATCATTTCCATGGCGGCCTTCGCCCTGGCCACTTCCATCACCCCGGGGCCGGTCAATGTGGTGGCGCTGAGTTCGGGGCGCGCTTCGGCTTCGTCGCCAGCCAGAAACATGTGTTCGGCGCCGCCGTGGG
>JAFHKH010000709.1 GCA_016937595.1 Pseudomonas cedrina subsp. fulgida | reverse complement strand
GGTAAAGGATGGCTCGATGGGCGGATGCCCAAGGCTCTGGGACAGGCGATCCAGCTCGGCGTTGACATCATCCAGCTCCGACGCGAAGGCATCGGGCTTGGCGGCCTCCTGTGGCTCATCGGCCAGGGACAGGTCGAAATCCTCGGGCAGGTCGAAGTCATTCGGTGCGGCGGGGGTCAGGGTTGGCGGCTCGACGGCAGGCACATCCTTCATCTGCTCTTCCAGACCCGAAAGGAAGTCGTCATCGGATTGCGCCGACGCCGGGTCATCCAATTGCAGGTCCAGGTCGAAGTCCGACAGCTCATCCGCAGCGGCGTTGGCTTCGGTCTGCTGCTGCAGCAGCGATTCGAATGTCTGCTGATCGTCCGAGACTTGGGCCGGGGAGGCATCTTCCAGTTCGTCCAGGCTCAAATCGAAATCGGTGTCGAAGGCCTCTGGCGTCGCCTCAGCGGGTTTGTCTTCGAGCAATTCCTTGACGTATTGAGCATCCAGAGCAGCAGCGGCAACCGCGGCGCTGACGCC
>JAFHKH010000708.1 GCA_016937595.1 Pseudomonas cedrina subsp. fulgida | reverse complement strand
CGCTAGGTCGAAGACTTAGGGGACTCCCACATTTGGCCCTCGGTTTCTACCAGGAGAACTCCAACTGTTCGTTGCCGCCACTCAAATCCAGCAACCGCACGCCAATTCCCAGCAACCGCACCGGCTTGCCACCGCGATTGAACGCCTGGGTCATCAGTTGTTGATAACTTTCCAGATCCCGCCCCGCCCCCGCCTGCTCCAATGTCGTCTGGGTAAAGTCATGAAACTTCACTTTGACGAACGGCTTGCCCGCCCGATAACTGCTGTCGATACGCGCCATGCGCCCAGCCAGGGTTTCCATCAGTTCGGGAAGTTTGGCCAGGCAGCTTGAGAGATCCGGCAAGTCCACGTCATACGTGTTTTCCACGCTGATCGACTGCCGGCGACTGTCGTTCTGCACCAGGCGATCATCTATCCCACGGGCCAGGCTCCAGAGCCGCTCGCCAAAACTGCCGAATTCGCGCACCAGCGCCAGCTTGTTCCATTCGCGCAGTTGCAGGCAGTCTTCGATGCCCAGGCGCGCCAGTTTGTCAGCGGTCACCTTGCCGACACCGTGCAACTTGCTGACCCGCAACTGCGAGACAAAATCTTCGACGTGGTCCGGTGTAATCACGAACAACCCGTTGGGCTTCTTCCAGTCGCTGGCAATCTTGGCCAGGAACTTGTTCGGCGCCACGCCGGCGGACACGGTGATATGCAATTGGTTGGAGACGCGGCGGCGAATATCCTGGGCGATGCGCGTGGCACTGCCGCCAAAGTGCGGGCTGTCGGATACGTCCAGGTAGGCTTCATCCAGGGATAACGGTTCGATCAGGTCGGTGTAGTCACGAAAGATCGTCTGGATTTCCTTGGACGCTTCTTTATAAGCGTCCATGCGCGGCTTGACGATGGTCAGGTCCGGGCACAGCTTCAAGGCGTGGCGGGACGACATGGCCGAGCGCACGCCATAGGCACGCGCCTCGTAGTTGCAGGTGGCGATCACCCCGCGCCGATCCGCCGAGCCGCCAACCGCCAGCGGTTTTTGCGCCAGGCTCGGGTCATCACGCATCTCGATGGCGGCGTAGAAGCAATCACAGTCGACGTGGATGATTTTGCGCTGCGTCATATAAACGGGGGGTGAACCTACGGGTGGCCAGTATCGCATCCGCACCTGTATATAGCACCAGTAGTTTGAATCTTCCGCTTAAGCGGTAGGAAAAGTACTCGATGAATTTATTTTTTCAATCGAATTTGGCGTTCCGATAGAGCTGAAACCCTTGGCCGCACTGGGCCGGCGGGCATCCAGCCGTCTTAATGGAGAGCTAACCGATTGAAGCACAAGCGCTTTTCTTTGATTTTCGGGTTGACACACCCGCGTTCCTCTGTAGAATGCCGACACACAGACGCGGGATGGAGCAGTCTGGTAGCTCGTCGGGCTCATAACCCGAAGGTCGTCGGTTCAAATCCGGCTCCCGCAACCAAACATCACGAAAGGCTACTCGAAAGAGTGGCCTTTTTTGTGCGTGTCGGTTTTTACCTGCACAGCGATTGTCGGACAAAAATCCTTGCCTGCCGCGCACTTACCGCGCACAGCGGCGATTCAACGGTTAATTCACACTTATTTGACCGATACATCCATTAACGGTTGACACCTCTTCGCTGGACTGTACAATGCCGCCCACAGACGCGGGATGGAGCAGTCTGGTAGCTCGTCGGGCTCATAACCCGAAGGTCGTCGGTTCAAATCCGGCTCCCGCAACCAAACATCAAAAAAGGCTACTCGAAAGAGTAGCTTTTTTGTATCCGGTGAAAAAGTTCTTCTGAAACAATGGTATGGCATCTTTCATGAAACCCTGCGGGGTTTGTTGAGTCCATCACCCTACGAGCTATGCTCACTATGTTTTAGCGCTTCCCTCTACGACCAATGGCCGCTGTCGCCGCACCCGGCGATACGCGTTAATATTTGTAATTATTTTGTCCATAGGGATTGGTAACTTGGCTGGATACCTCCATCCTGTCGCGCACAATCCACGAGGTGATTGATGCGCGCCAACTCGTCTGAACCACAAGACACTGTCACAGCGGAACAACCGATCACACCCACTCGCTTGCGTTGGCTGGATCTGGTGAGCAAATATCGGCAACCCATCGGGCTGGCCGTGACGTTGTTACTGTTTGCCATTGCCCTGATCGCCTGCCGACACCTGCTGTTGGAACTGGATCTTTACGCGCTGCACGACTCGATCCTGGAAGTGCCCAAGCCCGCCCTGCTCGGTGCCGTTGCCGCGGCCATCGCCGGTTTTGTCATTCTGTTGGGCTATGAATTTTCCGGCGCGCGCTACGCGGGGGTAAAACTACCCGCCAAGACCCTGGCCCTGGGTGGCTTTACCGCATTTGCCATCGGCAATGCGATTGGCTTGTCGATGCTCTCCGGCGGCTCGGTGCGCTACCGTTTATATGCACGCCATGGCATCGGGGCGTCGGAAGTCGCGCACATGACGGTATTCGCCAGCCTGGCCCTGGGCTGCGCGTTGCCGCCCCTGGCGGCATTGGCCACATTGAGCAACTTGCCGGCCGCGTCGACTTACCTGCACCTGTCGCAAAGCGTGCTCGGTGGCGTTGCTGGCGCCGTGCTGCTGTTATCGGCGGCACTGTGCATCGGCATCTACCGCCGTCGCCTGCCGGAACAACCTTACCCGGATAACCTGCTGGTAAAAGCCGGCCGCCGTACCCTGCGCCTGCCTGGCCGTCGCCTGACCTTCCTGCAGTTGATCATCACCGCGCTGGACGTGGCCGCCGCCGCCACCGTGCTTTATCTGCTGCTGCCGGAAGCGCCACCGTTCGGCCCCTTCCTGCTGGTGTACCTGCTGGCCCTGGCCGCCGGCGTACTCAGCCATGTTCCCGGTGGTGTGGGCGTCTTCGAAGCCATCCTGCTGGCGGCCTTCGCCGACAAACTGGGCGCCGCGCCATTGGCCGCCGCCCTGCTGCTGTACCGCATGATCTATGTGGTGCTGCCGCTGTTGATTGCCTGCGTGTTCCTGTTGGTCAACGAGGCGCAGCGCCTGTTCCAGACCCAGCAAAGCCTGCGGGTCGCTTCGGGGCTGGCAGCGCCAGTACTGGCCGTACTGGTTTTTTTGTCCGGCGTGGTCCTGCTGTTCTCTGGCGCCACGCCCGAAATCGACTCTCGTCTGGAAAACATCGGCTTCCTGATTCCCCACCGCCTGATTGACGCGTCGCACTTTGGCGCCAGCCTGATCGGCGTGCTGTGCCTGTTGCTGGCCCAGGGCTGCGTCGACGCTTGTCGGCCGCCTGGATGCTGACCATGGTGCTGCTGCTGGCGGGCGCCCTGCTCTCGTTGCTCAAGGGGTTCGACTGGGAAGAAGCCAGTCTGATGACCATGACGGCGATCTTGCTGGCGATCTTCCGGCGCTCGTTCTACCGCGCCAGCCGCCTTACCGAACTGCCCTTCTCGCCGCTGTACCTGGTGGCCAGCGTCTGCGTGCTGGGGGCCTCGATCTGGCTGCTGCTGTTTGCCTATCAGGACGTACCCTACAGCCACCAGTTGTGGTGGCAGTTCACCCTGGACGCCAATGCCCCACGCGGCCTGCGCTCGCTGTTGGGCGCCGCCGTGCTGCTGGTGATCGTGTCCCTGACCTGGCTGCTGCGCACCGCGCGCCCGGTGATCCACTTGCCGACACCCGACGAGCTGGAGCGCGCCAGCAAGATCCTGATGGCCTCCTCCCAGCCCGATGGCGGCCTGGCGCTGACCGGCGACAAAGCGCTGCTGTTTCACCCCAATGATGAAGCTTTCCTCATGTACGCCCGTCGCGGGCGCAGCCTGGTAGCCTTGTACGACCCGATCGGCCCGACCCAGCCACGGGCCGAGATGATCTGGCAGTTCCGCGACCTGTGCGACATTCACCA
>JAFHKH010000707.1 GCA_016937595.1 Pseudomonas cedrina subsp. fulgida | reverse complement strand
GTGGGTCAGTGACAAATTTTCCGACTGATCCACCGCCTTCGCGAGCAAGCCCGCTCCCACAGTTGATTTGGGGCAAAGAGTAGAATCGTGTTCGGTTTTTCAAATGTCACTGTTCGGTGACATTTCTCGCCCCTTTCGTTACATGACGTCATTACGCGCTTGTTTAGACTCAGGATATCCCACAAAAAACAATAAGGGCCCTCCATGACCATGCAACCACTGCCTGCCAGCAGTTGGCTGAACGCGCCTGCCCATCACGCCTGGCTCGCCGCTGAAGGTCAGCGCCTGTTGGCATTTGCCAAGGCGTCTCGACTGCCGGACGGTTTTGGCAACCTGGACGACAGGGGCCAACTGCCGGCCGATGCCCATGCCGAAACCATGAACACCGCGCGCATGACCCACAGCTTCGCCATGGCCCACGCCCTGGGCTTGCCGGGCTACGCCGAGCTGGTGGCGCACGGAGTGGCGGCCCTCAGTGGCCCGCTGCGCGACAGTGAACACGGTGGCTGGTTCGCCGCGCCCCAGGCCATCGACGGCAACCGGGGCAAGGCTGCCTACCTGCATGCCTTTGTCGCCCTGGCGCCAGTTCGGCGGTGGTGGCAGGCGCGCCCGGCGCACAAAACCTGCTGAACGACGCGATCCATATCATCGATCAGTTTTTCTGGAGTGAGGACGAGGGTGTGATGCTCGAGTCCTTTGCCCAGGATTGGAGCGGCGTCGAAGCCTATCGCGGCGCCAACAGCAACATGCACGCCACCGAAGCCTTTCTCGCCCTGGCCGATGTGACCGGCGATACGCGCTGGCTGGACCGTGCGCTACGGATTGTCGAACGGGTGATCCACACCCACGCCGCCGGTAATCAGTTCATGGTGATCGAGCATTTCGACGCGCACTGGAAGCCCTTGCCCGGTTACAACCAAGACAACCCCGCCGACGGCTTTCGCCCCTACGGCATCACGCCCGGCCACGGTTTCGAATGGGCGCGGCTGGTGTTGCACCTGGAGGCCGCACGCCTGCAAGCCGGGCGGGTCACGCCGCCATGGTTGGTCACCGATGCCCAAGGCCTGTTTGCCAGCGCCTGCGAATACGCCTGGTCGGTGGATGGTGCCCCCGGCATCGTTTATACCCTGGACTGGAATCAGCGCCCGGTGGTGCGCGAACGCTTGCATTGGACCCACGCCGAAGCCAGCGCCGCTGCCCAGGCCCTGCTCAAGCGCACCGGCGAATTGCACTACGAAACCTGGTACCGGCGTTTCTGGGAGTTCTGCGAAACCCACTTTATCGACCGGATCCACGGCAGTTGGCACCACGAGCTCAGCCCGCACAACACGCCCAGCAGCAACATCTGGGGCGGTAAACCAGACCTGTACCATGCCTGGCAAGCGGTATTGCTGCCTGCGCTGCCGTTGGCGCCAAGCATGGCCAGTGCCATCGGGGCAGGGCTTTATGTCACCAGTTGGTGACATTTGAGCATCCCTTTGTTACCTGCGCCGAAAAAAACCATGTTTAAACTCCGTGCAGCGCAAGCCTAAGACTTGCATGCATAACAACAAAAAAAGGTATTCAGATGAACGCGATTAATCGCCTCGCCGTAGCTATTTCCGTTGCCTCGTTGTTTCCTCTCAGTGCATTTGCCGCCGACTCCAAGGGTACGGTTGAAGTGGTGCATTGGTGGACCTCGGGCGGCGAAAAAGCGGCTGTAGATGTCCTGAAGGCCCAAGTTGAAAAAGACGGTTTCACCTGGAAAGACGGTGCCGTCGCAGGTGGCGGTGCGCCACGCCATGACCGTGCTGAAAAGCCGCGCGGTCGCCGGCAACCCACCCGGCGTTGCCCAGATCAAAGGTCCCGACATCCAGGAGTGGGCATCCACCGGCCTGCTCGACACCGACGCCCTGAAGTCGGTCGCCAAAGACGAAAAATGGGACTCCCTGCTCGACAAGAAAGTCTCCGACACCGTGAAGTACGAAGGTGACTACGTCGCCGTACCGGTCAACATCCACCGTGTGAACTGGCTGTGGATCAACCCGGAAGTCTTCAAGAAAGCCGGCATCACCAAGAACCCGACCACCCTCGAAGAATTCTACGCAGCGGGCGACAAGCTCAAGGCCGCGGGCTTCATTCCGCTGGCCCACGGTGGCCAGCCTTGGCAGGACAGCACCGTATTCGAAGCGGTCGTGTTGTCGGTGATGGGTGCCGATGGCTACAAGAAAGCCCTGGTCGACCTGGATAACGCTGCGCTGACCGGCCCGGAAATGGTCAAGTCGCTGACCGAACTGAAGAAAGTCGCGACCTACATGGACGTCGACGGCAAAGGCCAGGACTGGAACCTGGAAGCCGGCAAAGTCATCAATGGCAAGGCCGGCATGCAGATCATGGGTGACTGGGCCAAGTCCGAATGGACCGCCGCCAAGAAAGTCGCCGGCAAGGACTATGAGTGCGTAGCCTTCCCAGGCACCGACAAAGCCTTTACCTACAACATCGACTCCCTGGCGGTGTTCAAGGTCAAGGACAAGGGCACTCAGGCCGGTCAACAGGACATTGCCAAAGTCGTGTTGGGTGAAAACTTCCAGAAAGTCTTCAGCATCAACAAAGGCTCGATCCCGGTTCGTAACGACATGCTCAAGGAAATGGACAAGCTCGGCTTCGACTCCTGCGCGCAGACCGCCGCCAAGGACTTCCTGGCAGACGCCAAGACCGGCGGCCTGCAGCCAAGCATGGCGCACAATATGGCCACTAACCTGGCAGTGCAAGGTGCGTTCTTTGATGTCGTGACCAACTACATCAACGATCCGAAAGCTGACCCGGCCGACACCGCCAAGAAGCTTGGCGCTGCGATCAAGGCTGCCAAGTAACATCGGTTAGCGGTTGTTTGTAGGCGTGGGCTTGTGTGGGAGCGGGCTTGCTCGCGAATGCGGTCT
>JAFHKH010000706.1 GCA_016937595.1 Pseudomonas cedrina subsp. fulgida | reverse complement strand
CTGATCCACCGCATTCGCGAGCAAGCCCGCTCCCACATGAAACGGTTCCCGCCATACCACCCGTGGAGTACACGATGAAAACCTGGCGTCTTGCGGTCATCGCCTTGTCGTTCCTGCTGCTGAGCGGTTGCCTGGTTACCTTCAAAAACCCACTGCCCGCGCGCGAAGCGGCGCCGGATGAACTGTTGGGCCAATGGGCCAGCAAAAATGCCTGGGGCGAGCCGCTTAACCTGCACATCACCCGCGCCGGTGAACACCGTTATAAAGCCGTGAGCTACCCTACAGCCAAGCCGGGCCAGCGCGACGAGTACCTGTTTACGGTTTCGCGCCATGGCAATCGCTGGTACCTGTCGGCGCCGTTGCCGGCCAAGCTGGGTGGGCATTTCATCCTGGCCGGCTTTGAGATCAACGAAAAGCACGAATTGGTGGTCTACAACCTCGACCTCGACCAGATCCATCAGGCCATCGGCCAACAGGCACTGCGCGGCAGCACCGTGGAAACCGTCGAAGGCGCCGGGGTGCTGGTCGACAGCAACATTGACCAGGTGTTTGCCTACCTGGATGACCCGGCCAACGCCGATGTATTCGTGGAAGCCGTGCGCTACCGGCGCGCGGGCCAATAACGTTCAAAGAGGAAGCACCGGGTGGACGATTACCAGCAGACGATACGCACCTTGTCCGATCGCATTGTGCTGGCGCAGACACCGATACGCGTCCTCGACGCCGTGAAGTGGGACGACAACATTCGCCAGGGATTCCTCAAGGCCAAGGGCAAGGAAATGCCGGCGTCGACCGTGATTACTATCTGAACCGGCCCCTGTCGTTCGACTCCAGCGCAGTGAAGCTGGAGTTCCAGAACATCGAGCGCGACATCACCCGCCGCCTTGGCCAGTTCAGCCCGGTGGGGCAGATCATGCGCCGCATGTGCAAGGAATACCGCATGGTGGTGCGCATGCTTGAAGCGCGCGGCACCGAGGATTTCGGCCTGATTTCCCAGGAGCTGTACGGCGCCGCTTCCGATGCATTCCACGCCGGCGATCCGACCCTGGCTGACCTGGGCCTGATGCTGTCCGACTACCTGAACAACATCGACGGCCGTGGCGACCTCAAGGACGAACCCAAGATCCTCACCGCCAAGGACGCCGTGGCCCTGCTGCAAACCCGCCTGAACAAAGTATTTGGCGAGGCCGAAGAGACCATCCGCGTGTTCGAGTCCGACGGAATCGTCGCCGACGCGGCGGCGGGCGCCGACTACATCAAGATCCGCGCCGACGCGATGTTCAACGACCGCGATGTGCGCGCCCTGGAAGTGCATGAAGGCCTGGTGCATGTGGGCACCACCCTCAATGGTCAGAACCAGCCGATCTGCACCTTTCTGTCCAAGGGGCCGCCATCCTCGACCGTGACCCAGGAAGGCCTGGCGATCCTGATGGAAATCATCACCTTTGCTTCCTACCCCAGCCGCCTGCGCAAGCTGACCAACCGCACCCGCGCCATCCATATGGTGGAAGAGGGCGCCGACTTCCTGCAGGTGTTCGAGTTCTTCCGCGAGCAAGGCTTTGAAATGGCTGAAAGCTATGGCAACGCCAGTCGCGTATTCCGTGGTTCGGTGCCCAACGGCCTGCCGTTTACCAAGGACTTGTCCTACCTCAAGGGCTTCATCATGGTCTACAACTACATCCAGCTCGCCGTGCGCAAAGGCAAGCTGGAACAAGTGCCGCTGCTGTTCTGCGGCAAGACCACCCTGGAAGACATGCGCACCCTGCGCCAGTTGGTCGACGAAGGCCTGGTGGTACCGCCCAAATACCTGCCGGAACAGTTCCGCGACATGAACGCGCTGGCGGCCTGGATGTGTTTCTCCAACTTCCTCAACCACTTGAGCCTGGACCGGATCGAGGCGGATTATTCCAATATCCTTTGACCGCACAGGGTTCCCATGTGGGAGCGGGCTTGCTCGCGAATGCGGTGGATCAGTCAGAGATGTATAAACTGACACACTGCATTCGCGAGCAAGCCCGCTCCCACATTTAATCTCCACCGGTTCGTAGGATTGATTTCCAACCCCTTCGCGAGGCTTCAACGGATGAGAATCCTCGGCATTCTATGCCTGCTACTCACATTGAACGGCTGCAGTTCGCTGCTGTTCTACCCCGAACCCGGCCTGCCGTTCACGCCGGAAAAAGCCCACCTTGAGTACCGCGACGTCACCCTGACCACCGCCGACGGCGTCAAGCTCCACGCCTGGTGGCTGCCGGCCAAACCCGGCGTTGCACTCAAGGGCACGGTGCTGCACCTGCACGGCAACGGCGGCAACCTCGCCTGGGCACCTGGGCGGTAGCTGGTGGTTGCCCGAGCAGGGTTATCAGGTGCTGCTGCTCGACTATCGCGGTTATGGATTGTCCCAAGGCAAGCCCTCGTTACCTGCGGTGTATCAGGATGTGGACGCCGCATTCAGCTGGATCGACAAAGCGCCCGAAACCCAGGGCCAGCCGTTGATCGTGCTGGGCCAAAGCCTGGGCGGCGCGCTGGCGGTGCACTACCTGGCAGCCCACCCGGAGCGCCAAGCCCGGCTCAAGGCGTTGGTGCTGGACGGCGTGCCCGCCAGTTATCGTGACGTAGGACAATTCGCCCTGAGCACCTCATGGTTAACATGGCCCTTGCAGGTGCCCCTGTCCTGGCTGGTGCCGGACGGCGACAGCGCGATCTCTGCCATGCCACGGCTGACGGGCGTGCCGAAGCTGTTGTTTCACAGCCTGGATGACCCGATCGTGCCTGTGAACAACGGCATTCTCCTGTACCAGGCCGCGCCGCCGCCACGGGTATTGCAACTGACCCGAGGTGGCCATGTGCAGACCTTTGCCGACAAGACCTGGCAAACCGTCATGCTGCGCTACCTGGATGACCCGCAGCACTTCAACGGCCTGCGCCGCCTGGGCGAAATTCCGAACTACCCCACTCCCAAAGCCGATTCATCAGAGAACCCGCAATGAGCGAAGAACGCAACATGATCCCGCTGATCCTCACCGGCATTGGCACCATCATCGGTACCGTCGGTTGCCTGTGGTTCTACGGTTACCTGCACTTTGCCAAACCGGAAGATGCGCTGCTGCTCAGCGATTTCACCCTGCTCAAAACCGTGCCTGGAGAGGATTACAAAATCACCCTGACGCCCGCCGCGCAAGTCGCGCAGTGCATCGACGGCGTGCTGGTGATGTTCGATACCGAGCAGAAAGGCCTCAGCGGCGTGCTGGTGAATAATAAGAAGCAGGCCGTGCGTTGCATGGGCCAGGAAACCCCGCAATTGCAACAATAACGCGTGCTTTGGCCGCACTGCCCGGTCGCAAACACTGGAACTGTTTTCTGTAAGACGCCACTGATGGACCGTCAGTTTGCTGATAAGAAAACTTACGAATGACTCCAGGAGAATGAGATGGAGATTGGCGCACTCGAAAGAGCAATGGGCATGATCGACGGCCAGAATAGCCTCGATCGCGGGGCCAGAGGGGCTGAACAGCGGCAGAGGGGCGATAATCAGGAGCTGCTCAGGAAGCTTATGGCAATGCTGTCCGGCAGCGGTGGTGGGCAGGACAGTTGCGGTGAGGTGGACCCGGAGCTCTGTCGCAAGGTGATGGCCGGGCGCCAAGGCATGGAGGCGCTGATGCCGGACAGCGATAACGGTCGTAAGATCGGTGCCTGACAGGCAAAAAAGAACCCCACCATCAGGTGGGGTTCTTCTTGCCGCATCAATCAGTTCGCCATCGACGACCGTGGCTTGACCGGCTGGTTGTCGTTGGAGATGGTCACTTCCACACGACGGTTCATGGCGCGGCCCGAGACGCTGCCGTTGTCGGCAACCGGGTATTCCTTGCCATAGCCCTGGGTCACGATGCGCGAGATATCCACGCCTTGTTGAGCCAGTGCACGTTGTACGGAGGCCGCACGACGTTCCGACAGGCTCTGGTTGTACGAGTCCGAACCGGTGCTGTCGGTGTAGCCTTCGACGATCACCTTGCGGTCCGGGTTGTCGCGCAGGAACTGGGCCAGCTTGGTGATGTTGACCAGGCCGCTGGATTTCAAGTCGGATTTGTTGGTGGCGAACAGCACGTCACCGAACGTCACCAGAGTGCCGCGATCGGTTTGCTTGGCATTCAAGCTGTCTTGCAGTTGCTTGATTTGCGCATCACGAGCGTCCAGCAAAGCGCGGGCGCGTTCGTCGCCGGCGTTTTTCAGCTTGGCTTCGGATTCACGCAGCACGATGGTGTCTTTGGCCACTTCAACGCGCTGGTTGGTCAGGTAGGCCAACTGGTCGACTTTTTTCTGGTCTTCGTTATCGCGATAGGCCTTGTCAGCCTTGTCCAGCCATTCGCTGCGTCCTTGGTTTCCAACGCCGCCAGTTTGGTGGCCTGCGGGTTGGTCTGCAGGGCCGAGAAGTTGGTCCGTGCGTTTTCCAGGTTCGCGTTCGGCGGGGTGGAGCAAGCCGCCAATGCAACGCTCATCGCCAGCAGGGCAGGGATCATCAATTGTTTACGCATAGTCGTGTCGTCCTTTCAATTCGATATCAGGTGCGGTTCGGTCACAGCAAGCGTCTTATTGCTGCTGGATAGCAGCCGGGCGCATGCCTTCCTTACGCAGCTCGTCAACAGCCTTCTGAGAATCCTTCACAGCCTGTTCAGCCTTGGCGGCCTGGGACTTGCGCTCTGCGACGCGAGCGTCCCACTCGGCTTGTTCAGCCAGGCGGCGGGCTTCGTCGTAGTTCTTGTCGTGCATGGCAATCTCGGCTTGCTTGAGCTTGTCCTGGGCCGACTTCATTTCTACAGCGGCGTACTCGGTGCCGCCGGCGCTGACGGCGCTGTTCACCGCGGATTGGGTGACCGCGTACTGCTCGGTCGGAGGGTTACCGGCGCAGCCCGCCAGAACGAAGCTGGTGCCGATTGCCAGCGCGGCCAATTTAAGCCCGCGCAGGTGATTAAACGAGGATTTGGCAGTGCTGGTCTTCATCGTCTTCAACTCCATTGGATAACTCCTGAAAAACATTAAATCCACGTCATTGGAATGCGGCTGCGGCCCTGGCGATAAAACTGCAAGTGCCTTTTAAAACGGCCGTTCCAAGTGATGGCTTACTGGCTGTGACCGGAGGCTTTTTTCAAAAGTTCAGCGGAGGTGGCGATTTGCCTGAAAAAATATTTTGACTGATTAGTCAGGGTAAAAAATTGGAACTTCTGCCTTGCGCAGCGGTACGCCGGGCCCCGCTGGAGGCCCGGAATGCAGGGGTATTGCAGGAGAGGATCAGTGTTTCTGTTCGTCGGAACTGGCCGACAAGTCATTCAGATAGCGGCGGGACAAGCTGAGGAAGCGTGGCGTAGGGCCGACGTCTTCATACAGCGGATCGCCCTCCTCATCGGTGGCAATCACGTGCTGGCCCTTGACGTAGGGAAAGCTGGCTTCGAGCTCTTCAAGGGCGGCGCCGATCAGCTCGCCGAGCAATTCTTCGGTATTGCGCTTGGGGTACATCTCGGCGATGGCCGCCAGCCTCGCGGCGGACTCCACATCCAGATGGATCGCGTACTCGGTTTTGGTCAAGCGACCCTTGGCGTTCTCTTCCCAATGCTGGGCCAGTTCTCGGATTTTCATGGCAACCTCAATAAAGCCCGCGAGGGCAGGCGGTGATGAGTGACCAGCCGCTCGCAGGGATGAATGCGAGCGACTCAGTCATGAGACTCGCTGCAACCGACAAGGTTTAAAGTCTTGTCATAAATGGGCACTGGCGGCACTCTGGCAGACCTGCGCGTCCCGGATTTCTGGCTGGAGAGTGGCTGATGAGCGATATCGATGCACGCTTGCGTGAGGACGTTCACCTGCTGGGTGAGCTGTTGGGCAATACCATTCGAGAGCAGTACGGCGATGATTTCCTCGACAAGATCGAGCAGATCCGCAAAGGCGCCAAGGCTGACCGCCGCGGTGCTGGCGATGAGCTGAGCGCCAGCCTCAATCAGTTGCAGGAAGATGAACTGCTGCCCGTGGCCCGGGCCTTCAACCAGTTCCTCAACCTGGCCAATATTGCCGAGCAATACCAATTGATCCACCGGCGCGATGAATCGCAACCCGCGCCGTTCGAGTCCCGCGTGTTGCCGGAGTTGCTGGCCCGCCTGCAAAGCGAAGGCCACAGCAACGAGTCCCTGGCCCGGCAATTGGGGCGCTTGGAGATCGAGTTGGTCCTCACCGCCCACCCCACCGAAGTGGCGCGCCGCACCCTGATCCAGAAGTACGATGCCATCGCCGCACAACTGGCGTTGCAGGATCACCGTGACCTCACGACCGCCGAGCGCGAGCAGATCCGTCAGCGCCTGCAACGCTTGATCGCCGAAGCCTGGCACACCGAAGAAATCCGCCGCACCCGGCCCACCCCGGTGGACGAGGCCAAGTGGGGCTTTGCGGTGATCGAGCATTCGCTGTGGCACGCCATCCCCAATTACCTGCGCAAGGCTGACCAGGCGTTGCACGCCGCCACCGGCCTGCGCTTGCCCTTGGAAGCCGCACCGATTCGCTTTGCGTCGTGGATGGGCGGCGACCGTGACGGCAACCCGAATGTCACCGCGCCGGTCACCCGCGAAGTGTTGCTGCTGGCCCGCTGGATGGCCGCCGACCTGTACCTGCGCGACGTTGATCAACTGGCTGCCGAACTGTCGATGCAACACGCCAGCCCGGCCTTGCAGGCCAAGGTCGGCGACAGCGTCGAGCCGTACCGCGCCGTGCTCAAGCAATTGCGCGAGCGCCTGCGCGCCACGCGCCAGTGGGCACATAGCGCGTTGAGCAGCAGCACACTGGCGCCGGCCGAGGTGTTGCAGGACAACCGCGACCTGCTCGAGCCGCTGCAGTTGTGCTACCAGTCGCTGCATGAGTGTGGCATGGGCGTGATCGCCGATGGCCCGTTGCTCGACTGTCTGCGCCGGGCCGTCACCTTTGGGTTGTTCCTGGTGCGGCTGGATGTGCGCCAGGACTCAAGTCGCCATTGCGCGGCCATGACCGAGATCACCGACTATCTCGGGCTGGGGCGCTATGAAGACTGGGATGAAGAGACGCGCATCAGCTTCCTGATGAAGGAATTGGCCAACCGTCGGCCCCTGTTGCCGGGGTATTTCAAGCCGTCCGCCGACACGGCCGAGGTGCTGAACACCTGCAAGGAAATTGCCGCCGCCCCCGCCGCGTCCTTGGGCTCGTATGTCATCTCCATGGCCGGCGCTGCGTCGGATGTGCTGGCGGTGCAACTGCTGCTTAAAGAGTCGGGCGTACAACGCCGATGCGCGTGGTGCCACTGTTCGAAACCCTGGCCGACCTGGATAACGCCGGCCCGGTGATCGAGCAATTGTTGCTGCTGCCGGGTTATCGCACGCGCCTGCACGGTCCGCAGGAAGTGATGATCGGCTACTCGGACTCGGCCAAGGATGCCGGTACGACCGCTGCGGCCTGGGCACAATACCGGGCGCAGGAACGGCTGGTGGATATCTGCCGCGAACAACAAGTGGAGTTGCTTTTGTTCCACGGCCGTGGCGGCACCGTCGGGCGTGGCGGCGGCCCGGCCCACGCGGCGATTCTGTCGCAGCCGCCGGGTTCGGTGGCGGGCCGGTTCCGCACCACCGAACAGGGTGAAATGATCCGCTTCAAGTTCGGCTTGCCCGATATCGCCGAGCAGAACCTCAACCTCTACCTGGCGGCCGTATTGGAAGCGACGCTGTTACCGCCACCCCCTCCGGAGCCGGCCTGGCGCCATTTGATGGATGAATTGGCGGCAGACGGTGTCAGCGCATACCGCGCGGTGGTGCGGGAAAACCCGCAATTCGTCGAGTATTTCCGCCAGTCCACCCCGGAACAGGAACTGGGCCGCTTGCCGTTGGGCAGTCGCCCGGCCAAGCGCCGCGCGGGTGGGATCGAAAGCCTGCGCGCAATTCCGTGGATCTTCGGTTGGACCCAGACTCGCCTGATGCTGCCGGCCTGGCTCGGTTGGGAAGCGGCGCTGAGCAAGGCCCTGAAGCGCGGCGAAGGCGAACTGCTGGGGCAGATGCGCGAGCAGTGGCCGTTCTTCCGTACCCGCATCGACATGCTGGAAATGGTGCTGGCCAAGGCCGATGCCGATATCGCCGGCCTGTATGACGAGCGCCTGGTGCAGCCGGACTTGTTGCCGTTGGGTGCGCACTTGCGCGACCTATTGTCGCAGGCGTGCGACGTGGTGCTCGGCCTGACGGGCCAGTCGCAACTGCTGGCGCATAGCCCGGACACCCTGGAGTTTATCCGCCTGCGCAACACCTACCTTGACCCCTTGCACTTGCTGCAGGCCGAGCTGCTGGCGCGCTCGCGCCAGCAGGAAGCAGTGCAGGACAGCCCTCTGGAACAGGCGCTGCTGGTGTCGGTGGCCGGTATTGCCGCCGGTTTGCGTAACACCGGCTGAGGTTTGTTGCGTGTTCTCAACCGCTTGCGGATAACCGCAAGCGCCGCCCTGAAAAGGGCGGCGGTTGTTTGACAGGCCGGGTTGCACCCAGGCACACCCTACCGATGGCGCATGTGTGGCGCGGGTTCCTGCGACTTTTGGCGGCTTGTATGGATAGGGCCCGCTGTGTATCTTGATCAGCCTTTGGCCGTTTGGGCGGCCTGGACCCAAATTTTTACATGCCATATTTTACGAGATTGGCCCCATGCGGCGAATCCGAGCGTCATCTCTATAAAAAATTGAGGAGCACATCAATGCGCGTCATTCTGCTGGGAGCTCCCGGGGCCGGTAAAGGTACTCAGGCAAAGTTCATCACTGAAAAATTCGGCATTCCACAAATCTCCACCGGCGACATGCTGCGTGCGGCCGTCAAGGCCGGCACCGAACTGGGCCTGATCGCCAAGAGCGTGATGGACAGCGGCGGCCTGGTTTCCGATGACTTGATCATCAACCTGGTCAAGGAACGCATCAGCCAGGAAGACTGCAGGAACGGTTTCCTGTTCGACGGCTTCCCACGCACCATTCCCCAGGCTGAAGCCTTGGTGAAGGCTGGCGTCGAGCTGGATGCCGTGGTTGAAATCGCGGTTGAAGATGAAGAGATCGTGCAGCGCATTGCCGGTCGTCGCGTTCACGAAGGCTCGGGCCGCGTGTACCACGTCGTCTACAACCCGCCGAAGGTTGAAGGCAAGGACGACGTCACCGGTGAAGACCTGGTGCAGCGTAAAGACGACACTGAAGAAACCGTGCGTCATCGCCTCTCGGTCTACCACTCCCAGACCAAGCCGCTGGTGAATTTCTACCAGAAGCTGTCCGCCGCCCAAGGCAAGCCGAAGTACAGCCATATTCCTGGCGTCGGCTCGGTTGAAGCGATCACTGCCAAAGTGCTGCAAGCACTGAGCTGACCGCTCGCCCGGCTTCATGGATAACGGCCCGCTTGCGGGCGTTGTTGTTTATACTGGCGCACTTTTTTGACTTGGACACCGACACCGATGAGCACCCTGCTGGCCCTGGACACCGCGACTGAAGCTTGCTCCGTAGCCCTGCTGCACGATGGCAAGGTCACGAGCCACTACGAGGTGATCCCGCGCCTGCACGCGCAAAAACTGTTGCCGATGATCAAGCAACTGCTCGAGGACGCCGGCACGACGCTGGCTGCGGTCGACGCCATCGCCTTTGGCCGTGGGCCGGGTGCGTTTACCGGCGTGCGCATCGCCATTGGCGTGGTGCAAGGCCTGGCGTTTGCGCTGGAGCGTCCGGTATTGCCGGTGTCCAACCTGGCCGTGCTGGCCCAGCGTGCGTTGCGGGAGCACGGGGTCTCGCAAGTTGCGGCGGCCATCGATGCGCGCATGGATGAGGTGTATTGGGGTTGCTATCGCGAAACGGCTGGGGAGATGCGCCTTGTCGGTGTAGAAGCGGTGCAGCCGCCGGAGGCATCGGTATTTCCTGTCGACGCCATTGGCGAGTGGTTCGGTGCTGGTACTGGTTGGGGGTATGGCGAGCGCATGGCTGTGCCTTTGGTTGGGCAGGATGCTGCGATG
>JAFHKH010000705.1 GCA_016937595.1 Pseudomonas cedrina subsp. fulgida | reverse complement strand
TGCTCGCGAAGAGGCCCTGTCAGGCGCCGACGACCCCACCATCATCCCGCCGAATCGCCATCACCGACGAACGCGGCTTGCCGTTCGGCAAATGCTCCGGCCAGGTCGAACCGCCGGTTTCGCCCGGATGTTGAATCCCCACGAACAACGTCTTCTGATCCGGCGAAAAGCTGATGCCCGTCACCTCACAGGCCACCGGTCCGACCATGAAGCGACGGATTTCGCCGTGCTCGGGTCGGCGCAGAGCATCTGGTTATTGCCCATCCCCGCGAAATCGCCCGCGTTGCTGTAGTCACCGTCGGTAAGGATCCATAAACGCCCGGCCTTGTCGAAACCCAGGCCATCGGGGCTGTTGAACATGTTCTGCGGGTTGATGTTCGACGAGCCGCCCTTCGGCGTCCCGGCGTGCACGCCTGGGTTGCCGGCCACCACGAACAGGTCCCAGGTGAACGTCTGGGCGCCATGGTTATCGGCATCGGCCTTCCAGCGCAGGATCTGGCCGTAGACGTTTTTCTCACGGGGGTTGGGGCCACCGACGGGCTGGCCGTCTTCACCGCGTTTGGCATTGTTGGTGAGGGTGCAATAGACCTGGCCATCGGTGGGGCTGACCACGATCCATTCCGGGCGGTCCATGCGTGTGGCTTTCACCACGTTGGCGGCCAGGCGCGCGTGGATCAGCACCTCGGCCTGGCTGTTGAAACCGGTGCTGGCGTCGATGCCGTTTTTGCCAAAGGTCAACTCGACCCACTGGCCCTTGCCCTTGGGGTGGTCGGCATTGCCATCGCCCGCGTCGAAGATCGCCACGTACAAGGTGCCGTGGTCGAGCAGGTCTTTGTTGGCCTTGGGGTTCTTGTGGTTGATCTTGTCGCGGCTGACGAACTTGTAGATGAACTCGCCGCGCTCATCATCGCCCATGTACACCACGGCGCGCCCGTCGCGGGTCTCGGCCAGGGCGGCGTTTTCATGTTTGAAACGGCCCAGGGCGGTGCGCTTGGTCGGGGTGGACTGTGGGTCGAACGGGTCGATCTCCACCACCCAGCCGTGGCGATTGAGTTCGTTGGGGTTCTTGGCCAGG
>JAFHKH010000704.1 GCA_016937595.1 Pseudomonas cedrina subsp. fulgida | reverse complement strand
ACGGCGTGGTGCTCAACGCCATCCGCGAGACCCAGACCGGCCTTGCGCAATACACCGCGCAACTGCAACGTCGCGACGCCCTCAGCGACGCCGGCGAGTCGGCCAAGGAAGCGGCGGCCCAGACCCATCGCTTCTTCCAGGCGGGCCGCGCCTCGTTCCTGGCCGACCTGCAAGCCACCCGCACCTACACCGATGTGCGCGCGCAACTGGCGGCGGCCAACACCCAGGTTGCCATGAGCCAGATTGATCTGTTCCTGGCCCTCGGCGGCGGCTGGGAAAGCGGACGAACGCAAGCGTCGCAACCCGGCAAACCCTGAGCAAATAGCTATGCTTTCACAGGCGGATCGTCTTGGTTTTTAACCAAACGGCGCCCGCCTGACACTGCTCGCGTTTGCTCATGGGGATTCCAATAATGAAAAACCCTTATGCTCCCGCTTTCTGGTGCGTGCTGTTCGCACTGGTGTTGTTATCGGCCGCTTATTTCTACGGCGTCATGCTCGCCCATCAACTCGACAAGGCCATGGTGTTTCTCGACAGCGCCTGCCTGGTCATCGGCACCCTGTCCATCGGCGTGGTGGCCTGGGCGTCCTACCAGAATCAACGGGTCAAGAAAAAACTCCTCGAACAAGGCAAGACCCGTGTAGTGATCTGGGACACCAAGGTCGCGCTGCGCCGGGTCGAAACCGTGTTCGACCGCTATTTCTGGGGCAGCTACTGGCAGCCGGGGCGGACCTTCCAGGAAGTCATGGGTGATCTCACCGGCACGCCGTTGGAAAAAAGCCTCGAAGTCCTGAAAAAACAGTGCGTGGCCCTCGACCGGCAGGTCGCCGACGGTAGGCACTGGCTGAATAACGCGCGGGAATTGTCCGACGTTGCAACGCAAATGGCCCGCGAGCGCTACCAGTTGGACTTCTGTGACCCCAAGGCCGACACCCCCGCCAATGCTGTGATACACCGCGAGTTTGAGGTGCTGGTCTACACCTGGACGCGCGCCTGAAGAGCTTCGACCACCAGCTCGATGAAATTGAGCTGGAGTACTCCTGAACTACTGCTGAACCGATCCCTCTGAAAAGCTGGGCCGTTCGCGGCCGCCAGTGCTAATCTTCCCCCGTTTTCGGCGGGCTTGAGCCAACCCCCTCAGGGTTCAAGGAAGACAGCCCACTTCTCACAGGATTTGATCAGGTCACTTCATGAATAAGCCAGCCGTTGTTCTTTTGGGTTTCGTTGTCGCCGTTGGCGTCGTCAGTACAGGCGGTGCCTGGTACACCGGTAAGCAGTTGGAGCCGGTGCTGCAAACCGCGGTGCAGGACGCCAACAAGGAACTGCAACGTTCCATGGCCGGCGTCGACGGCACCGTTGCCCTGGAGCTGGTGTCCCTGGACCGTGGCCTGTTCAGCAGCACCGCGCACTATCGCCTCACCGGCCAGGGCTCGTTCTTCGGCGAGCAGAACCCGAACCCCGAGCTGCTGATTGTCGACCACATCGAACACGGCCCGCTGCCATTCTCGCGCCTGGTGTCGCTCAAATGGCTGCCGGTCATGGCCACCAGTCACTATGCACTGGAAAAGAACGCCACCACCGAAAAATGGTTCGCCGCCGCCAAAGACAACTCGCCGCTCAAAGGCGTGGCCAATATCGGCTACAGCCGTTCGGTGAGCGGTAACCTCGAATTGCTGCCCCTGGACTTCAAGGACCCGACGTCCTCGGTGAGCTTCTCCGGCCTGAACCTGGATTTCGACAGCACCGCCGAAGGCAAGAAGGTCAAGGTTGATGGCTACATCAACAGCCTGAAACTGGCGGTGGTTGACGCCAATGGCGCGCCGTTCGACGCCGAGTTCGCCGGCCTGACCGTGGTCAGCAACCTGGAGAAATCCACCTTCGGCTTCTACACCGGCCAGAACACCGTAGAGCTGACGGACACCAAGCTCACCTTCGGCCCGCAGAAAGCCGTACTGACCCTCAAGGGCTTCGAGCAGAAAGACAGCAGCGAAGTCAAAGACAACAACATGTCCGGCCGCGTCGACTACAAGATCGACGAGATCGGTTACCAGGGCAAACCTGTCGGCTCCGCCGCCATGGCCCTGAGCCTGAAGAACATCGATGTGCCGTCGGGCCTGCTGCTGACCAAGCTGTATCAGGACAAGATGCAGCCCGTGCAAGCCGCCGCCGCTGCCGGTGAACCGGTGCCGGAACTGCAACTGACCGAGGCCGAGCAGGCCCTGGCCGAAGCCAACGTCAACCAGTTGCTGGCCGCCAAGCCGCACCTGGCGCTGGAAAACCTGTCGCTCAAAACCACCCACGGTGAGAGCAAGTTCAACCTGGTGCTGGACCTGGCCAAACCCGCCTCCATGGAACTGCCGCCGGTTGAACTGGGCAAGCAAATGGTTGCGCTGCTGGACGCCAACCTGACCCTGTCCAAGCCGATGATCGCCGACGTTGCCGCTCTGCAAGCGCAGGTGGGCGGTGTGACCGACCCTAAAGCCATCGAGCAGCAATCCCAGATGGCCAGCGAAATGGTCAGCGGCATGGCCGTTGGCACGCAACTGGCGACCCTGGTGGGCAGCGACGTGGTGTCCAAGCTGCATTACGCCAACAATGAAGTGACGTTCAACGGCCAGAAGATGACCGTCGAGCAGTTCATTGGCTTCGTGATGTCCAAGGTCGGCTCGGTGAGCGGCGCTCAGTAAACCTTCCGAACCAGACCGCTCACGACGAGCGGTCTACCTTGAAGTGCAATCAAATTGTGGGAGCTGGCTTGCCTGCGATAGCGTCACCTCGGATGATCGTTCCC
>JAFHKH010000703.1 GCA_016937595.1 Pseudomonas cedrina subsp. fulgida | reverse complement strand
TTTAGCGGCGGTTTATTGGCGACGCACGGTTGGCTTCAGCTAACACCGCGGGCGCGCATGAAATCTCCCCAGCGCCGCACCAGGTAGTTGTGTTCATCCATGACCGAATTCCACACCGCAATATGCCCCATGCGCTGTTCGTAGGAGCCGCCGTCGCGCACTTCGCCGATGTCGATCAGCGCCAGGCCATCGCTGCCCGGCAGTTCTTCGCGCGCTGGTTTGCCCGCGTACCAGTAATCCCACTCCGCACGGCTCAAGTGATCGCGGCTGCGGGCCGGGTTGCCGATGTAATACCCCTGCCGGGCCATCACGGCCCCCGGCCAGCCCGACAGCCACCAATTCAGATACGCATAGGCCGCATCCAGCACCGGCCCCTGGGCATGGCGTGATAACGACAAGCCCCCGAACCAGGCCCGATAGCCTTCCCGTGGTACCGCCAGGCGGTATTTCACGCCCGCGCGGTGCAGGCGCATCAAGGTCGGCGACCACAGGCTCTGGATATCAATGCTCGGGCTGAGCATCAATTGCGCCGCTTCTTCGTCATCGGACCAGAACGCCGCAAAGTGCCCTTCCTTCTGCTTGCGCACCAGGATGTCGGCGAGCACATCGATCTCTTCGATGCTCATGTTGCCAATGTCCCTGAAGCTGGCCAGCCCCGCGCCCTGCACCGCCAGCGCAGCGTCCAGGGCGCCGATGGCGGCGTCGCTCTGCAAGGCCGTGCGCGCCCGCCACGCCGGGTCCAGCAGCCAGCCCCAGCTTTCGTTGCCGTGGCAAAAGCCATCGGGCAACCGCTCGGGCCGGTAGGCAAAGCTGTCGGCGTTGTGGGTCAGGGGCAGCATGCTGATGCGCTCGGTGACCGTGCTGCCCAGGCTGCCATCGTGTTGCACGAACAGGCGCTCGCTGGGCACGCTGCCGCTGCCCAGGCGATCCTCGGGCGACAGGCGTCCGCGCTTGGGCAGGTCATTGATCTCGTGCCACAACGCGATGCGCCGGGTGTCGATGGGTTGGATCGCCCGGCCGGCCATACGAAATCGACGTTGTGAAACCACTGGTCGTACAGGTCGTAGCTTTCGGGTTGCATCACGGCGATGCGCTGCGCCTGTTCGACGTCATGCACCTGATACACGAGGCGGATGCCCAGTTCCTGCTCGGCCCGCACGCGCAGGCATTCGAGCAAGGTGACCGACGTGCCGAGGACCCTCAAAGTAATCATGCCGCGAACCGTCGCGAGAACACATCAAAGGAGCGGCGCAACAGCGCAGGGTCGAGGCGCGCAGGATAAACACCAGGCGCGATTGACGGTCGCTGCCCGGCCACGCAGGCAGGTGCACCGGCGCATGCAGGCAGTGCTGCACGCCATGAATGACGATGGGGGCGTTACTGGCGTTCACGTTGAGCAGTCCTTTGACGCGAAGGATTCGTTCGCCGTGGCATCTTAACAGCATCGACAACCACACCCCGAAACCGACCCAATCCAAAGGCTGGTCAAAGGTCAGGCTGCACACTTGCGCGGCGCCGTGGCTGGCCGTGGGGGTTTGATGCAACTGCCAGCGGCGCACTTCAACGGCGGGTTCGGCGCTGCGCAGGCCTTCACCCAGCAGCAGTTGGTCGCCGCTGTGAATGGCATGGGTATCGAGGATCGGCGTGCCGGCATTGAGCGCGCGCAAATGCGCGCGCAGTACCGCGCAGTCGCCCGCCAGGTCGGTCTTGCTCAACAGCAAGCGATCCGCCGCCGCCACCTGGGCCAGCCATTCCGGGTGCAGGCGTTCTTGCAGGGCGGCGTGGCTGGCATCCACCAGGGTAATCACCAGACCAATATGAAAACGCCCGCGCAGTTGCACGTCGTTGTTCAAGGTGGCCAGGATCGGCGCCGGGTCGGCCAGGCCGGTGGTTTCCAGGATCACCCGCTTGAACGCCGGGATTTCGCCGCGCTCGCGACGCTGCAGCAGGGTCAGCAATGCCTCCTTCAGCTCGCCACGGATCGAGCAGCACACGCAGCCGCTGGGCAGCAGCACCGTGTCCGGCGCGACTTCTTCCACCAGCAGATGGTCGATGCCCACATCGCCGAATTCGTTGATCAGCAACGCGGTGTCGCCCAGGCTCTCGCCTTGCAGCAGGCGCTTGAGCAAGGTGGTCTTGCCGCTGCCGAGGAAGCCAGTGATGACGTTGAGGGCGATGCTCATGGGGTGGACTCCAAGTAATCCAACAGGCGCGGGTCGAGGGGGTCCAACGGACGGCCGAGCATGTCCTGCGCCGCCTGCCACAGCTGATCCAGGCCGCTGGCCAGGGCCTGTTTGCCAGTGGCGCCCAACAACAGATAGGACGCCCCCTGGAAGTCTTCGACCTTGAGCCGGAACACCGCCAGTACCTGGTTGATCGCCGCGATCCGGCGCAGGCGTTCACGGCGCCTGGGCAACTCGTCGCCCAGGGGGTCGCTCCAGTGCAGGTCTTCGCCGAGCAATCCGCAGAGTCCGCACATGGCTACACCCCGCTCATGGCATGACATCGCCGGAGTTCGGGCCCAGGGTCTGGCCGACGAACAGGTTGCCGCCGGGCTCGCTGGCCAGCAGCACCGCCGTCGGCGCCACCTCGTCGGCCAGGCCGAAGCGGCCCAGGGGCAGCTCCCTGGCCTTGGCGCGCTTCCAGTCGTCGCTGATGTCGCTGACCAACGGCGTCTCGATGGGGCCGGGGGCGATGGCGTTGACCAGCACATTGTCCTTGGCCACTTCCAGCGCCAGGGACTTGGTAAAGCCGATCACCCCGCCTTGGCGGCGGCGTAATGGGTCAGTTCGGCGCCGCCCTTGATGCCCAGTTGCGAGGCGACATTGATGATCCGCCCCCAACGCTGCGCGAGCATATGCGGCAAGGCGCGCTGGCTGGCGACGAAGACGCTGGTGAGGTCGACGCGCAGCATGTCGTTCCACATGTCGATGGACAGGTCGACGCAGCGCGCCTGGGTGAGCATGCCCGCGTTGTTGACCAGGATATCGATACCGCCGAAGTGCTCGACGCAACGGTCGACGCTGGCCTGGGCGCCTTCGACGGTGCGACGTCGGCCAGGCATTCGACCACCTCGGCGCCGAGGTTGCGGCAGGTGATCGCGGTTTCGGCGAGGCTGGCGGCATTACGGTCGGCCAGCACCAGGCGCGCGCCCTCAGCGGCGTAGGCGTGGGCGATGGCGGCACCGATGCCGCTGCCGGCGCCGGTGATGACGGCACGGCGGTGGGTGAGTTGAGGCATGTAAAATCTCCTAAGCAAACACAGTTCCCCTGTGGGAGCG
>JAFHKH010000702.1 GCA_016937595.1 Pseudomonas cedrina subsp. fulgida | reverse complement strand
GTATGATGAGTCGACTGACACACCGCCTTCGCGAGCAAGCCCGCTCCCACATGGGTTCATCACATTATTCAGGAACGTCGCCAATGAGCTTTATCACCGAAATCAAAACCTTCGCCGCCCTGGGCAGCGGTGTCATCGGCAGCGGCTGGGTGTCCCGCGCCCTGGCCCACGGCCTGGATGTGGTCGCCTGGGACCCGGCGCCCGGCGCCGAAGCCGCGCTGCGCAAACGCGTCGCCAATGCCTGGGGGGCCTTGGAGAAACAAGGCCTGGCGCCAGGTGCATCGCAGGATCGGCTGCGCTTCGTCGCAACCATTGAGGCGTGCGTGAAAGACGCCGACTTCATCCAGGAAAGCGCCCCGGAACGCCTGGAGCTGAAACTGGAACTGCACAGCAAGATCAGCGCCGCTGCCAAGCCCAATGCGCTGATTGGCTCGAGTACCTCGGGCCTGTTGCCGAGCGAATTCTACGAGGGCTCAACCCATCCGGAACGTTGCGTGGTCGGCCACCCGTTCAACCCGGTTTACCTGTTGCCGCTGGTGGAAGTGGTGGGCGGTAAAAACACGGCGCCGGAGGCGATTCAGGCGGCGATCAAGGTGTATGAGTCCCTCGGCATGCGCCCATTGCATGTGCGCAAGGAAGTCCCTGGTTTTATCGCAGACCGCTTGTTGGAAGCGCTGTGGCGCGAGGCCTTGCACCTGGTCAACGATGGCGTGGCGACCACCGGTGAAATCGACGATGCCATTCGCTTTGGCGCAGGCCTGCGCTGGTCATTCATGGGCACCTTCCTGACCTACACCCTGGCCGGCGGCGATGCCGGGATGCGGCATTTCATGGCCCAGTTCGGCCCGGCGTTGCAGTTGCCATGGACGTATCTGCCGGCACCGGAGCTGACCGACAAGTTGATTGATGATGTGGTGGAGGGGACAAGCGAGCAGTTGGGCCAGCACAGCATTTCGGCGCTGGAGCGCTATCGTGATGATTGCCTGTTGGCGGTGCTGGAAGCGGTGAAAACCACCAAAGCCAAACACGGTATGACCTTCGCCGAATAACCCCATGTGGGAGCGGGCTTGCTCGCGAAGGCTGTGTGTCAGGCAACTAATTGGCTACTGATGTACCGCATTCGCGAGCAAGCCCGCTCCCACATTTTTTGACGAGTACAGATCCATGCCTGCATTGACGACCTATACAACGAACATCCAACCCGACTGGGTCGACTACAACGGCCACCTGCGCGACGCGTTCTACCTGCTGATCTTCAGCTACGCCACCGACGCGCTGATGGACACGCTAGGCCTGGACAGCGAAAACCGCGAAGCCAGCGGCCATTCGCTGTTCACCCTGGAGCTGCACCTGAACTACCTGCACGAAGTGAAGCTCGGCGCCGAGGTCGAGGTGCGCACGCAATTGATCGCTCACGACGCCAAACGCCTGCACCTCTATCACAGCCTGCATTCGGCCGGTGATGAAAAGGCATTGGCCGGCAACGAACAGATGCTGCTGCACGTCGACCTCGCCGGGCCGCGTTCGGCACCGTTCAGCGCGGCCACGCTGGCGCAACTCTCGACCCTCATGGCGGCACAAGGCGAACTGCCCAGGCCCGCCCTCCTCGGCCGCGTCATCGGTTTGCCGGGCCGATAAAAAAGCCCCGACCAGCCGTGACTGGATCGGGGCGCAAGTGCCTTGTGTGAGCGGTACATCTCGAGGGTGACCAAACCATCAAGCTATGTGCCTGGGTTCAGTGTGCCGGTAAGTGCGTTCGCTGCGTAGCCCGAAAACGACACGTTCATAGCCATCCGAGGCATTCGCGCATTCTGCCCTTGCCGACTGTTTGAGCGACTACCAGAATCAAGGCCAAACCCCGCTCCACTCACCAGGATTAAACGTCATGATGCATGCGGAATTGATTGATCAGGATGACCTTCTGACCCAACTGCGCTCGCTGGGTTTCGAGGTCTCCAGCGGTGCCACCGCCGAGCAGGCTTGCGAATGTGCCGTGCGCGGTTTGAGCGCGGCGCGGGCCAAGGCGCTCAAGGGCATGGTTGAGCAGATGTACACCGGCAGCGCGACGATTTTGCCAGCGGTGAGGCAGGCGATCGATAAGCAGTTGTTGCCGGCGTTGATGCAGTTCAAGCAAAGCTCCGGCGCCTGATAGACCGCTATCGCGGGCAAGCCCGCTCCCACAGTTTGATCTGTGAACGCAGTGAAATGTGGGAGCGGGCTTGCTCGCGAATGCAGGCGACTCGGTCTAGAGCCTGACGCTGGCGAACGTCGACTCGTTCCGCGCCTGGCTCAATGCCGACATCGGCCCCGACAACGGTGCTAACACCAGCGCCTGCGGAATCGGCATCATCGCCACCTGCTGGGTAGTATTGGAGCCAACACGCTCATCCCGTGGCGGAATACCGAAGTATTCGCGGTAGCACTTGGAAAAGTGCGGCGTGGACACGAAGCCACACACCGACGCCACTTCGATGATCGACATCGGCGTTTGCTTGAGCAACTGCCGTGCGCGGATCAGGCGCAGCTTGAGGTAGTAGCGTGACGGCGAGCAGTGCAGGTATTTCTGGAACAAACGCTCCAACTGGCGGCGCGACACGGCGACATACACCGCCAGCTCATCCAGGTCGATCGGCTCTTCCAGGTTGGCTTCCATCAGCGCAACGATTTCCTGCAGCTTCGGCTGGTTGGTGCCAAGCATGTGCTTGAGCGGCACGCGCTGGTGATCCTGTTCGTTGCGGATGCGTTCGTACACAAACATTTCGGAGATAGCCGCCGACAGTTCGCGGCCGTGATCGCGGCTGATCAAGTGCAGCATCATGTCCAGCGGCGCGGTACCGCCGGAGCTGGTGAAACGGTTGCGGTCGAGGGTGAACAGGCGTGTGCTCATGGCCACGCGGGGGAAGGCTTCCTGCATCGAGGCCAGGCATTCCCAGTGCACGCTGCAATCAAAGCCATCAAGCAAACCGGCGCAGGCCAGGGCCCAACTGCCGGTGCACACCGCACCCAGGCGGCGCGACTGGCGCGCCTGGCTTTGCAGCCACGACACGTGTTCGCGGGTAACGGTACGCTGGATGCCCACGCCGCCGCACACGATCACCGTGTCCAGGGCCGGGGCTTTTTGCATGGCCGCATCGGGGGTGATTTGCAGGCCGTCGCTGGCCCACACCTGGTTGCCGTCGACGCTCAAGGTCGTCCAACGATACAGCTCGCGGCCGGAAAGCTGGTTGGCCATGCGCAGCGGTTCGACCGCGGACGCCAGGGAAATCAGCGTGAAATTGTCCAGCAGCAAAAAGCCGATGGATTGAGGCGCACGGTTCTGGGGCTGGGCCCCGGCGTTGGACGACGTCATCGCGGTATCTCCTCACACAAAGCGGGTGGTGGCCTCAGGCGAGGCTCTTGTTATTGCGCTCTCTCTACAGCAAGGCGAGAGGCTTTGAAATTGATAGAGCAAATGCCGTGCCTGAATTTGAATGGCCGTCCAATAAATCCTAAAAACGACCTCATGACGCGTCTAAACAAGCCCGCGCCGGACGTAGGGATATGCTCGGAATTGCCCGTAGGAACGAGCCTGCCCGTGAGGTGTGAGCAGATCGGTAGCACTTGTGGGAAGGCGCTTTGAGGGTGTGGGAAAAGTCTGTCACCGCACGCGCGGGGGACGGGTGGTCTGGCGGCAAATCGTTCGCAAGCTACTTATCTATTTGCGACGCGCTAAAAGGTGGCGGTTTTGGCTCAGCGTGGTCACTTTATGCGCAGTGTTGTCCGGACCACCGCTTTCGCGAGCAAGCCCGCTCCCACAGTTGACCGCCTATATCCTGAGGAAACGCAGTCGAATGTGGGAGCGGGCTTGCTCGCGAATGCGGTGTATCAGTCACACCTGTATCGACT
>JAFHKH010000701.1 GCA_016937595.1 Pseudomonas cedrina subsp. fulgida | reverse complement strand
AGCCGGCCAGCGACACATTGCCTTCCGGCGCGTGGGACACGTAAGTGTAGAACGCAACGTCGGCAATCGTGGCGTGCTCGCCCGCCAGGAAACGGCTCTGGCCCAGTTGCGCTTCCAGCAACGAGAACAAGGCATGGGACTTTGTAATCGCCGCGGCGGTATCAACGTCGGCGCCAAACACCAGGGCCAGGCGTGCCGTTGCCGGCCCGGCGTGAAGTTGGCCGGCGGCGGCCGAAAGCCAGCGCTGCACGCGCGCCTGCCCCAGCGGATCGCGCGGCAGCCACTGACCGTTGCCGTAGGTGCCTGCGAGGTAAACCAGGATCGCATTGGAATCGGCCAGCACGATACCATTGTCCTCAATCGCCGGCACCTGGCCGAAGCTGTTGACCGTGGCAATAAAATCAGGGGCTTTGTGGGCGCCTTGCTTGAGATCCACCAAGATGAATTCCATGGGCAAGCCCAGCAGCGACAACATCAGTTCGACCTTGTGGGAATGGCCGGACAGCGGGAAACCATAGAGTTTGATCATGAGAAGCTCCAGAGAAGGTGGGGTATCGACGCCCGCATGTTCCACCGCTGCCCCGGCCGTTGGAATCACCAGGTTCCACAATCCAGTATTTCATCCAGTGAAACAATCCGTGGCTCATCCTGTTGACCAACGGCCAGACAGGCGCACGAAGTTTTCATGAAAAAAATCAAACTATCGCCACCCCCTGTCGTTCACACCTTCACGTGCAATGCAAAGTAGGAGGCGACATGCAATACCGACAACTGGGCCATTCCGGCCTGCTGGTGTCCGAAATCATCCTGGGCACCGTACCCTTTGGCGGCCGCGCCGAATTTGAACAATGCGGATCGGTGGACGTCCCCCAAGCCAAGCGCATGTTCGACATCGCGTTCGATGCCGGTGTGAACATGGTCGACACCGCCGACCTGTATTCCCACGGGCTGGCCGAAGAAGTAGTCGGCCAGGCACTGGGCGACAAGCGCAACGAGATCCTGCTGGCCACCAAAGGCCGCAGCCCCGTGGACAACAACCCGAACAATTCCGGCTCGTCGCGCTACCACTTGATTCGTGCGTGTGAAGCCAGTTTGAAACGCTTGGGCACCGACCATATCGACCTGTACCAACTGCACAATTGGGACGGCATGACGCCCATCGAGGAAACCCTTGAAGCGCTGCGGCTGCTGGTGGGGTCGGGCAAAATCCGCTATTTCGGCACCAGTAACTTCACCGCCTGGCAAATGATGAAAACCCTGGGCAAGGCCGAGCTGCACGGCATGCTCAAACCCATCACCCAGCAGATCTACTACACCCCGGAATCCCGCGAGGCCGAGTACGAATTGCTGCCGCTGGCGCTGGACCAGCACGTGGGCACCCTGGTGTGGGGGCCGATGGGCGAAGGCTTGTTGACCGGTTCGACCCGCCGTGGGCACAAGCCGCCCGCCAACACCCGCCAGGGCAGCGGCTGGCCGGAACCCTATGTGCATGACCCGGAGCGCGCGCTGGACATTATCGAGACCCTAGCGGCCGTCGGCGATGAGCACGGTGTCTCGGTTGCCCGCACGTGCCTGGCCTGGCTCAAGGACCGGCCAGGCATCACCTCACTGATCATCGGCGCCCGCACCGAAGCGCACCTGCGCGACAACCTGGCGGCCACCGAGCTGAAACTGACCGAGGAACAATCCTCGCGCATTGAAGCCGTGACACGCCGCCAGCCGTTGTATCCGTACTGGCACCGTTTTACCGCCGGGATCGACCGCTTTGACCCGGCGGAGCAGCCGTTTCTGGCGGAGCACCAAAAAACCATGGATGCGCGTAAGGACAAGTAGCACAGACCTACAACAGATCAAAAACGGTGGGAGCGGGCTTGCCCGCTCCACAGTTGCTCGGTGTGCCCCCTGTGATTTGCAATCGCACACGGCACCTCCTATATTTCCCGTCTGGCGCTCTCTACGCCACCTTCCGCGGAAAGGGCTGCGCCCAAGACCTTGCACCACCCTCCTGTTTCTACGACTCCCTACCTTAAAGCGGAAAAGGTTTGTGCAAGGAGATCGTATGTCCCGTCACTTCAACACCAATGGCCGCCTCAACCTCGAGCAGCAGCGCAAGCGCGCCAAGGAACTGTTGCCGCGCCTCAAAGCCCAGGACCCGAACGCCACGCTGTCCCAGGCTCAGTGGGAGATTGCCAAACAACTGGGTTTCAGCAGTTGGCCCAAGCTCAAGGCGCATGTCGATGCCATCGATTTCGCCAGCCGCCACCCCGACTTCGCGGCCAGCGATGAAGCCCGTACCACGCACTGGCGCTGCGGCAATGACATTGCGCGCAGCCTGCAGGTCGCCGGGTTCAAGGGGCAATTTCAGATGCTCAGCGACCCACTGTGCATGGGCCCGGTTCGCGATTTACCGGACGACGAATTCCGCGCCATGCGCAGCGCCTTTATCAGCCAGGCCTTTGTCCTCGACGCAGCGGATGTCACCCGCCGCGTCGTCGATGAATACACCCAACTGGCAACCTTGGCCACCGCCGAGCACAGCGTGCTGTGGTGCGAGGCGGATGCCTACGACCAACTGTTCCTGATCCGCGCGCTTGCCGGCCTGACGCAGGCACCGCGCAAGCTGGAACTGATCGAAGTCGACCGGATTCCGGGGGTCGAACGCTTTATCGGCATCGGCCAGTTGGCCCCTGACGTGCTGGCCTGGCTTTGGCCGCAGCGACGGCAGGTCGATGACGAGGCGGTGCAATTGGCCAGGCAGGCATGGTCGGCGTATTGCGCACCGTCACCCGAGGCCTTGGCCAGACTGGCCCACGGCAGCCATGCCGCGCTGCCTTTATTGGCACCCGCGCTGTTGCGCCAGTTGCAGGAACTGCCCGGTATCCGGGATGGCTTATCGCTGACCGAACGCCTGGCCCTGACCTGCATTGCCGAGGCCGGGCCGATACCTTTCGGCCGGGTGTTCGCCGAGTTGATGGGCAAGCGTGAGCCGCTACCGTATCTGGGGGACATGATGTTTCATGCGCTGTTGCGGCCGTTGATCGACGGCGAGCAACCCTTGTTGATCGAGACAGGGCAGGACCTGGACTGGCCTCGACGCGAGTTGGCGTTGACGCCATTGGGGCATCGTGTGCTGAGCGGCGACGCCTACTGGCTCGATCATGCCAGCCATGAACGCTGGGTTGGCGGTGTGTGCTTGAGACCCGGTCGCCCGCACTGGGCGGCAGACGGCGCCATGCCCGCCTGGCGCGGCTGACGCGTGATCTCACAGGATGCTGGTATCGAAGTCTTGAGGGCTTGGGCTGTCTTTAGTGGAACTCCTTGCTGTGGAGCGCTCCAGGAAAGTCGGACGGTCAAATCCGGTCGCGGAATTGGCAGCGACGGCGCGACCGCATTCTTTTGGCGAGCGGGCTTACTGT
>JAFHKH010000700.1 GCA_016937595.1 Pseudomonas cedrina subsp. fulgida | reverse complement strand
GCACTGAAGGTTTCAAGCCGCTCCCACATTTTTTGACCGGCGTTTAAGCCAGACTTACGTGCGCATCCCACGCCCGCTCACCAGCAACCTCGTGCAACCAATGTACAACACCACCGTCGCCACCAGCATGAACGTGATGGCCACGCTGATCTTGATATCCGACACCCCGAGGATGCCGTAGCGGAAGGCATTGACCATGTGCAGCACCGGGTTGGCCAGCGACACGGTCTGCCAGAACGGCGGCAGCAGGGTAATGGAGTAGAACACCCCGCCCAGATATGTCAGCGGCGTCAGCACGAAGGTCGGGATGATCGAGATGTCGTCGAAGTTGCGCGCAAACACCGCATTGATAAAGCCCAGCAACGAGAAGATCGTCGCCGTCAGTACTACCACCAGAACGGTGACCCCGAGGTGATGCACCTGCAGGTGCGTGAAGAACAGCGACAACAGGGTCACGATCACGCCGACCATCAGGCCACGCAGCACGCCACCCAGGGTATAGCCGATCAGGATAGTGTGCGGCGACACCGGCGACACCATCAGTTCTTCGATGGAGCGCTGGAACTTGCTGCCGAAGAAACTGGAGACCACGTTGCCGTAGGAGTTGGTGATCACCGACATCATGATCAGGCCCGGCACGATGTACTCCATGTAGGTGAAACCGCCCATGTCACCGATTTGCCGGCCGATCAGGTTACCGAAGATCACAAAGTACAAGACCATGGTGATCGCCGGCGGCAGCAACGTCTGCGGCCAGATCCGGGTAAAGCGCTTCACTTCGCGATACACAATGGTTTGCAGCGCGACGAGGTTGGGTTGCAGTTCGGAACTCATACCGCCACCTTCGCCAGATTTTTCTCCACCAGAGACACGAACAACTCCTCAAGGCGATTGGTTTTATTACGCAGGCTCAACACTTCGATGTGCTGGGCCGCCAACTGCGTGAACAGCGCGGTGATGCCCATGGCTTTGTCCACCTGCACTTCCAGGGTGTGGCTGTCGACCAGGCGACTCGGGTAGCCGAGCAACTGCGGCGGTACCGACAGGTTGTTTTTCAGGTCGAGCAAAAAGGTTTCCACATGCAACTGGCCCAGCAGGTTACGCATGCTGGTGTTCTCGACGATGGTGCCGTGGTCGATGATGCCGATGTTGCGGCACAGCTGCTCGGCCTCTTCCAGGTAGTGCGTGGTGAGGATGATGGTGATGCCCTTCTCGTTCAGCTCGGTGAGAAAGGTCCACATCGAGCGACGCAGTTCGATGTCCACGCCCGCGGTAGGTTCGTCGAGGATCAGCAGGCGCGGTTCGTGCACCAGCGCGCGCGCGATCATCAGGCGGCGCTTCATACCGCCGGACAACGAACGCGAAGGCACGTCGCGCTTGTCCCACAGGCCCAGTTGGGTCAGGTATTGCTCGGCACGTTCCTTGGCGACTTTCGACGGAATGCCGTAATAGCCGGCCTGGGTCACGACGATATCGAAGGTCTTTTCAAACTGGTTGAAGTTGAATTCCTGGGGTACCACGCCAATGGCCCGCTTGAGTGCGGCCGGGGATGTGTCCAGGTCATGGCCGAAGATATTCACCGAGCCACTCGTCTTGTTGACCAGGGTCGAAAGGATGCCGATGGTGGTGGATTTGCCGGCGCCGTTGGGGCCGAGCAAGGCGAAGAAGTCACCTTCGGCAACGTCCAGATCGATACCACTCAGGGCCTGGAAACCGTTGCCGTAGGTTTTGGTTAGCTGCCGGATGGACAGAGCGGAACTCATATCGGAATACGCACCAAACAAGGGAATAGAAAGAGTAGATGAGGGTGCACCGCAGGTACTTCAACCTGCGGTGCATGGCGAGCATGGTGCTTGCCCGCGCGGTACAAGTACAGTCACCTGCATTAATAGTCAGTATCAGGTCAACGCGGTCATGACGGCTTTGCGGTAGGCCGGACGTTGTTGCAGGCGCTGGTACCAGGCCTCCAGATGAGGCATTGCAGGCCGTTCGATGGGCATTTCGAACCAGGCGTAGATAAAACAGCCCAGCGGGATATCGCCCATGCCGAACGCTTGGCCGGACAGGTAAGGCTGTTCGGCGAGGGCTTGGTCGACTGTGGTGAGCGCATCGATACAGGCTTGGCGCCCGGCATTGATACTGTCCCAGTTCTGCTTGTCGGCCGGTGTGCGCAGGATGCCCCAGAACACCGCCTTGAACGGATCGGCGAGCGTGGAGGTGGTCCAGTCCATCCATTTTTCGGCGCTGGCCCGGGCTTGCAGGTCGTTCGGGTAAAAATCCGACGCGTGCTTGGCACACAGGTAGCGCACGATGGTGTTGGATTCCCACAACACAAAGTCACCGTCCTCGATCATCGGCACCCGGCCATTAGGGTTCAGGGCCCGGTACTGCGGCGTGTCGACCAGCCCAAACGCCCCGCCCGCATCAATGGCTTCATAGTCCAGGCCGAGTTCCTCGGCGCACCACAGTACTTTCCTGACGTTGGATGAATTTTTACGACCCCAGATCTTCAGCATGACCGCGCCTTTAGTGTTGATAAACATGGCTGGATGAACGCAGCAGCATACGCCGCTTTACCGGCGGCTTGAATCGGTTCGCAACGCCCCATCAAGGCTGACTGGCGGGTCACTTGAATACCTGCCGGTTCCATGCGGTTTTCCAGCGAACTCCACCACCACGGGGTGGTCACTATCGATGAAGCGGCTGGGATGCACGTACGTGTCCCTGGCCCACACCACCCCGATTCGGCCAACCGCCGGCGCCTGCTGCCAGGTGCTTGCAACTTGTAACACCCTGATCACCCCGCTTGTTCGGATGCCGACTAAGCTCCCTGGTGGTTTCGCCCCTGGTTTCACGGAGGATTGAATATGCTGTTGTTGTGGATACTGGTTCTGGTGGTCGGCATCGCCTACCTCGCACACCGCCGCGTCGCGCCCCTGCCCGCCCTGGGCGTGGTCGCCGTCTACCTGCTGGCGATGGGCGCCTGGAGCCATGCACCGGGTTGGCTGCTGCTTATTTTCTGGGTGTTGATCGCGGTGGTGGCCGTGCCGCTGCTGCTGCCTGATCTGCGCCGCCAATACTTCACCAAGCCGCTGTTCAGCTGGTTCCAGAAAGTCCTGCCACCGATGTCCGAGACCGAGCGCGATGCCATCGACGCGGGCACCGTGTGGTGGGACGGCGAACTGTTCAGCGGGCGCCCCGACTGGGACAAACTGCTGGCCTACCCCAAGGTGCAACTGACCGAAGAGGAACAGGCCTTCATCGACGGCCCCACCGGAAGCGCTCTGCGCCATGGTCAGCGACTGGGAAATCGGCCAGGCCATGGACCTGCCGCCCGCCGCCTGGGAGCACATCAAGACCCACGGTTTCTTTGCCCTGATCATTCCCAAGGAATATGGCGGCAAAGGCTTCTCCGCCTATGCCCACTCCCAGGTCGCGATGAAACTCGCCACCCGCAGCGGTGACCTGGCGTCCACCGTGATGGTGCCCAACTCCCTGGGCCCGGCCGAACTGCTGCTGCACTACGGCACCGACGAACAACGCAACCACTACCTGCCACGCCTGGCGCGCGGCGACGACATCCCCTGCTTCGCATTGACCGGTCCGCTGGCGGGTTCCGACGCGGGCGCCATGCCCGACACCGGCGTGATCTGCAAAGGTGAGTGGGAAGGCAAGGAAACCCTGGGCCTGCGGTTGAACTGGGAAAAACGCTACATCACCCTCGGCCCGGTCGCGACCCTGCTGGGGCTGGCGTTCAAGGCCTACGACCCGGACCACCTGCTGGGTGAAGAGGAAGACCTGGGCATCAGCCTGGCGCTGATCCCGACCGACACCCCAGGCGTGGACATCGGCCGCCGTCATCTGCCCCTGGGCGCCGCCTTCATGAACGGTCCCAATTCCGGCAAGGATGTGTTCATCCCCCTGGAATACCTGATCGGCGGCCAGGAAATGCTCGGCAAAGGCTGGATGATGCTGATGAACTGCCTCTCCGTCGGCCGTTCGATTTCCCTGCCTGCGGTGGGCACCGGCGCGGCCAAGTTCACCAGCCTGGTCACTGGCCAATATGCCCAGGTGCGCGAACAATTCAACGTGCCGCTGTCTGCCTTTGAAGGTATCCAGGAGGCCCTGGCCCGCATCGGCGGCAATGCCTGGCTGATGGACAGCGCGCGCATGCTGACCGCCAATGCCGTGGACCTGGGGGAAAAACCTTCGGTGCTGTCGGCGATCCTCAAGTACCACCTCACCGAGCGTGGTCGCGAATGCATCAGCCACGCCATGGACGTGCACGGTGGCAAAGGCATCATCATGGGCCCGAACAACTACCTGGGTCGCAGTTGGCAAGGCGCGCCGATCTTCATCACGGTGGAAGGCGCGAATATTCTTTCGCGCAACCTGATGATCTTCGGCCAGGGCGCCATTCGTTGCCATCCGTTCGTGCTCAAGGAAATGGCCCTGGCCGTCGCGAAGACCACGACCAGGCACTTAAGGAATTCGACGGCCTTTTGATGCAGCACATTGGGTTTGCCGTGAGCAACGCCGCCAGTACCCTGGTGCTGAACCTTGGCGTGGGTCACTTCGAAAAGGCCCCGGGCAACCGCTTGAGCCAGGGCTACTTCCGCGCACTCAACCGCCAGGCTGCCGCATTTGCGCTGCTGGCCGACCTGAGCATGATGCTACTGGGCGGCGAACTGAAGCGCCGCGAACGCCTGTCGGCACGCCTCGGCGATGTGCTGAGCCATATGTACCTGGCGTCGCCGCGCTCAAGCGTTATCACGACCTCGATTCACCGGACCACCTGAAACCGCTGTTCGCCTGGGCCATGGAGGAAAGCCTCGGTCAGTCGGAACGTGCGCTGGATGAATTGCTGAGCAACTTCCCGAACAAAGTCCTGGGCTGCCTGTTGCGGGTCATCGTGTTCCCGTTCGGCCGTCGCCACACCGGTCCGTCCGATGCGCTGGATGCTCAAGTCGCCGAGGTAATCGGCCGCGCCAAAGGCGACCCGACCCTGGAAGAGTTACTGGCCGGCTGCTACCGCCCGCAATCGGCGCAGGATCCGGTTGGCGCCTTGCAACAGGCCTACGACCTGCTCGGCGCCAGCCATCCCCTGCAGAAGAAACTCCACACCGCGCTCAAGAGCGGTCAAGTCAAACCGACCGCGGGAGAGCATGCCATTGATGCCGCGCTGCACGCCGGGGTGCTGCAACCGGCCGAGGCGCAAACCCTGCGTGATGCCGAAGCCGCCCGCCGCAAGGTCATCGATGTGGACGATTTCAGCAAGGAAGAGCTGACCCAGGCCGAGGGTAAAGTCCGCTGATCCCGGCGGTCATATAAATACGGGCGCGAGAGCTATATACTCTCGCGCGTTTTTGCTTTAGAGGACTTATCGCGTGTCCAACGTCGTTGCCGATCATCTCGTCTTGCTCGACCACTTGCGCAGCATCCTGGTTGCCGTCGGCGAAGCCGAACAGGTACCCGAGGAAAGCCATGTGCTGTTCCTGGAGCGTTTCGACGAATTGCGCGCCTTGCTGCCGATCGATCCGATCGAAAGCCAATACCTGGGCCAGGACATAATGAGCCAGGTCATCCTGCGCTACCCGCAAATTGCCCACCTGGTGCCCCGCGACCTGCTGTGGTTCTTTGGCGGCGACTGCCTGCACTTCATGCCGGACGAAGAACTGGACCTGTACCAAGCCCTGGAAGAGCGCCGCTTCGAAGCCGAACAGAACGACGAACCGTTCGACTGGAACCAGGAAAAACAGCTGCTGGCCATGCCGCAGGACCAGAGCAAACACTGATACCTGCAGGCCCTGGCTTATGTGCAGGAGCGGGCTTGCCTGCGAGCAAACGACTCGGTATATCAGGCTCACCGAGGTGATGCCATCGCAGGCAAGCCAGCTCTTATCAAACATAAAA